>NZ_JBEYTI010000019.1:0-111779 GCF_040642975.1 Micromonospora sp. NPDC047548
GCGCTGGGTCAGGCTGGGGTCCGACGGTGATCGGCGACACGACTGTTTCGATGCGACCACGTCCGAATGATCAGGTGAGCGCACATCGGCAGAAGAGTGAGTTGTCCGCGGTGAATCGGCTGCATGACCAGGATCAGCTTGGGGTCGGTGCCGCGACCAGCGATGGTGCGGGTAGGGCGGCGGGTGTCGAGGCAAGACCGATTCTTGCGGGAGGTCGATGGGATGGGATGCCGCGCCGCCCTGGTAGGGGAGGCACTACCGTCTTGCTGGCGCTCGTTCGGAAAGGGGCAGCGTTGGGGCGGTCTCGACGGTCGCCGACTTTTGGTTATGAGGTGCTTGGGTCGGTCCGGTCGAACCTGGACGTTGGCGGCCCCAACTGCGGTCATCGTGCCGGTCAGATCCGGCGCGGCCGTGGTGCGACCCTGTCGGCCTGGACGAAGCCGCCGGCCACCTGAGGTCCCTTGCGGACGGGGCGGGTTCGGCGACCCGACATGACGTGAGGTTCGCGGTCCAGGGCTGAGCATTGAGCGCTGACCGCGTGGAGGGTGGCCGGCAAGCGGGGATTTCTCGCGCCGGGCGCGACGGCGAGGTAGCGACGCAGAATCTCAGCACGACGCTCGGGTGGGACTTCCTCCAGATGACCGGAATTTCGCGATCTTGACGACAGAGAGCAGCCTTGCCGCCCGCGGCTTGGACGTTCCGTACCCAGTCCGCGTCCGGCACGAGCATCGACACGAGGAACTCGGCACCTCGGTGCTCCGTGACCGCGACCGAGGTGACGCTCCCGCTGCGGCGCCCTACCACCTTGAGAACGGCGGCATGGCGCGGTGACAGCAACCGGGACCTATACACCAGGACGTCGAGACGGTTCACGAGCCGCGTAAATGCGCCCGCCTCGATACATCGAGCGCTTGAGCGCCGCGACCTCGCGTATGACGGCGCGGCCGATGTTCCGAGGCCCCATACGCCTGGCGGTCATCCCGCCCTTCTCCACAACAGCACGACTGCTGCCAGACCGGGGACGGAAGGAAGGACCTGAAGCCAGCCCAGCAGCGGCGCAAGACCGACTTCACCGGAGGTGTCCTTGGTAGTCGCAGCCGCGATCGCGGCGCAGGCCGCAATCGCGAATATGCCGGTGGCCAACCAGGGGGCCCAGCCTTTGCCGGTGCGGACCGTCCAGACGGTGCCGAGCCAGCCGAGGACTCCCAGCACCCCTACCGCGGAGAGGATCACCGTGTACGCAGTGACGGCGGCGTTGATCTCCCCCGGCTCGTAAGCCGGGTAACCCTCCCGGACGTGGTCTGCCAAGACAGTCGTAGTGGCCTGGTCAACGAACGGGAAGAGGGCAGCGATCACCGTGAGCCCAAGGCCGACGTACATCATGGCGACGGCTGCCTGGTTGCCCGGTTTCCTTGCCAGCTTTGTCATGGCATGAGTCCTTCCATGTGAGACGGGTTGGCAACGGACGTGGAGGTATCAGGGCGCTGTCAGTCCCCGCGAGTGCCCGGAACAGCCGGGCCGAGATTGTTCGCCTGCCACACGTCGCCTTAGAGACAGTCACTATCAGTTGCAAAATGACTCTAGATCGCCTCTTAGAGATAGTCAATGCCATCTGAGAGTCACTAGCTGGAGCGCGTGACCTCCTGATACCCTCATTGTATGACCGGGCTTCGTGAGCGCTGGCGGCTCAAAGCCATGCGCGCCATCCAGGAACGCGCTCTCGATCTGTTCGACGAGCGAGGGTTCGGCGCCGTCACGATCGAGGAGATCGCAGCTGCGGCCGAGGTCTCGCCGTCATCGGTGTACCGCTACTTCGGCACCAAGGAAGGTCTCCTCGTCGCTGACGAGTTCGACAACATGAGCCGAGAGATGCTCGAAGACCTCCTGGATCCCGGGGATCCGGTCGGCAGCCTGCTTCGGGCTGTCCGCGCGTACGAATCCGCACCGGAACCAGCACTTCGCTCCGAGGACGTGGAACGAGACTCGCGGGCCGCGAGAAGCCCGTGGCGCAGGGTTCGTTACTTCTTCACCGAACCATCGGTGCGTATGGCTGCCTGCGCTGCGCTCGACCGGGCAGGCCAACGGATCGCTCCGCTGATCGCGGCGACGGGAGAGCTGAGCGAAACGCAGGCGCGCGTGACCGCCAACGCCCTCGTTTTCGGCTACTTCGCCGCACTCGAGCAGTGGTACCTCGACGGGGGCGACCGTCCTATCGCCGACTACGTCGAGGAAGGCATGCGACCGTTACGCAGGATCTGGTCGCCGTCCGACCGCGCACATCTCGCATGACAACTGCACGCACTGCGGTGTAAGTCGACCGCGACGCTCAGAGCGCCACGATCGCTGCCGTCTCCGCCGGCAGCTCGATGCCGTCCCGCATCACCGTGACCCCCTCCCCCGTCGCGAGCAGCACCCGCCGCACCACCCCGGGCAGGGTGATCCGCTGCGCCTTGCCGGCCAGGTTCGCCGCCACCAGGCACTCGCCCCGGCGCATCAGCAGGAAGTGGTCGCCGTGGCGTACCTCGACCCGGTCCAGCCGCGGGTCGGACAGGTCGGGCCGGCTCTTGCGCAGCGCGATCAGCCGGCGGTGGAACTCGTACATCTCCCGGTGCTCGGGCTTGTCCAGCTCGGCCCAGTCCAGCCGGGAGCGCAGGAAGGTCTGTGGGTCCTGCGGGTCGGGGACGCCCCCGGCGGGCCAGCCGTGCGCGGCGAACTCCCGCTTGCGCCCGGTGGCGACGGCGGTGGCCAGTTCGGGCTCGGGGTGGCTGGTGAAGTACTGCCAGGGGGCGCTGGCCGCCCACTCCTCCCCCATGAACAGCATCGGTGTGAACGGCGCGGTCATCAGCAGCACCGCGCCGACCCGCAGCAGCGCCGGGGAGAGGCTGGCGGAGATCCGGTCGCCGGTGGCCAGGTTGCCGATCTGGTCGTGGTTCTGCAGGTAGGCCACGAAGCGGTGCCCCGAGGTCCGCTGCCGGTCCACCGGCCGCCCGTGGCTGCGGTTGCGGAAGCTGGACCAGGTGCCGGCGTGGAAGAACGCGCCGGTCAGCACGTCGGTCAGGCACTCCAGCGAGCCGAAGTCGCCGTAGTAGCCCTGCCGCTCCCCGGTGAGCAGGGTGTGCAGGGCATGGTGGGCGTCGTCGTTCCACTGGGCGTGCAGGCCGAAGCCGCCGGCCTCCCGTGGGGTGATCAGCTTCGGGTCGTTGAGGTCGGACTCGGCGATCAGCGACAGCGGCCGGCCCAGGTGGGTGGAGAGCGCCTCCACCTCGGTGGCCACCTGCTCCAGGAGGTGGGTGGCCCGGGAGTCGGGCATGGCGTGCACGGCGTCCAGCCGCAGCCCGTCGACGTGGTAGTCGCGCAGCCACATCAGCACGCTGTCGACGATGTAGCGACGCACCCCGTCGGAGTGTGGGCCGTCGAGGTTGACGGTGCGGCCCCAGGTGTTGCTCTGCTCGGTGAGGTACGGCGCGAACATCGGCGCGTAGGCCCCGGAGGGCCCGAAATGGTGGTAGACGACGTCGAGGATCACCCCCAGACCTTTGGCGTGGGCGGCGTCGACCAGCCGTTTCAACCCGTCCGGGCCGCCGTAGGGCTGGTGCGGGGCGTACCAGCAGACCCCGTCGTAGCCCCAGTTGTGCTCGCCGTTGAAGGCGTTCACCGGCAACAGTTCGATCATGTCGATGCCGAGGTCGACCAGGTGGTCCAGCCGACCGATCGCCGCGTCGAAGGTGCCCTCGGGGGTGAACGTGCCGACGTGCAGCTCGTAGAGGACGCTGCCGGGCAGTTGCCGGCCCGTCCAGCCCTGGTCGGTCCAGTCGAAGGCGCGGTGGTCGTAGCGCCGGCTCGGCCCGTGCACCCCCTCGGGCTGCCAGGCCGAGCGGGGGTCGGGCAGGGCGCGCTCGTCGTCGTCGAGCAGGAACGCGTAGTCGGTGCCCGGCCCGGCATCGGAAACCTCGATGCGCCACCAGCCGTCCGGGCCGGAGCGCATCTCGTGGTCGGCGACGCCGGGCAGGCGCAACCGCACCCGGGCGGCCTCGGGCGCCCACACCGCGAACTCGGTCATGCGGCAGCCTCCACTGCGTCGGTGGGAGCCAGCAGGGCGATGGGACAGGTGCTCAACAGATCGTCAAGGAGCAGCTCAGACCCACTGTAGACCCGACCGGTGAACACGTCCGTAACACTGTTGCCGGAAATCGAAAGAGTGGTCACCCGCCAGCCACCCGAACGGGCCAGGCCCAGCGGCAGCCGGGTGGCCACCGCGACCGCGCCGGCCCCGGTCGAAGGCGACCGCGTGCGCGCTGGCACCGGCCGGTAGGTGGTGAACAGCTCCGCCGCCGGCCTGCGCTGAGCCGCGTACCGGTGGGCGGGCGACCTCGTGCGGGGTCGCCCGCCCGACGGCGGCCTCGGTCCGGCGGGGTCACCGGGATGGGCCGAGACACCAATCGTGCGGTCACGATCTTGCGTCCGGGCTGGTCGCGGCCGGTGTCCATCGGACAGACTCGCGTGGACCTATCGGGACGAGGTCCGAGGAGACGCGGGTGCGGGTGCTTCTGGTGGAGGACGATCTGCGAGTCGCGTCCGCGTTGGCGGCGGCGCTGCGCCGCCGGGGCCACACGATCATCTCGGCCACCACCGCGTCGGAGGCGGCCGCGGCGGAGCCGGTCGATCTCGTCCTGCTCGATCTCAACCTGCCCGACCGGGACGGCCTGGAGTTGTGCCGGCAGATCCGCCGCCACAACGAGGACGTCGCCATCATCGCGGTGACCGCCCGGTCCGAGGAGCGGGACCGGGTAGCGGGGCTACGGGCGGGTGCCGACGACTACGTCGTGAAGCCGTTCTCGATGGCGGAACTGCAGGCCCGGATCGAGGCGGTGATGCGCAGGACGGCCCGCGCCACCCCAGCTGGGGCGACGCTGGAGGTCGGCGACCTGCGGGTCGACCTCAACGCCCGGCGGGTCTGGCTCTCCGACCGGGAGGTGAGCCTGACCCGCAAGGAGTTCGCGCTGCTGATGGCATTGGCCCGGCAGGCGGGAACGGTCGTGTCCCGGGACCGGCTGCTGATGGACATCTGGCAGACCACCTGGAACGCCGGGCACACTCTCGACGTCCACGTCGCGGCCCTGCGGGGCAAGCTCGACGACGCCGGCCTGGTGGAGACCGTACGCGGGGTGGGCTACCGGCTACGGCCGGGGTAGCCCGGCGCGGGCTTCCCGACCCGATCCTCAGATCATCCTCAAGAAATCCCGCACCGTCGACCGTGGACGGCGTGGCTGGCATCTGCTGTCCGCACTGTGCCATCCCACCTGTTCTGGAGTTTCCATGAGAAACAAACGGACGACGGCGACCCTTTCCGTCCTCCTCGCCGCCAGCCTCGCGGCGGTCATCACGCCCGCGCCCGCACAGGCCGAGCCGGCGGCTGTCGCCACGCAGACCGAGCCGAACCAGGTAAACGGCCTCACGGTCGCGCAGAGTGACGGCTACGCCACCCTCGCGTGGACGCCGGTCGACGGCGCCACCGACTACCAGATCGAGCGCACGCCGGTCGCCGCCGACGACTCGGCAACCGGCCCATCCGTGATCACCGGCGTCTGGCGCCCGAACCGCCAGATCAACAACTCCTCGCCGACCTTCGCCGACGCGGGGTTCAACCCGGGCGACCGGTTCCAGTGGCGGGTGCGTGCCCGCTTCGGGACCACCGCGCAGCCGTACTCGGCACCGGTGTCCGGCGCCACTTCGGCACCGTGGGGCGACCCGAACGTGCCGGGCGAGAACCTGCGGACCCAGTGGGAGACCACGCTGGGCGCCCAGTACACGAGCGACGTCAACGAGTACGCCTACACCTCGGCGATCGACGAGCTGAGCGACCGCGTCCGGGTGACGGAGATCGGCCGGACCGTGCTCGACCGCCCGATCAACATGTTCGTCATCGGCTACCCCACCCCGCCGGCCACCCCGGAGGCGGTGGCGGCGACCTCACCGTTGATGGTCAACTGCAACGTGCACGGCAACGAGCCCGGCGACCGGGAAGGTTGCCTGATCATGGCGCGGCAGCTGGCCTTCAGCAACGACGCCCGGACGCTCGACCTGCTGTCGCACACCACCGTGCTCATCGTCCCCACCATCAACGGCGACGGCCGGGCGGCGAACACCCGGGGCAACTCCACCGGACAGGACCTGAACCGCGACTACTCGCTGATCCGCCAGCCGGAGACGTTCGCGCTGGTCAACATGCTGCGGGAATACCGACCGGTGGCCGGCTACGACGGGCACGAGTTCGGCAACTCCAGCGCCGGCGACCTGCCGATGCTGCCGCCACGGCACCAGAACGTGGCCCAGTCGATCTTCGACGAGTCGCAGCACATGATCGAGGGCCACATGTACACCCAGGGCGCCAGGGACGGCTGGTGGCCGTGCCCGTACGGGTGTAACGGCGGCGGGAGCGTGGGCCTGAGCGAGGAGACGATCCTGCGCAACACGCTGGGGCTCAAGAACGTCATCAACTCGCTGCTGGAGCTGCGCAGCTCCGGTGGCACCACCAGGCCGGACGAGGGCAACACGGCGAACAACCGGCGGCGCAAGGCGTACTCCGCGCTGTGGACCTTCAACCAGTTCCTCGACTACCACCGGGCGAACCTCAAGGAGATCACCTCGGCACGGGCCGACGCGATCACCTTCCAGGTCTCGAACACCGGCCGGATCGTCTTCCGCGGGTCCCGCCCGATCGAGGCACACCCGGCGCCACACCCGGGTGAGGCCCCGCCGCCGCTCGACGCGCCGCAGCCCGACCGGATCCTCAACGACGTGCCGTGCGCGTACAAGCTCACCGAGGAGCAGTACAACGGAGCCCGCACCGACGGCCCGGCCGGCCAGCGCACGACGGTGGCCCAGCGCCTCGCCGGGCACGGCTGGAAGGTGGTCAAGGTCGCCGACGGGTACGTGGTCCCGCTGGCCCAGCCGGAGCGGGGGCTGATCCCGCTGCTGCTCGACGGGCAGGGGGTCGAGAAGCTGGTGGACGGCGAGCGGGTGTACGCGACCGTCACCGGCAAGCACAGCGGTCAGCTGACGGTCTCCGGGGTGACCTGCCTGCGGGACGCCACGGTGACCGGCCCGGTCCGGGTCCGAGCGGGCGGGACGCTGATCGCGACCGGCTCGTCGATCACCGGCCCGGTGGACGCCAGCGGTGCGGCCGGGGTCTTCCTGACCGACAGCGCGGTGGAGGGCCCGGTCCGGATCGCGCAGACCAGCGGTCCGGTCGTGGTCGTCGACGCCACGGTCACCGGCCCGGTCGCGGTGTCGGACAACCGCGGCGAGGCGCCCCTGCTGGCGGCCAACACGGTGACGGGCCCGCTGCAGTGCAGCGGCAACACGGTGGCACCGGTCGACCTCGGGCTGGGCAACTCGGCCCAGGGTCCGAAGAGCGGCCAGTGCGCGAGCCTGTGACCCGTTGATCGTCGTACCGGCAGGGCCGGCCTGCCGGGCCTGCCGGTACGACCCGACCGCACGATCCACCCGGACCTGGAGAACGCCGTGGACCAGCCCATCCTCCCGCCACCTCGATCCCTGCACCGGTTCCGGCGGCCGGCCAGCCGTCGTCAACCCCGGCGACGGCTGGCGGCGCTCGCCGCGGTCGCCGTGTCCCTGGTGCTCACCGGCGCGGGCTGCTCCGGCGCCGAGCCGCCCGCCCCGGCCGGCGGAGCCGCCGCACCGGCGGCACCCGTCGTGCGCGGGCCCCTGTGTGACCTGCTGCCCTCGGGCAGCGATCCGGGCAACCCGGCGTCCCTGGCCGGTCAGCCGGCCGAGGCGGCCCTGCAGTGGCTTCCCGTGCTCACCACCTTCGAGGCGGCGGTACGGGCGTCCGGGCTGGCCGCCGACCTGCACGGCGGGTCGGGGCTGACCATCCTGGCTCCGACCGACGACGCCTTCGCGGCCAAGTTCTCCGAGGAGAACCTGGACCAACTGTTCCTCACCGACAAGGACAAACTCCGCGGACTGCTCCGCGAGCACCTGGTCGCCGGGTCGCTGTCGCTGTCCGACATGGTGGCCGCCGGCAAAGTCACCACGCTCGCCGGCACCAAGGTGGCGGTCACCGGGGGCGGGGGGACGGCCCGCGTGGCCGACCAGGCCGACACCGTGTGTGCCGACTACCGGGTCGCCAACGCGCGGATCCACATCATCAACCGGGTGCTCGGCACCCTGCCCACCACCGCCGCCGAGGGCGGCCACCGCGCCCACTGATGGCACGAACTGAGTCTTGACCCAGGAAGCCGCAGATCATACGGTTTCGATCCACCTCACTTGATCTTCCGCCAAGCGAAGAGAGGCATCCCGATGCGCCTGTCGAAGCGTCCGCCCGGGCCGGTCCCCACGAGAAGAACGGCCAGCGCCGCCGCGTTGCTCCTGCTGGCCGGCATCACGCCGTTGCTCGGTGGCGCCCCGGCCGGGGCCACCGCCCCCACGCCCACCTGCAGCAGTGACGCCGCCGCCCGGCTGTCCTCCGTGCCCAGCCCGGAGTCCGCGCTGGGCTTTCCGCTCGGCACGGGCCAGGAGCGGGTCGTCACCAACGACGAGGTCCGTAACTACCTGAAGGCTGTCGACGCCGCCTCCGACCGCGTCGTCACCGGCGTCATGGCGACGAGCGTGCTGGGCCAGCCACTGCCGTACGCCATCGTCTCGAACGAGCGGCACGTCCAGCAGGGGGCCCTGCAGCAGATCGCCAGGGACATCCGCGATCTGCGGGATCCGCGCGGGATCACGGCGAAGAAGGTCGCCGAGACCGCGACCGACCGCCCGGCCATCGTCTGGGTGACCGCGAACGTGCACGGCGGGGAGAAGAGCGGCACGGACGCCGCCCTCAAGACCCTGTACGAGCTGGCCTCCGGGCTGTCCTGCGCGGTCGCGGAGCGGAACGACAACCTGGTCACCGTCATCGTGCCGACGCAGAACCCGGACGGCCGCGACGCCAGCCGCCGGCAGAACGAGTACGGCTTCGACATGAACCGGGACTGGTTCGCGCGGACCCAGCAGGAGACCGACGGCAAGATCGAACTCCTGCGGCAGTACCCGCCGCAGGTCTTCATCGACGCGCACGAGATGGGCGGCCGGCAGTACTTCTTCCCGCCCAACGCCGACCCGATCCACCACGAGATCTCCAGCGAGAACGTCGACTGGATCAACCGGATCGGCGAGGCCAACAAGGCCGGCTTCGGCTTCAACGGCGCCTGCGGCGGGGCCGTCACCACCGAGTGCTACTTCAACTACTCGACGTACGACATGTTCTTCATGGGGTACGGCGACACGGTCCCGGCCGCCGGTTTCGGCGCCGCCGGCATGACCTTCGAGAAGGGCAGCGCGTCGGCGGTGGCCGACCGGGTCCAGCAGCAGTTCCACACCCAGTGGTCCACCCTCGGCTGGGCCGCGGCGAACAAGCACGAGGTGCTGAGCGGCTACTTCAAGATCTGGACGGACGCGCTCGCCGAGGGCAAGGCCGGCACGCTGGAGCCGAACGAGGTGGTCCAGCCGACCAACACCGTCCAGTTCCCGGTGCCGGACGTCAAGATCCGCTCGTACTTCCTGCTCCCCGACCGCCAGCTCGCCGACGTGCGCCAGCTGGTCGAGCGGCTGCGCCGGATGGACGTCGAGGTGTACGAGGTGACCAAGCCGACGAAGGTGCCCACGGCCCGGATCTTCGGCGGGCGTACCGCGACCGACGTGACGGTGCCGGTGGGCGCCTACTGGATCCCGATGGACCAGCCGCAGAAGCACTGGATCCAGGCGATCATGGGCGAGGACCCGTACGTCCCGTTCCCCTACTTCTACGACGTGTCGTCCTGGAGCAACCCGCTGCTGATGGGTGTGGACACCATCTACACCGGCGACGAGGTCCGGCCCCAGGCTCAGCTGGTCCGGCGGATCTCCGGCGGCAAGACCTCGGCGGCCGGGGCGAACGGCTCGTACGCGTACCCGCTGGACTCGGCGGCGGCGGCCGAACTCACCTTCCGGCTGCTCGGCCAGGGCGTGCCGCTCGTCCGTGACCTCGACACCAGCGTGGTCGGCCTCCCCGCCAAGAACCTGACCTCGGAAATCGACGAGCTTGCCAGGTCCCTCGGGGTGACCCTGAGCCCGCAGGCCGCGGCGGCCAGCGGAACGGCGGTGGACCTGCCCGATGTCGGGCTGTTCCAGGGCACCGGCATCTCCACCACCTCCGGCTCGCACGGTGAGGCCCGGTACGTGCTCGGCAAGCGGTGGGGCCTCGACCTGAAGCCGGTGACCACCGCCGACATCAACGACAACACCCCGGCGTTCACCGGGCGGACCGTGCTGCTCGTGCCGGACGGCAGCAGCGCGACCGGCGGGCTCACCGCCGCCGGGCAGGCCAACCTGCGGAACTGGATCGCCCAGGGCCGCACCTACATCGGGCTGCGCAACGAGGGCACCCGGATGGCCCGGGCCGCCGGCCTCACCTCCACCACCGAGAAGACGAAGCCAGCGGACTACCGGATGATCGGCTCGCACCTGCGGGTCGCCGTCGACAGCACCAGCCCGGTCGCACTGGGCCGCCCGGCGGAGGACTTCGAGTTCAACAACAGCGACTCGATCCTGAACCCGAGCACCACCGGCACCAACGTCCTCAGCTACCCGTCCGATGACACCTTCTGGGCGAACGGCTACACGATGCGCAGCGACGCGCTGCAGGGCACGGTCGCGCTGGTGGACGAGCCCACCGGCGCCGGCCGGGCGGTGCTGTTCGCGTTCAACCCGCTCTTCCGGGCGTACAACGAGAACGGGCTGCACCTGGTGGCCAACGCCCTGCTCTACCCGTCGGGTGCGGGCGCGAACCGCGCCGCCCTGAGCCGCACGACCGGCGTCGACCCCGCCCGCGCGGCAGCGGCGGCCGAGCCGGTGGCGGAGGACCTGGGCGGCGAGTGGCGGCCGATCACCGTCGAGGTGGCGGCCGGTGACCGCGACCGCACCGAAGCGGTCGTCGCCCGGTACACCGACACCGCCCGGATCTCCGTGGCGGAAGGGTCTGCCTACCTGGTGATCCCGAATCCGGACGGCCTGCAGGCCGACGAGCACCCGTTCCTGGGTGACCTGGTACGCGCCCTCCGGGACGCGCAGATCCCGCTCCGCTCCCTGGTGGGCTGACGCACCGGCCCGTGCACCAACACGAAGGCCGCCGACCCCGCGGGGTCGGCGGCCTTCGTCGTCAGACCGGGCTCAGCGCTCCGCGACGGGGGTGTAGTCCCGCTCGGCGTAGCCGGTGTAGATCTGCCGCGGGCGGCCGATCTTGGTCTCCGGGTCGTTGATCATCTCGCGCCACTGGGCGATCCAGCCGGGCAGCCGACCCAGGGCGAACAGCACCGTGAACATCTTGGTCGGGAAGCCCATGGCCTTGTAGATCAGACCGGTGTAGAAGTCCACGTTCGGGTAGAGCCGGCGGGAGACGAAGAAGTCGTCAGCGAGCGCGATCTCCTCCAGCTGCATCGCGATGTCCAGCAGCGGGTCCGGCTTGGCCATCCGGCCCAGCACGTCCTGGGCGGCCTTCTTCACGATGGCGGCACGCGGGTCGTAGTTCTTGTAGACCCGGTGGCCGAAGCCCATCAGCTTCACGCCGTCCTGCTTGTCCTTCACCTTCCGCACGAAGGAGCGGACGTCCCCGCCGTCGGCCTTGATCTGCTCCAGCATCTCCAGCACAGCCTGGTTGGCGCCGCCGTGCAGCGGGCCGAACAGGGCGTTCACCCCGGTCGAGACCGAGGCGAAGAGGTTGGCGTTGCTGGAGCCGACCAGCCGGACCGTGGAGGTGGAGCAGTTCTGCTCGTGGTCGGCGTGCAGCACGAAGAGCATGTCCAGCACCCGGGCCACCACCGGGTCGCCCTCGTACGGCTCCGCCGGCACGCCGAAGGTCATCCGCAGGAAGTTGTCCACGTAGCCCAGGGAGTTGTCCGGGTACAGCAGCGGCTGGCCGATCGACTTCTTGTAGGCGTACGAGGCGATGGTGGGGACCTTCGCCATCAGCCGGACCGTGGACATCTCCACGTGCTCAGAGTCGAACGGGTCCAGGCTGTCCTGGTAGAAGGTCGAGATGGCGCTGACGGCCGAGGAGAGCACGGCCATCGGGTGCGCGTCGCGCGGGAAGCCGTCGAAGAACCGACGCATCTCCTCGTGCAGCAGCGAGTGCCGCCGGATCCGCTCGCTGAACTCGGTGAGCTGCTGCTGGGTGGGCAGCTCGCCGTAGATCAGCAGATAGGAGACCTCCAGGAAGGAGGACTTCTCGGCCAGCTGCTCGATCGGGTAGCCGCGGTACCGCAGAATGCCGGCGTCACCGTCGATGTAGGTGATCGCGGACGAACAGGACGCGGTGTTGACGAAGCCGGGATCGTAGGTGGTCATCCCGGTTTCCTTCAGCAGCTTGCTCACGCCGATGCCCGAGGGGCCTTCGACCGCGGCCTGCACCGGCATCGAAAGCTGCCCACCGGGGTGATCGAGCTTGACTTCCGTCATGTGGTTCCTCGCTTCGCCGGCGAATCTACGTTGAATTGCCTTCGCTTTTACCGTAATCAGGGTCCCCGGGGTACCGCCCGCCGTGGTTCGGTGGTGAGGTATGCGTCACCCGATTCCCGGCCCGACGGCTGGGAAACCCTGGTGGGCGGGGGCGACCCCGACGATGACGGACGTCGGGGGACGAAGGTTCTACGACAGCGTCAGCCGGCGCAGGGCGCCGTCGGAGCCGACCCGGTAGAGGTCGAGCCGGTTGGCCCCGGCGCGGAACAGGTGGTCGTCGGCGAGGAGGGCGGCGACGCGGCGGCCCCCCTTGTCCCGCGGCACCACCGGCACGACCGCGCCGACGCGGCCGTTGACCGCCACCGCCAGCAGCGTGCCGTCGGGCACGTCCCGGGGCACGGTCCCCCAGACCAGCGCCGGCAGCTCGCCGCCGGCCGGGTCGACGCGGTCGAAAGCCGCCCGGTTCGCCACCGTGCCCGTCCCGCCGGTCGGCCGGTCGCCGACGACGGTGCCGACCACCGGATGCGGCGCCGGATCCGGCGGGCGGGTCGGCACCCCGCCGCGCAGGGTCAGCGGCTGGCCCGGCCGGTCGTAGAAGTGCTTCTCCGCGCCCTCACGCGGGGCCTGCCGGGCGGAACGCCCGTCGACCGTCCAGGGAATCCGCACGTGCACGGCGTCAGCGATGGTGGGCAGCAGGTCGACGTGCTCCCAGTTGCGGTCGTCGACCCGGCCGGCCCGCTGCCCGGGAGTCCGGACGAACATCGGCACCCAGGCCACCTCGCCGGCCGCGTGGTCGATCGCGTCCAGCCCCCGGCCCTGCCAGTCCCGGGTGAAGCTCACCCCGTGGTCGGCGGTGAGCAGGATCAGCGCCTTGTCCCACAGACCGGTGGCGCGCAGGGTGCGCAGCGTCTCGCCGACCAGCCGGTCGGTGTAGCGCAGCTGGGCCAGGTGCCGGGCCCGGGCCAGCTCGACCCAGCCGGCGCCGTCGTTGGGCAGGTCGTCGGGGGCGGCGTAGCGCGCCCCGGAGGGCAGGTACACCCAGGGCGCGTGCGGCATCAGCAGGTGCAGGAAGTGCAGGGTGGGCCGGGCCGACGGGCGCAGGCCGGCCAGGAAGCTGGTGAACCGGGCCGGTTGGCTGTCGTTCAGCCTGTCGAAGCGGAACCCCGGGTCGGCCGGGACCGGCTCGGCGGCGTCGAGGCCGGCCTCGGTGCGGGTCCGCTCCCGGTACGACTCCTCCGGGTCGACCCGGCTGTCCACCGGCGCGGTGACCTGCTTCAGCAGCGTGCCGCTCTCCCGGACCAGCACGCCCAACCCCTGCTCCGGGCTGCTCGGCTGGTCGCAGCGGCTCGGCGGGCAGAGCCGGGTGATGCTCTCCTCGGCCCGGATGTCGTACAGCCCACCGAGGGCGGTGAAGAGGTTGTCCGGGTACTGCGAGTAGTGCGGGGCGAGGGGCTCGGCGGGGTAGCGGCCGGTGAGCATCGCCGGCAGCGCGTACGGCGTCCAGCCGCTCACCCCGGTGGCGTTGCGGTACCAGGTCGACCCGGCGGCCAGCTCCGCGAAGTGTGGGTAGGCGGCCGCGTCGATCTTCCCGTCCGGGCCGAGCAGCGAGACCAGCGGCAGCTCGTCGAGGACGATCATGACCACCGGCGGGTGCTCCCCCGGCCCGGGGACGCCCGCCGCGCCGCCGTACGCCCGCGGCAGCACCACCGCCGAGGAGGGTGAGGCGAGGAGGAAGAGCGCGACGAAGACCGGCGGCCCGATCGCGGCGACCCGCAGCACCCGGCCCGGCCCCCGCCACCGCGCGTGCGCCGCCGCCCCGGCGACGCCGAGCACCACGGCGGTGACCAGCAGCGGTACGCCCCGCAGCGGCGTGCCGTACCGGCCCACCTGCACGGCGAGGGCGGCCAGCAGCAGCACGACGAGCCCGGTGTGCGCCGCCCGCCGGACCCGCCCGCCGGCCAGCCCGGTGGCCAGCCCGAGCAGCGTGACGGCGAGCGTGGGCAGCACCGCGATCAGCGCCACCAGCAGCAGCACGTCGCGCGGGGCGGCGCGGTGGAACAGGAAGAAGTCGGGGCTGCGCCCGAGCACGTCGAGCAGGGGCTGGGTGACCACCAGTCCGAGCAGGGCGGCCACCTCCAGCAGCCGGCCCCGCTCGGCGCGCCACCGCGCGCCGGCGGCCGGGGACGGCGTGGACGCCGGCGGCGGACCGGGGTCGCGCCGGCCGGTCGCCGGCGCGAGGACCGGGTCAGCCACCCACCACCGCCTGATAGAGCGTGCGGGTGCCGCAGGGCAGCTCCCGGTGCCGCTCGATTCGGCAGCGCGCCGCCAGCTGCCGCGCGAACTCCTCGCGCCGGTAGTCGGGGAAGAGCCCGTCCGGCTTGTTGGCCAGCAGCCGGCGCGCCATGGGGTCCTCGGGATCGACGAACTCCACCACCAGCCGGCCGCCGGGCCGGGCGTACGCGACCAGCTGGTCGAGCAGCTCTGGCAGCGGCACGTTACGGCCGATGACCAGGTGGTGCGCCACGGCCAGGGCGAGCACCACGTCGGCCCGGGCCCGGTGGGCGAAGCTGGCCCGCTCGACGCCCCGCCAGCCGCCCCCGGGCGAGGGATCGGCCAGGTCCATCACCAGCGGTAGGATCCGGCGTTCGCCCTCGGCGCTCAGGGTCCGGTAGAGGGTGTCGACCACGTCCGGGTCCTGCTCGACGGCGACCACCTGTGCGGCGTGGCGGGCGGCGATCCGGGCGTACCGGCCGTCGTTGGCGCCGAGGTCGAGCACCAGCCGGGGGTGGCCGCCGGCGCGCACCGCCGCCTCGACGAACCGCTCCTTCTCCTCCCGGTCCCGCATCGTGTAGCCACAGGTGCGCTGGTAGTCGACCCAGTGGCTGCCCGCCGCGCGCCGGTCCAGCCGGCGGACCAGCCGGTCGATGCCGCGTACGGTGGCCAGGGCCAGATCCCGGGAGTAGCCGGCGGCCCGGAGCTCGGCCCGAACCTCGGTGGTGCTGGCGCGGGCGTTGCGGCCCTGCATGGCCCCGTGCAGGTGCACGTGGGTCGGCACGCCGGGCAGCAGCCGGCGGGCGCCGCGGAACAGCCGGCGCATCTGGTCCGGCTCGATGCCGTCGACCCGGGCCCGCAGCCAGGGCTGGAAGTCCAGGCCGAGGTGGGCCTGGAGCAGCAGCGGATAGAGCAGGGTCTGGCAGAACTGCCGGTAGCCGGCCCACGGCTCGCCCCCGGCGAGCGGCGCGAAGGAGCCCACGTCGATGAAGACCGGGCTGGCGCCGCGCCACTGGAGGTTGTAGGCCGACCCGTCCTTGGTGGTGAAGCCGGCGGACAGCGCCCGGCGCAGGATCTCCAGGTGCAGCAGCGCCGCGTCGCGCAGCATCGCGAACGACCACTCGTACGGGTGGGAGACGAACGGGATGGGCTCGTGCCGCAGCACCGCCGTCCAGCCGGGCAGCCGGGCCGGGTCGACCGGCTCGGTGCCGCAGACCTTGCCCTCGGCGAGCAGTTCGGCGAAGAAGGCGCTGCCGGACAGCGCCTGCCAGTCGCGGGCCCCCTCGGGGCCGAGCCCCCGCAGCACCTCCTCGCCGGCGTGGAAGACCCGGTTGGCCGGGTCGCGGAAGGAGCCGGGCTCGACCCGGATCCGGGTGTCGGGGACCGTCATCGGTGGCGCCGGCCCGGCTCAGCCGCGGTCGGTGGACTGGCGGCGGAACCGGCCGACCAGCCGGCGCCAGTAGAGCTTCGCGGCGACGGCCGCCCCCGCGATCCCGCCGACCACCGCCTGCACAATCAGGCTGCCGGACCCCGCGTCCAGGTAGGCCAGGTGCATCACCGACCGCTCCCTTCCCTCGCCGTCGTGTGGGCCGGCGCTCCGGGTACGCCGGTATAGGGCTTTTCCACCCTTAAGGCCGGACTTGCTCCTTCGTCACGGTACGCCGCCGGAGGCGGTCGTGCGGGCCACACCGGATCACTGCGGCCCCTGTCCGTTCCGTTCAAGACCGCGGCCGGCGGCCCGGCCTAGCGTCTCGGCCATGACACTTCGCATGGATCTCGTCGGGATGGTGGTCGCCGACATGGCCCGCACGCTCGACTTCTACCGGCGGCTGGGGCTGGCCGTCCCGGCCGCCGCCGACGCCGAGCAGCACGTGGAGGTCACCCTGCCCGGGGGCGTCCGGCTGGCCTGGGACGCGGTGGAGATGGTCCGCACCTTCCACCCGGGGTGGACGCCGCCGACCGGCGGCCCTCGGGTCAACCTCGCCTTCCGCTGCGCCGACCCGGCCGAGGTGGACCGGTACTGGGCCGAGCTGACCGGGGCCGGCTTCCACGGGGAGCTGCCGCCCTGGAACGCCTTCTGGGGCCAGCGGTACGCGGTGCTGCACGACCCGGACGGCACCGGCGTCGACCTGTACGCCCCGCTGGGCGGCTGACCGCCCCCGCCGACAGGTCAGCGCCTCAGCAGGGCCGCCGGGGGCACACCGGCCAGCTCGCGCACGTCACGGGTGAGGTGCGCCTGGTCGGCGTACCCGCTGCGGGCGGCCACCTCGGCCAGTCCGAGACCGGTCCGGGCGAGCGCGAGGGCCCGGCGCATCCGCAGGATGCGGGCGAGGGTCTTCGGGCCGTACCCGAAGAGGTCCTGGCTGCGCCGGTGCAGGGCGCGCGGGCCGAGGCCGACCTCGGCGGCGGTCGCGGCGACGGTGGCACCGGCGGCGAGCAGGGCGGCGACCCGCGCGCCGAGCGGGTCGGGACCACCAGCGGCGGCCAGCCGGGCGGCGACGACCGCCTCCAGCGCGGCGCCGGTCGGCCGGTCCCCCAGCCGCTCGGCGACCTCGGCCGCCAAGCGCCCCCAGAGCGCGTCGAGCGGCACCCGGCGGTCCCGCAGCTCGTCGGCGGGGACACCGAAGACCGCCGGGCCGGTACCCGGCGGCAGCCGCAGCCCCAGCCACCGCTCTCCCGGCGCCGAGGCGCTCCGGTACGCGGTGCGGTCCGGACCGGCCACCACCAGCCCGGACCGGCTGGACCAGAGCAGGTCGAGGCAGCCGTCCGGCAGCACCCGGCCGGCCCCGCCCGCGCTCACGCTGGCCCACAGCACCGCCCCGCGCAGGGCGGCCCGACGTTCCCGGTACATCCCACCCAGCCTGCCACGCCGGGCCTGCCGGCAAGGCCTGGCCACACCGCCTAGATCGCCCTTGTGACCGCACTATCTGTCGGCTGTGGAACCCGGCAGCCGGACGCGGAAGACGGTGCGGCCCGGCCGGCTCTCCACCTCGACGCCGCCGTGGTGCGCCTCCACCACCGCCGCCACGATCGCCAGGCCGAGACCGGTGCTGCCGTGCTCGCGGGACCGGGAGCTGTCACCCCGGGCGAACCGTTCGAAGACCTCGCCCTGCAACTCGGGCGGGATCCCCGGCCCGTCGTCGGCGACGCTGAGCTCCACGCCGCCGGACACCCGGGCCAGCCGGGTGGTCACCGTGGTGCCGGACGGGGTGTGCACCCGGGCGTTGGCCAGCAGGTTCGCCACCACCTGGTGCAGCCGGACGGCGTCGCCGGGCACGTCGAGCACCTCGTCAGGCAGGTCGAGCTGCCAGCGGTGCTCCGGGCCGGCCACGTGCGCGTCGCTGACCGCGTCGACGATCAGCGCGGTCAGGTCGACCGGCTCGGCCACCAGCGGCCGGCCGGAGTCCAGCCGGGCGAGCAGCAGCAGGTCGTCGACGAGGCTGGTCATCCGGGTGCTGGCCGACTCCACCCGGCGCAGCGCGTGCGCCACGTCCGGCGGCACCCGGTCCCGGCCGCGCCGGGCCACCTCGGCGTAGCCGCGGATCGCGGCCAGCGGCGTACGCAGCTCGTGGCTGGCGTCGGCGACGAACTGGCGTACCCGGGTCTCGCTGGCCTGCCGCGCGGCGAGCGCGGCGGCGACGTGCCCCAGCATCCGGTTCAGCGCCGCCCCCACCTGCCCGACCTCGGTGCGCGGGTCGGTGTCGCCCTCGGGCACCCGCACCGACAGGGCCACCTCGCCGCGGTCCAGCGGGAGCTCGGTGACCCGGGCGGCGGTGGCGGCGACCCGGTGGAGCGGGCGCAGCGTGGCCCGCACGATCAGCGCGCCCAGGGCACCGGCGACCAGCAGGCCGGCGGCGGCGACGCCCGCCTGGGCGGCGACCATCCACCAGACCGTCTCGTGCACCCCGGCCAGCGGGATCGCGAAGACCAGCACGTCGCCGTCGGGCACCTGCCGGGCCGCCGCCCGGTAGTCGCCCCGATCGCCCAGGTCGACGGTGCGCGGCCGCCCGTCGGTGGGTAACCGGGTCAGCGCCGACAGGTCGGCGGTCGGCAGGGCTTCGGCCGGACCGGAGCTGCTGCGGATCCGCGCGGACGCCACACCGCCGTCGACGACCTTCGCCGCGATCGAGTCGGGCGGGAAGCCGGCCGGCGGCTCGGGAACCCGCTGACCGTCGACCCGCTGCCGCTCGGCGAACTGCCGGTACCAGGGCGGGGGTTCCTGCTGCCGGCGGTCGTCGAGGGTGAGCTGGTTATCGACCTGGACCACCAGGAAGTGCCGCAGGGCCACCGTGGTCAGGCCGCCGATGGCAATGCTGACCAGGGCGAGCAGCGCCACCACCGCGGCGACCAGGCGGGTCCGCAGGGACCGCCCGGCCAGCCAGGTACGCAGCCGGCCGCCCCGGTCACTCCGCGGGCTTGAGGACATACCCCGCGCCGCGCAGCGTGTGGATCATCGGCGCCCGTCCCACGTCGATCTTCTTCCGCAGGTACGAGATGTAGAGCTCCACGACGTTGGCCTGCCCACCGAAGTCGTAGTTCCAGACCCGGTCGAGGATCTGCGCCTTGCTCAGCACCCGGCGCGGGTTGCGCATCAGGTAGCGCAGCAGCTCGAACTCGGTGGCGGTGAGGGTGATCAGGTCGCCGCCGCGGCGCACCTCGTGGCTGTCCTCGTCCAGGCTGAGGTCACCGACGGTGAGCACGGCGTCCTCGCGGGCGGCCACGGCGAAGCCGGAACGGCGCAGCAGGGCGCGCAGCCTGGCGATCACCTCCTCCAGGCTGAACGGCTTGGTGACGTAGTCGTCGCCGCCGACGGTCAGCCCGGCGATGCGCTCCTCGACCGCGTCCCGGGCGGTCAGGAAGAGCACCGGCACGGTCGGGGCCTGCTCGCGCAGCCGGCGCAGCACCTGGAAGCCGTCGAGGTCGGGCAGCATCACGTCGAGGACCACGGCGTCCGGCTGGAACTGCCGGGCGGCGCTCAGCGCGTCCATCCCGTTGCCGGCGCTGCACACCTGCCAGCCCTCGTAGCGCAGGGCCATCGACAGCAGGTCAGTCAAGGTGGGCTCGTCGTCGACCACCAGGACCCGGACCGGCTCGCCGTCCGGGCGACGGAGTTCGATCCGGTGCTGCGCTGCCTGCCCCTGGATCACCATGCCGTTACCTTTCAGTGCGCTCTGGCAAGCACACGGTTGGCAGTCCCGCCTTGCGGCGGGACGGTCCCGGTCTGACTGGCGGATGCCGTGCCGGGTTCACGCTTCACAGCCACCTGCCCGCGTACGCGGGTCTTCTGGTCGGCTCCACGTCCTGCCACCGGGCCACTCCCGGCGGTGTCGAACTGCGCCGCCAGGGCGGCCAGGTTCGCGGCGGCGTTGCGGTCGCGGTCCATGACCAGACCGCACGCCTCGCAGTGGTATTCACGCTCGGACAGGGACAGCTTGGCTTTCGCCGCGCCACAACCCGAGCAGGTCTTGGAGGACGGATACCAGCGGTCGGCCACCAGCAGCCGGCCACCATTCCACGAGGTCTTGTACGCCAGGTGGCGGCGGATCTCCGCGAATCCGGCGTCAGCGATGTGCTTCGCGAGACGCCGGTTGGCGAGCATCCCGGTGACGTTGAGGTCTTCGACCACGATTGTGGCGTGATTCAGGGCGCGGGCGAGGGCGTCCAGGCCGGTGTTGAACGCCTCCTTCGAGCATTCCCGCCACCACGGCGCGACGTCGACCTTCGCGGCATTCCACGCCTTACGCAGCGCGGGAAGCGACCACGACATCGCGGGGGTGAGCTGGTCGTCCGGCACGCCGTAGGTGCGCTCGGCGGCCCGCTGATCCATGACCGCCTTGACCCGGGCAAGCGCCCAGTTGTGTGCCACCCGGGCCGCCCCGGCGTGCGCGAGCACGTCACGCTCCTGCCCCGGGCTGAGGTCCAGGGCGAACCGGTACGCCTGGATCGTCTTCACGCCGGGCCCTCTGTGGCGGCCTCCACGGCGCGGCGGGCGCGATTCGCGCCGTCGCGGCGACCGTACAGGCGAGCGCACAACGACGCCAGGATCTCAGTGACGTCGCCCACCAGGTCGTCGTCCACCTCAGCCGAGTCGACCACCAGCAGCCGGCGGCCCTGCGCGGCGAGAACGGCTTCGACGTACTCGGCATCGAAACGCGCGAACCGGTCACGGTGCTCGACCACGATGGTCGACACGGCAGGATCGCGCAGGCGCCGACGTGCGGTCGCATACGAGACGCCTGTCGCCCCTGCCCACTCCTTCAAATTCACGCCGTCACTCCAGCAAGCTTACGAGCACTCCTGACTACCGACACGCCAGCAGTTGTCAACCCCCATCGTAGGCGCCACGCCTGGCGCCGACCTGTGCGCATCCTGTGCGCCAGCTGTCCGACGTGGGCTCGACGGTACCCGGACCGGCGTGGCGGCGCCCCGGCCGGCGGCTGGCCGATGGCGGCCGAGAACGCGCGGACCCCGGTCCGGTCCGACTGCACGGCAGGCCGGTGACGGCTACTCGCTCGCCCCGACCGGATAGGTGCGCACGAAGCGCATCGTCCAGACGCCGCTGCCGTCGCGCCGGTCCCGCGCGTAGAGGTGGTCCGGCCCACCGCCCGGCGCCGGGTCGGCGTCCGGGTGCCGCATGACCCAGCGCTCCGGCGGGTCGCCGCCTGGGTCGGCGGGCACCTCCCGAACCAGGTCGTGGGCCGGCCCGCCGACGAAGCGTACGGTCACCTCGCCCATCCGCGTCCCCCTCCGTGAAACGCCGCCCGCACCAATCCGCCGGACGCCCCTGGCTGGCAAGCTACCGCACGGCGGTCGGCCCCGAGCCCGCTCCGGGCCGACCCGCCCACGGGTTTGCCCTGCTGAGAGCGCGGGTACCGGCTCGGCAACGGCGGACCCACACGGGGCCACCCGGTACGAAAATAGACAGGAGCGGGTCGATGAGGACGCTGGCCGGGCGGTACCAGCTCGCACAGCGCATCGGCCTGGGCGGGATGTCCGAGGTGTGGCGCGCGCACGACCTGGTGCTGGACCGGCCGGTCGCGGTGAAGCTGATGTCTCCCGGTCAGCAGAGCGAGGAGAGCTCGGTCGAGCGGATCCGCGCCGAGGCGCGCAACGCCGCCCGGCTGGTGCATCCCAACGTGGCCAGCGTGCACGACTTCGGCACCTCGACGATGCTGCCCGGCCGGAAGGCGCCGTACATCGTGATGGAGCTGGCCGAGGGCGAGACGCTCGCCGCGCACCTGCGCGCCGGGCCGCTGGACTGGCGGATCGCGGTCCGGGTCTGCGCGGAGGTGGCGGCCGCGCTGGCCGCCGCGCACGCGCACGGCATCGTGCACCGCGACGTGAAGCCGGCCACCCCGGCGGCCGACATGTAGGCCCTCGGCGTGCTGCTCTACTACTGCCTCACCGGCCGCCTGCCGTACGCCGCCGGGACGACCGCGACCCAGCTGGTGGGCGCCTGCCGGCGGGTCGCGGCGGAGCCGCTGCCGCCGATCGAGAGGCTGCCGCCGGAGGTGGCCGAGCTGTGCCGGCACTGCCTCGACGACGAACCGGCCCGCCGGCCGACCAGCCTGATGGCCGCGCTGCTGCTGGCCGAGGTGGTCGACGCCCGGGTGTACCTGCCGATGCTGGCCTCGATGCCCCGACCCCGCAGCGCCCCGGTCCCGGCGTGGACCGAGCGCGCCGCGACGGAGGCGACCGAGGCGGTCGCCCTGGCCGACTGGTCCCGCACCGGCCCCGCCTGACCGGTGTTTCACCCGATCGAGGCCGGGAACCCGGGCCGGTGACTGACGGGAGGAACGCGATGCCGGATCCGAGTTCCTGGCTGAACGAGGCCACCGCGACCGCTTCGGGCGGTCACGTACGCACCGACGACGGCGGCTGGTCCACGGCGCTGGCGTCCCCGCTCGCGCCGCACTGCACGGGCCTGACGCCCGAGCAGTTGCTGGCCGCCGCGTTCGCGTCCTGCCTGCACCACGCGGCGGTCGAGGCGGCCGGCGAGATCACCGACGAGGCGCACACCGTGCAGGTGACCGCCGAGGCGAAGCTGGGCCGCGACGACGACGGCCGGTACCGGGCGGACGTGCACGCCTCCATCTCGTCCGTGGGCCTGAGCCGCGAGCAGCTGGCCGACCTGGTGGCGTACGCGGACCGGATCTGGCCCTTCTCCAGCGGCGACACCAGCCGGCACCGGTTGACCGTCACGCCCGCCGACGGGCGCCGCTGAGTCACCAGCGGAAGCCGGCGGTCACCGCCCGGTGGTCGGAGTCCGGCGTGCGCAGCACGTGGGCTGCGGTGGGGGTGAGACCGCGGTAGAGCACGTGGTCGGGTCGGGTGACCGGCACCGACGCGGGCCAGGTGAACCCGAAGCCCTGGCCCGCATCGGCCTGGGCGTCGCCGAGCAGGCGGGTCAGCGGGGCGAAGACCCGGTCGGTGGTGGCGGTGTTCAGGTCCCCGAGCACCAGCAGCCGGTCGGCGGGGTCCGACCGGACCACCCGGGCCAGGGTCCGGACGGTCTCGTCCCGGGTGACGGTGTTCCCGGCGCGGGCCGATCCGAGGTGCACCACGTAGACCACCAGGTCCCCGCGCGGGGTGGCGACGACCGCCCGCAGGCCGCGGGTCCAGCCGAGCCCGGTGTCCACTCCGGCGAAGTCCCGGATCGGGTAGCGGCTCCACAGCGCGACGGTGGAGACCGACGCCCGGTGCGGATAGCGCTGCCGCAGATCGGAGGCGAGCCCGTCGGCGTCGTCGACCTCCTGTAGCGCGATGAGGTCGACGCCGGCCTCGGCGAGCGGGGCCACCGTGGCGGCGGGGTCCGGATTGCCCGCGCGCAGGTTCTGGCTGGCCACCCGGATGCCCGCTGGACCGGTGCCGGCGGCCGGGGGCAGCCAGGTGCTTCCGTACATCAGCGCCCAGACGGCCGCGGGAAGCCCTACGGCCACCAGCGCCCGCCGGGAGCGGCGCAGCAGCGCGGCCAGGGCCAGCACCGGCACCCCCAGGCCCAGCAGCGGCGTCACGCTGTCGAGCAGGCTGCCCAGGCCGTGCACGTTCGGCACCGCGCGGTGACCGGCCAGCACCGCCGCGAGCAGCCCCGCGAGCAGCAGCACGACGAGTCCACGCCGGTCACCGGGGCGGTGCGCGGCACCGCGGACGGGCTCGTCGATCATGCTGTCGGTCACCGTCCGCATCGTACCGAGCTGGTGCCGGGGCGACGGCGACAATACGGGCACCGGCCGCGACCGGAGCTTCCGCCACGCGGTGGGCCGGCGGCTCGGCGGTACGGCCGGCGACTGTCACCCGAAGGGATGAGCGCCGGCCACGCCGCCTGCGCGATCGAGGTGCGCCTGGTTCCTCCGGTAGCTCCCGACATCAGCGATAAGTAGGACTGGAGAGGTTGGTTCCGTTCCCGGCACAGCGGCGGTAATGCCTGGTCGGATCATGGCAAATTGTGGCGCATGCCACCAATGACCCCGGTGGCAAGCGCCGGCCGACTCTCTAGCCTCGGCGGGTGCTTCCCGACGACTCCCCTCAGCAGCAGCTGCCCGAGACCCGACCGGGTGCCCGTTCCACCGATGCCCCATCGGGCGAACGGAGGATCGGCCGGCATCGCGCCCCGGAGCCGGCCCGCCGGGGGACCCGGGCGCTGCTGGCCTCGGCCCCCGCCCGGGTGGCCCTCGCCTGCGGCGTGACCTGCTGTCTCGGCCTGGTGGCGTTCGCCGGCGCGCACGACACCGGCCGGCGCGGGGAGCCGGTCAGCGAGGTGCTGGCCGACCGGGCCGCAGCCGCCGACCGCGCCTCCCGCTCGCTGGACCGGGGCGCCTCGCCCGTCGCCGTCCCCGTCACACCGATCCCCCCGGCCAGCCCCAGCCCGTCGGCGACCGGGCAGCCGAAGCCGAAGCCGAAGCCGAAGAAGCCGGCCAGGCCCAGCCGTCCCCGGCCGGTCGCCGGTCTCACCCAGGCGCAGATGGACAACGCGAAGGTGATCGTCGACGTCGGCGTCGACCTGAAGGTGCCCCGGCGCGGCCTGATCGTCGCCATCGCCACCGCGCTGCAGGAGAGCGACCTGTACAACCTGGCCAGCGACGTGCTGCCCGAGTCGTACGACCACCCACATCAGGGCAGCGGCTCCGACCACGACTCGGTCGGGCTGTTCCAGCAGCGCCCCAGCAGCGGCTGGGGCACGGTGGCCCAGCTGATGCGCCCCGCGTACGCGGCCGGGGCGTTCTACGCGGCGCTCGCCGAGGTGCCCGGCTGGCAGGAGTTGAGCGTGACCGCCGCGGCCCAGGCGGTGCAGATCTCGGCGTTCCCCGACGCGTACGCCCCGCACGAGCAGCGGGCCACCACGGTGGTGGTGGCACTGACCTGAGGCCTCCCGCGCTCAGGCCACCCGGGTGCCCGGTTCCGGCCGCTGCACCGACGCCTCGGTCACGCCGGCGGCGGCCCGGGTCGCCGGGACACCGCCCGTGGACGCGGCGGCGGTGGGCGTGTCGGCCGGCACCGCCTCGACGGCCACACCGGCCAGGATCTGGTCCACCCGGGCCTCCCGGCACCGCCGCTCGTGCAGCGCCGCCTCGAACTCGCGGCGGGCCTGCACCGCCTCCGCGTACACCCGCTCACGGACCCGCCGGGCCTCCTCGCGCGCCGCGTCGAGCTCGCTGCGGGCCTGCGCCAGGATCTCGGCGGCCTCCCGCTCGACCGCCGAAGCGGCCCCCTGGGCCGCCGCCGCGTCGACGTCGGTGGGTGAACCCTCGCGGTCGACCAGGCCGCGCAGCAGGGTCGCCTCCTGCCGGATCTGGTCCCACTCCCGACCCGCGCCGGCGGCGACCTCCGCCCGCGCCGCGAGCCGGGTCAACCGGACCCCGAGCTCGTCGAGGCAGGAATCGACCTGCCGCTGGTCGTAGCCGGTCTCAACGACGAAGAACCTCATACTGTCGCCCCCCAGGCAGCTGGTACGTCTTTCCCCAGTTCGATCCTCGCGGCTACCGCTCGGCAGCGAGGATGTTCGGGAAAAATGTTCAGCAACTGAGTGGCGACCGGGAGCGCCGTCCCGGGCGTGGGCAGCGGGCGGTCAGGAGCGCTTGGGTCGCACGACCACCCGACCGAAGAACTCGTCGATGCGGCGGGCCACGTCGTTGAAGTCGTCCAGGTCGATCGGTTTGGTCACGTACGCGTTGGCCTGCAGCGGGTAGCTGCCGAGAATGTCGGTGTCCGCGTTGGAGGTGGTCAGCACGACGATGGGGATGGTCCGCAGGTCGTCGTCCTGCTTGACCGCGCCGAGCACCTGCCGGCCGTCCATCCGGGGCATGTTCAGGTCGAGCAGGATCACGTCCGGGCGCCGGGCCTCGGTGTGCCGCCCCTCGCGGCGGAGGAACTCCATCGCCTCCTGGCCGTCGCTGACCACGTCGATGACCTTGTCGATCTCGGAGTCCTCCAGCGCCTCCTCGATCATCAGCACGTCACCGGGGTCGTCGTCGACAACGAGGATGCGGACGAGGTTCGCGGCGCCTTGACCCATGGGGGTGTACCTGTCTCATGTCGGGCGGTGGGACCGCACGGTCACCCGCTGGCGGAATCTGGCCGATCAGAGAGCGTCCTGCGACGCCTGGTCCGCCGTGTCCGGTTGGTATCTGAGCACGTCCGCCAGCCCGGTGACCTGGAGCACCCGGTCCACCCGGCGGGTGGCCCCGGTCAGCCGCAGCCACCCCCGTCGGCGGCGACCCGATTGTCTCCCCGGACCAACGCCGCGATGCCGGTGGAGTCGCAGAAGGTCAGCTCGGTGAGGTCGAGCAGCAGGTGCCGGGCGCCACCGGCGACCAATTGGTCGATCATCTCGTTGAGCTGACAGGCGGTGCTCATGTCCAGCTCACCGACGAGCCGCAGGTGCAGCCACCACCATCGTGCGGGGTGTGCGTGACGATGAACGTCAACGTCGTCCCTCTCGCTCGCACCGCAGGCCAACCCTTGCAGTGGAGCACGTATACGCAGGGGCCTACGGACGGCGGCACCGCCGCGATCGGCCGGGTGGACCCGGCGCCGGCCGGGGCGTCCCGGCCGGGCAGGGGCAGTACGCGCGCGCCGTCGCCGACCAGGTGCGCGAGGCCGGCTGGGGGAGCCGCCCCGGATAGGGGTGGCCCCCGACCCTGGGACCAGGGGCCGGGGGCCGGGGGCCGGCAGGAAGGTCTAGGTGGCGACGGCCGGTTGCAGCCGCGGCCCGCCCTCGCGCAGGCCGGCCGACGACGGTGGTTCGACGTCCTCGGGACGACCGGAATCGGGTGTCTGGAACAGGTACCGGACGAAGTCCCCCCCAACCTCGTTGACGTCCGATCCGGGCCACTGGCCGGCGCAGTCCACGCCCACCACCTCACGGCCGGAACCGTCGGTCTCCTCGAGAAGCGCCCACAGGCTCACCGGGTAGCACCGGGTCGCCTCCGGGCCCACCTGCCATCGCGCGTACCAGCCGGGTCGGGCGGGGACGATCTCGACGATCCTCTTCATGACGACCTTCCCTTCCGCGTTCCTCGGAAGACTTCCGGTCCCCCCGATCGTGCGGCCCGGACGGGTGAGCGGGGCTCACCCCCGGCGAGTGAACCCCCCGACCGGGTTCGGCCCGTTACCTTCCGCCCGGCGGCGGGAACGCGGCGGCAGACGAGGTGAACCCGAAGGAGCGAGGTGCGAGCATGCGCAAGCAGATGGAGGGCGACAACCAGCGCCGCCGGGCCCTGGCCCGCCAGGCCCGCGAGCAGGGTCGACAGCCGAGCGAGGCCGGCACCAGCCTGAGCGCGTCGAAGCAGCTCACCAGCCTGGACCGGGGTCGACGGTCCGGTCCCCCGCCGGCCGGCCGGCACAAGCCGGACACCTCCCGGGGCGGGCCGGCGCCACCGCCGACGGCGGTGGCGACGGCGAACCGCCCCCTGCCGGAACCCGGGCAGGGCACTCCGGAGGTGACCTTGATGGGCTACCGCGAGCTGGTCGGCGAGGTCAGCCGGCGCGCGGGGGTGGACTTCCGCACCGCCAAGGTGGGCGCGGAGGCGACCGTGCTCGCGCTGGCCTGGGCGCTGGACGAGGCGGAGCGCGAACGGCTGCTGGCGGCGGTTCCGGTGAAGTTGCACGACGTGGTGCCGGTCGACGGCATCGAGCGGCACCGGGACCTGCCCGGCTTCCTGGCCGAGGTGGGCCGGATCAGCGGGCGTAGCCCGGAACAGGCGCGGTACCAGGCGCAGGCGACGCTGGCCGCGCTGGCCGACCACGACGGCGACCTGATCGACTCGCTGGACGTTCCGGACGGGTTGCGCGATCTGCTCGGGCCGCCGGCACCCGGTGGTGGCCTGGTCGGCGCGCACAGCGCCGCCGCTCCGCTCACCGAGGCGGAGCTGCGCGACGCCCTGGACGACCTGCCGTACTGGTCCAGCGACCGCCGGTCGCTGGTGCGGACCATCGAGCTGCCCACCGGCAACCTGGACCGGGTGCTCGACCGGCTCGACCAGCTTCGCGTGGAGACCGGTCGCGGGCCGCAGATCGGCCGACCCGACTCGGACAACGCGGTGCTGACCGTCCGCAGCCGCACGGTCGACGCGGTGACGGCCGCCGACGTGGACCTGGCGCACCGGGTCGACGACGCCATCGACGAGGCCGGCGCCGGCATGGCCGCCGGCTGAGCCGCGCCGGCCGGGCCGGTGGGCTCTCCGCCCGCCGGCCCGGCCGGCTCGGCCGAGGCAGCTGATGATGTGTCCGACTCACCCACGCGCGGCTGAGTCGGACGCGTCATCAGCTCCACAGCGTCCTGCGGACCCGATCGCCCGTGGCGGCGCGGCCCGCGTAGCGCCGTCGCCTGTGGCGCCGGCGCCGACCGCGGGCCCGCCGTCGGTTAGCGTGCCGGCATGGACAGCGAGGCGGACGACCGGCTGGAACTGGTCGTCGACCCCGCGCGCCGGACCGGACGGACGCTGCTCGCCGGGGGCGTCGCCCAGTCGTACGTCGACGTCGCCGACCCCCGCCACCTGCACTTCGAGTACGTCCGGCGGATGGCGGCCCTGGTCGACCTGGCCGCGCCGGCCGGGCTGCCCCGCGACGTGCTGCACCTGGGCGGCGGCGCGTTGACCCTGCCCCGGTACGTGGCGGCCACCCGCCCCGGATCGGCGCAGCGGGTCGTCGAACGCGACGCCGCGGTGGTGCGGCTGGTCACCGAGGAGCTGCCGCCTCCCCCACCGGTGGTAATCGAGGTCGCCGACGCGCGGGATGCCGTCACCTCGTCCGCGGCGGGCGCCTACGACCTGGTGCTGGCCGACATCTACCGGGCGGCGCGGATGCCCGGGCACGTGGCTGGCGTGGAGTTCGTGGCCGAGGTCGCCCGGACACTGCACCCCGACGGCATCTACCTGGTCAACGTCACGGACCTGCCCCCGCTGGTCTTCACCCGGGTGCAGGTGGCCACGCTGCGTGCGGTCTTCGCCGACGTCTGCCTGGTGGCCGACCGGCGGATGCTGCGCGGACGCCGGTACGGCAACGTGGTGCTGGCCGCCGCGCACCGCCCCGGCCGGCTTCCGGTTCGCCGGCTCGCCGCCCGGGTGGCCGCCGACCCGGTGCCCGGCGGCGTGCTGCACGGGTCGGACCTCGACGCGTTCGTCGGTGGGGCCCGCCCGGCCACGGACGCCACCCTCGGGGTGGGCTGACGGAGGGGCGGTTTCCCGGCCGCCGGCCCGGGTAGCCGCGCCGGATGAGCACCGCCGACGACCGGTCCACCGCCCGCAGGTCCCTGATCGTCATCGGTCTGGTGCTGGCCACCGCGCTCGGCCTGGCGCTGCTGTGGGCCACCCGCCGGGTGCTCATCTGGATCCTGGTCGCCGCGTTCTTCGCGGTCGCGCTGGCCCCACTGGTCGACCTTCTGCAACGCCGGTTGGTGCGACGCCGGGCGCTGGCCACGCTGCTGGTCTTCCTCGCCGCCTTCGTCCTGCTGGGCGGGGTGGCCGCGCTGATCCTGGTGCCGCTCGTGGAGGAGTTGGCCCGCTTCGTCGAGCAGGCCCCCGAGCTGCTGCGGGAAACCCGGGCGGGCCGCGGCCCCTTCGGCGAGCTGCTGGAACGCGTCGGGCTGCTCGGGTACGCCCGGCGGCACTCCGACCAGATCCAGCACTACGGTGGACAGCTGAGCCAGCCGGCGATCGGGCTGGTCCGAAGTGTGGTCGAGACCGTGGCGGGGCTGGTCACGGTCATCGTGCTGGCATATCTGATGGTTCTGGAGGCGCCGCTCATCACCCACGGCGTGCTCGGCCTGGTCGGGGACGGCGCGGCTCAGCGGCTACGCCGGATCGGGCGGGAGAGCTCCCGGGCCATCACCGGCTACCTCAGCGGGAACCTGCTGATCAGCGTGATCGCCAGCGGCCTGACGTACCTCGTGCTGGTCCTCTTCGGGGTGCCGTTCGCGGCGGTGATCGCGCTGCTGGTCGGGGTCGCGGACCTGATCCCACTGGTGGGGGCGACCCTCGGCGCGATCGTCGCGGCGGGCGCTGCCTTCCTACACTCCCCCACGGCGGGCGTGGTGGTGCTGGTCTTCTTCGTCGTCTACCAGCAGGTGGAGAACCACCTGCTGCAACCGGTCATCATGTCCCGGGCGGTCCGGTTGAACCCGCTGACCGTCCTGGTCAGCGCCCTGCTCGCCGCCGAGCTGGCCGGGCTGGTCGGCGCGCTGCTGGCCATCCCGGCCGCCGCGATCGGGCAGATCCTGCTGCGGGAGTTCGCCCCCACGGGGGTCCGCTCGCTGCCGGACCCCACCGAGCCACAGGCCGGCCGCTGAGGCTAGCCCGGCGCGGGGCGCGCGCCGGTCGGCTCAGCGCCGAACCGCCGGCACCTCCGGCGACGAGCTTTCCAGCGGTACGGCGTGCGCCGGCACCAGCCCGAGCTGGGTCGCCGAGCGGGGCAGCGCGGCGTCGAGCACCCAGTCCGCCCCGACCCGGGCCCGGTTGCCGGGCATCGCCAGCAGGTGGTATCCGCGGGTGACGGCCTTGGCCGGCAGCCCGGACAGCGAGACCTTCAGCGGGTTCGCCGCGGCGTCCTTACCGCCCAGGTCGACCACCCAGCCCAGGTCGTAATGCTTGTACGGCTTGCGCCCGCCGTGCCCGTACGAGGCGGCGATGTTCTGGGCGGCCAGCTTGCCCTGACGCTGCGCGTGCTGTGCGGTCATCGCGCAGATCTGTCCCGGGCGGGTCGGGTCCGGCACGGCCGCGGCATCGCCGCAGGCGTACACCTCGGGGAAACCAGGGACGGTGAGGTATTCGTCGACCACGAGCCGGCCCTTCTCGGTGCGCAGCCCGAGCTCGGCGACGAACGGGTCGGGGCGTACCCCGACGCACCAGACCAGCGTGCAGGTCGGGACGTACTCGCCGTCGGTGAGCTTCACCCCGTCGGCGGTGGCCTCGGCGACCGAGGTGCCCATCCGCACATCCACCCCCCGCCGGCGCAGCACCCGGTCGGCGGTGTCGGACATCCGCTTGTCGAGCTCGGGCAGCACCCGGGGCGCCACGTCGAGCAGCATCCAGCGGGGCCGGATGTTCAGCCGGGGCCGCTGGGCGTGCATCTTGTCGGTGAACAGCTGCCCGTGGGCGGCCACCTCGGTGCCGGTGTAGCCGGCGCCCACCACCACGAACGTGGCCCGGGCCCGCTGCTCGGCCGGGTCCTCGGCCTGCTCGGCCAGCTCGATCTGGCGGATCACGTGATCGTGCAGGTAGACCGCCTCGGGCACGCCGCGGAAGCCGTGCGCGTACTCGGTCACCCCGGGGATCGGCAACAGCTTGTTGACACTGCCCACGGCGAGCACCAGCCGGTCGTAGGCGAGCTTGCCCTGGTCACCCTCGGGTTGGGTGAAGCCCACCCAGCGGTTCTGCAGGTCGACCCGGTCGGCCTCGCCGACGACCACCCGCACGCCGTCGAGGGTGCCGGTCAACGGCACCGAGATCCGGGTAGGCTCCACGATCCCGGCCGCCACCTCGGGCAGCAGCGGCAGGTAGAGGAAGTAGTCGGTGGAGTTCAGCAGCACGATCTCGGCGCGGTTGCGGGCCAGCCGGCTCAATGTCTTCGCCGCGTGGTAACCGGCGAACCCGGCCCCCACGATCACCACACGAGGTTTCGTCATGCCCGCTCCCGTTCCCGTCGACCCGCCCGACAAACGTGCGGTCCGGCCCGCGAACCCGCCGTTGGGCTCTCTCGGGGTGCCGCCCCTGGAGAGGGCACGGCGGTCACAGTGTGGTCGTTCGCTCCGGACGCCTTCCGGCAGTTCCCTCTCTGGCCCTTGCAGCACGCCGCCATGAGCTTCGTAGCGCCGTATGCGGCGGTCCTCGGCGTAAGCCACAAGCAAGCAGTCGAGCGCATCAACTTCCATCTGGAGACCGGCGAGCTGGCAAGGCTGGTCGTCGACAATCAGGCGGTCGCGGCACTGGCCTTCACTCTTCATGGTGACTGGCAGGTGATTGCCTCCACGGACCCCAGCGCTCCCGTGGCCCTGGCGTCCAGCGGGCGCGACCGGCCGACTTTGCTGCGCGCGGCGGAGCTTGACGTCACGTAGCCCAGCTGCGACTGGCTCTTGGCGCGGCCGTATACGTGGCAGAACAGCCGGTCCGGGCTGGTCTGGGCGTCGGAGCGCAGCCACGGGCTGACGTCAACAGCAACGACGATCCGCCCGTCGGCGGCCCGCGGCACCGGCAGGCCCGCCACGCCGCGCCGCAGCCGAGCGACGTCGACCCGTCCGCTGCTCAACCCGTCGTACATCCCGCCGTGGCCACGGCGGTGCTCCGGTCGCGCGGGGGCCGGCGTTCGGCGCGCCGGCCCCCGGCGGTGGCAACCTCCCGACAGCGGTCAAGCCGGGGCGGTGACCGCCCAGCGCTCATGGTCGCGCCAGGCGCCGTCGATGAAGAGGTAGTCCGGCGAGAACCCCTCCTGCCGGAAGCCCAGCCTGCGGGCGACGCGCCTGGACGGCTCGTTGCCCGGCTGGATGTTCGCCTCGACCCGGTGCAGGCCGAGGGTGTCGAAGGCGTGCGCCAGCACCAGCCCGATCCCGGCCGAGGCGTGCCCGGTCCCGCGGTACGGCAGGAACGCGGCGTAGCCCATGAACCCGCCGCGCAGCGCACCCATGATGATCCCGCTGATGTTGACGTAGCCGGCGATCCCGCCGCTGGGCCGGTCGCAGATGAGGAAGCTCTGCTGGTCGCGGCGGCGCCCCTTGGCGAGGTACGCGGCGAACTTCTCGGCGGTGTCGGGGGCAGTCAGCCAGGGGTGGTGCAGGTCGCGGCTGCGGCGGGCGGCGGCGACGAACTCGGCCTCGTCGGCGGGACGCGGGCGGCGGATGCCGACCGGGCCGGCGCTGCGCAGGTATCTCACGGCGGACCACTCTGGTGCCGACGGCGGGTCTTGTCCAACCGGAAAGCGGGGTCGCTAGGGGACGGACCGACCCGTAAGGTGGGCCCGACCCCACCGCCGATCGGAGGCTGATCATGGGCACCGCTGCTCTCGGCACGATGCTGGCCTCCGCTTCGTCGCGGGCGATCCGGCGCGCCTGAACCCCGGTTCCTCCCGGGGTCCCGGACCCCCGTCGCCCGTCGCGAAGCGATGAAGTGACCCGCCGTCCGCGCGGGTCCTCCGTCATGGCGTGACCACGCCACCACATCGCTTCCGAGGGAGTCCTCGTGTTTCCGCAGTTCCCGTGCGGGCGCCTCCGCGTGCCCGCACCTCGTCACCTCCCCGGGCGGTCCCGATGACCGCTGTCACGGCTCGGCAGAGCCGCCTCGGCCCGGACTTCGCCCGGCTCTGGACCGCCAACGCCGTCTCCAACCTGGGCGACGGGGTGACCATGGTCGCCGGCCCGCTGCTGGTCGCCTCGATCACCGACGATCCGGCCGCAGTGGCCGCGGCGGCGCTCGCGCCGCAGCTGCCGTGGCTGCTCCTCGCCCTGGTCAGCGGGGCGCTGGTGGACCGCCTGGACCGGCGCCGGCTGGTCGTCACGGTCAACCTGGCCCGGGGGGCGGTGCTCGGCGCGCTCGCCGTCGCGGTGCTCACCGGGGTGGCCGGAGTGCCGCTGATCTGCCTGGCCTTCTTCCTGACCGGGGTCGGGGAGACGCTGGCCGACACCGCCTCCGCAGCGCTGCTGCCCTCGGTGGTCCCGGCGGAGCAGTTGGAACGGGCCAACAGCCGGCTCTTCGCCACCTTCGTGCTGGGCAACCAGTTCGCCGCGAAGCCGCTGGGGGCGTACCTGTTCGTGCTGGGGACGGCGCTGCCGTTCGCGGTCGACGCCGCCACCTTCGGCCTGGCCGCGCTGCTGGTCGCCCTGCTGCGCTGGCGGCCGGTGCCACCGGCCGAGCCGACCCCGGACGGCGGGGCACGGCGCTCGCTGCGCGCCGACGTCGCCGCCGGGCTGCACGCACTCTGGTCGGTACCGGTGCTGCGGGCCCTCGCGATCTGCATCGCGGTGATGAACGTGGCGTTCTGCGCCGCGTTCGCCGCGTTCGTGCTCTACGCCCGCCAGCGGCTGGGGCTCGGCGACGTCGGCTACGGCGTCCTGCTGACCGCGTCCGCCCTCGGCGGGCTGGCCGGCACGGCCCTGGCCACCCGGCTGCGGGCCCGGTTCGGCACCCCTGCCCTGCTACGGGCCGGCCTGCTCGTCGAGGTGGGCCTACAGCTCGTGCTCGCCACGACCCGGCAACCGTGGGTGGCCGGGGCGGCGCTGGCGGTCTGGGGCGTACACACCATGGTCTGGGGCGTGCTGGTGGTGTCGCTGCGGCAGCGGCTGGTCCCGGACCGGCTGCGCGGCCGGGTGGCCGGCGTCTACGCGCTGGCCGACCTGGGCGGGGCCGCCGTCGGCACCGCACTCGGCGGTCTGCTCGCCCAGACCACCGGCGCCATCACCGCGCCGTTCTGGGCGGCCGCCGGCGCGCTGACCGTGCTCACCGTCGCCGTCTGGCGACGGCTGGCCGTCGCCAGCGGCTGAGCGCGCCGGTTTCCGGTCGCCGCCCGCGGGGACCCGAACCCCCGGATCTTGGACGGTTGCCGTTCCTGTCGAGCGGTAACCGTCCAAGATCGGCGCTCAGTGCTCGCGGGTGAAGTGCCAGACGATGACGGCGGGGGTGGCGGTGTAGGCGGCGTCGGACGCCTCGGGCACCACCGGCGGGCCTGGGGTCCGCCGGCGTGCTCGCTGGCCGGCCAGCGCGGCTCGACGCACTGCGCCAATGCAAAACCGGCCGGGAGCGCGGCGGTCAGGTAGTCGCTGGCCAGCCGCCGGTACGCGGGGAGCAGGCCGCTCCGGTCCGACCGCGTGGGCGACCCCGCCGAGGTAGAGCAAGAGCACGTGGATGTCGGAGACGACCAGGTGGGCGCCCGGACGCAGGACCCGGGCGAACTCGCCCATCACCCCGATCAGGTCCGGCACGTGGGCCAGGGCGAGCCCGCACACCACCAGGTCGACGTCGCCGTCCGGTACGGGCAGCCGCCGCAGGTCGCCCTCGACGAGCTCCGCGCCGGGCACGTTGACCCGAACGCGGGCCCGCATCTCCGGCAAACTGGGGGCGGCGCCCGGCGGCCCCGCATACCCAGAAAGGGACGACGCCAGTCGAGGCGAGGTGAGCAGCGTCAGAGCCGACCCGGCTGCTCGAGCGGCATCGGCACCTGGAGGAAGGTGGCGCCGCGCAGGTCCAGCCAGGCCCGGTCGGGCGCCCGGACCAGCCGCAGCGTCACCTCGGAGCAGACCGGGCAGCGGGCGACCAGCCCGGGCGCGTGGGAGAAGACGTGCAGCCCGGCCATCGGGCCGACCGTCCCGCAGGACTGGCACCGCGAGGTCGCGGCGCTCAGGTCGACGGCGAACAGCTCGCGCAGCGGGCCGTCGAGCATGTTGCCGTCCAGGTAGGACATGTCGGTCATCGGGTCTCCTCGGGCGTTCAACCGGTGGGGCCGAACCGTTCGGTGCGCACCCGCCTGGTCTGGTGCCCCAACCCCACCAGCAGGTCCGCCACGGTCTCCACGAAGCCGGTGGGGCCGCAGACGTAGCAGAGTGGTTCGAGGTCGGGCGGCCAGCCGTGGTTGTTCACGTCGACCAGGCCGATCCGGTGCGGCGGGCCCCGCCACCCGTCGGGCGCCTGCCGGGTGTACACGTACGCCACGTCCAGCCCCTGGTCGTCGCGGGCACGGCGGCGCAGCTCGGCGGCGTAGAAGACGTCGGCCGGGGTGCGGATGGAATAGATCAGCCGGAACGGCGTCCGGCTGCCGGCGCCGCGCCGGGCCCGGATCATCGCCATCAGCGGCACCACCCCGGAGCCCCCGGCGACCAGCAGCATTGGCGCGGTCTCCGCCGGCCGCCAGACGAAGTACCCGCCGAGCGGGCCGCGCACCTCCACCGGGTCGCCCTCGGCGTAGGTGTCGAGCAGGTACGGCGACACCTCGCCGTCGGGCACCCGCTGCACGGTCAGTGCGATCCGGTCGCCGTCGGCCGGCGAGGCCAGCGAGTACGACCGGGCAGCCTGGTAGCCGTCCTCGGCGGTCAGCCGGACGTCGACGTGCTGCCCGGCCAGGTGCGCGGGCCAGCCCGGCACCTCCAGGACCAGGGTCTGCGCGGACGGCGTCTCGACCCGGCGCTCCACCAGCCGGGCCACCCGCCACGTGCCCGGCGCGCTCAATCGCCGGCGTAGCGCTGTTCGCGCCACGGGTCCCCGTAGTCGTGGTACCCGGCGGTCTCCCAGAAGCCGGGCTGGTCGTCGACGAGCAGGCGGACGCCGCGCACCCACTTCGCCGACTTCCAGAAGTAGTGGTGCGGCACCAGCAGTCGGGCCGGACCGCCGTGCTCGGCCGGGAGCGGCCCGCCCTCGTACGTGTGCACCACCCAGGCCTGCCCGCCGCGCAGGTCGTCCAGGGGCAGGTTGGTGGTGTAGCCGCCGTAGGAGTGGGCCAGCGCGTACCGGGCGGTGGTGTCCACGCCGTCGAGCAGGGTGTCCAGGGAGACGCCCTGCCAGCTGGTGCCGAGTTTGGACCAGTGGGTGACGCAGTGGATGTCGACCGTCGGCGTCTCCTGCGGCAGGCCGGCCATCTCGTCCCAGGTCCAGCGGTACTCGGCGCCGGTCTCGGTGCTGAGCACGAACTCCCAGGTGTCCAGCGGCACCTTCGGCGTCGGGCCCGCCGACAGCACCGGGAAGTCCTCTGTCAGGTACTGCCCCGGCGGCAGGGCCGGCCCGCTCGAGCGGCGCCGGCCCTGGAAGCCCGGTGACACGATTCCCACCCGTCAGTCGTACCACCGCCGGCCCCACGGGCGGGGGCGTTCCCGCGTACCCCGGCAGTGAACGGGCGGGCACGGAGCCGGCGGCGACCGCAGGGTGACCGCCGCCTGCGCGACCGGCGTCAGTTCCGCTCGGAGACGACCTGACGATCGCCGGGGGCCCGGTCGCGGGTGACCCGCAGGCTGGTGATGGTGACGACGACCAGCACGCCGATGATCACGCCGAGGGAGGCCAGCGTCGGGATCTGCGGTACGCCGGGCCAGCTGCCGTGCGCCCAGTGCAGGCCGAGCTTCAGGCCGACGAAGGCGAGGATGATCGCCAGGCCGTAGCTGAGGTGCACCAGCCGGCTCAGCGCGGCGTGCAGCACGAAGTAGAGCGCGCGCAGGCCGAGCAGGGCGAAGGCGTTGGTGGCGAAGACCAGGTACGGATCCTCGGTGATGCCGTAGACGGCGGGCACCGAGTCGACCGCGAAGACGATGTCGGTGGCCAGCACCGCGACCACCACCAGCGCGAACGGGGTGAGCGCCCGGCGGCCCTGCTGCCGGATCGTCATCCGGGTGCCGTGGTAGTCGTCGACCACCGGCATCACCCTGCGCAGCAGCCGGACCGACCGCATCGTGTTGATGTCGACCTCCTGCTCGTGCCCGGAGAGGGCGTCGCGCAGCAGCTTGATCGCGGTGACGATCAGGATGACGCCGAAGAGCAGGAAGGCGAAGTCCAGGGTCTGCAGGGCGGCTGCGCCGAGGGCGATGAAGACCGCGCGCAGCACCAGCGCGCCGGCGATGCCGTACAGCAGCACCCGCTGGGCGAGCACGGCGGGCACGGCGAAGGCCGCCAGCAGCAGCATGAAGACGAACAGGTTGTCGACCGAGAGGGACTTCTCGACCAGGTAACCGGTCAGGTACTCCACGCCCTGCTGGGAGCCGAAACGCGACCAGATCCAGGCGCCGAAGGCCAGCGGCAGCGCGACGTAGAACGCCGACCAGCCGAGGGCCTCCCTCATCGACACCTCGTGCGGGCGCCGGGTGACCAGGAAGTCCAGCACCAGCAGGGCGAGCACGCCGGCGATGGTCACCACCCAGAGCGTGGGCGTGCCGACCGATGACAACTCACCGGCGGACAGGTACGACAAATCGGTCATGGAGTCTCCTCGAACACCGTGTCATGTTCGAGGTCTCCTTCACCCGCGATCTCGCGGGCAACCACCCGAGGCGTGCCCTGGGCACGCCGTACTGACCGGCATGGTTCGTGGGAAGTACTCCCCTCGTGCGTCAAGGCTAGGTCAGGCTCACCCCGCACGCCAAGTCCAGCCGGGGCTGGTTGCCCTGACCAACCGCTGGATGCTGGCCAGTCGCGGGCGCGACGCAATGACCCGGGTGGGCCTATCGTGGCGCGATGACCGACGACGCCCCCGCCACCCCGGTCGGCCCCCTCACCGGTGTACGCGTGGTCGAGCTGGCCGGCATCGGGCCCGGCCCGTTCACCGCGATGATGCTCGCCGACCTCGGCGCCGACGTGGTCCGGGTGGACCGCACCACCCCGGCCGACTTCGGCAGCCCCCCGGAGGACCTGCTGCACCGCAACCGCCGCTCCATGGCGGTGGACCTGAAGTCCGACGCCGGGCGCGAGGTGGCGCTGGCCCTGGTGCGCGGCGCGGACGCCCTGATCGAGGGGTACCGGCCCGGGGTGACCGAACGCCTGGGCCTGGGCCCGCGGGAGTGCCTGGCGGTCAACCCGCGCCTGGTGTACGGGCGGATGACCGGCTGGGGCCAGGACGGCCCGTACGCGCACACCGCCGGCCACGACATCGACTACCTGGCGCTGACCGGCGCGCTGCACGGCATCGGCCGGGCCGGTGAGCGCCCGGTGCCGCCGATGAACCTGCTCGGCGACTTCGGCGGCGGCGGGATGATGCTGGCCCTCGGCGTCGTCGCCGCCCTCTACGCCGTCCGCGCCGGCGGCCCCGGCCAGGTGGTCGACGCGGCCATCGTAGACGGCGTGTCGGTGCTCAGCGCCCAGGTCCACGCGCTGCGCCGGCTCGGCATGTGGCAGGACCGGCGCGGGGTCAACCTGCTCGACGGGGGCGCGCCGTTCTACGACACGTACGAGTGCGCCGACGGACGGCACCTCGCCGTCGGCGCCCTGGAGCCGCGCTTCTACGACGAACTGGTCCGGCTCACCGGTTTCCCGCTCCCCGGCGACGAGGCCCTCGACCGCCTCGACCCCGCCAACTGGCCGGCGCTGCGCGAGGCCTGGGCGCGGCTGTTCCGCACCCGCACCCGGGACGAGTGGGCCGAGCTGCTGACCACCTCGGACGCCTGCGCGGCGCCGGTGCTGGACTGGGGCGAGGCGCCGGAGCACCCGCACCTGCGGGCGCGGGGCACGTTCGTGGAGCACGCCGGAGTCACCCAGCCCGCCCCGGCACCCCGGTTCTCCGCCACCCCCACCTCGGTACGCCGACCCCCGCCCCGGCCCGGCGAGCACACCGACGAGCTGCTGGCCGAGGCCGGCTTCGACGCCGACCGGATCGCCGCCCTGCGTGCCGCTGGCGCGGTGGCCTGAACCAGCCGGCGCGGTGCCCTGAACCAGCCGGCGCGGCGGCCTGAACCAGCCGGCCGGTATCCCGCGCGGCGCCGGGCGGTGCGGGCGGCCACTCAGGCGCGGCGCAGCACGCTCGCGCCCGGGGTGAGCGCCGGCTCCACCATCTCCCGGTAGTCGCGCGGCAGCTGCGTGACCACGTCGTCGAACTCGCCGCCACTGACCGCCTCCCGCAGGGTGATGAAGACCGCCCGGACGCCGGCCCGGGCCGCCGCCTCGTCGACGCCGGCCCGCTGCCCGACCCGGGCGAGGAACTCGGCGGCGCCGAACCGCTGGGCCGCCTCCACGCTCGGGCTGGGCTTGAGGACCAGCTGCAACGGGGCGGGCAGCTGGATGGCGAGGTCGAGCACCTCGCCACCGGTCATCCGCTCGGTCAGGGTCTCCAGCGTCGCGTGGGTCAGCTCCACGGCCCGGTCGGAGCTGATCCGGGCCCGCCGCGCGACCTGGTCCACGAAGGTGTCGTAGTTCATCGGGGCGCTCCCTTCGGCGTCGGAGGCGTCGGGTACCCGGCGCCGGGCGGCGGAAACGGCGGCAATTTGCCGCCCCGGTCGGGGCGTGAGCCCGAACCGGACGGGTAACCGCCGCCCGTCGTGACCGGATCGAGGCGCGCGAGGGAGCTCACGCCATGGCGAGTTACACCGACGTCCTGCAGTACCTGTCCAGCCTGGACTACCCGGCGGAGAAGGCCGACGTCGTGCGCGAGGCCGAACGGGAGGGCGCCCCGCCGGAGGTGCTCCAGGCGTTGCGCGCGCTACCGCCGGTGGACTACGCCAACGGCAGCGAGGTGGCCCGCTCGGCCGGTATCGACGCCGCACCGGAGCTCAGCCCGGCCCAGCGGGCCGCGCAGGCCCGGAACAGGCACCCGCGGGTCTCGCAGCACCTGCGCGGCATCTGAGCCGCCGGGGCGCGGTGCGGGCAGCCACCGGGCGACCGAGGTGCGTGCGGTGACCGGCCGGAGGCCGGACGGGCACACCCCGGTCGCCGTCCAGCTCACCGTGATGGGCGTGGTCGGGCTCTGCGTCGGCGGGCTGTTCGCCGTGCTGGTCCGCCCCCGGGTGGCTCCGCTGGTCGGCTGGGATGCGGCAGCGGCGAGCTGGCTGGTGCTGGTGTGGCGGAAGCTCCTGCCGCTGGACGCCGGGCGCACCGAGGCGCTGGCGGTCCACGAGGACCCCAACCGGGCCATCCGGGACGTCCTGCTGCTGGTCGCCTGCGTGGCCAGCCTGCTGGCGGTCGTGCTGGTGCTGGCCAGCGCACGTTCCGCCGGGCCCGGGTTGCACCAGGCCGCGTTCGGCGGGTTGGGCGTGCTCAGCGTGGTGCTGTCCTGGTTCGTCGTGCACACCGTCTTCACCGCCCGATACGCGCGGATCTACTACACCGGCCCGGACGGCGGGGTGAACTTCAACCAGGTCGGCAAGCCCTGCTACGTCGACTTCGCGTACGTGGCGTTCACCGTCGGGGCCACGTTCCAGGTCTCCGACACCAACCTGACCAGTCAGGCGATGCGCCGGGCGGTGCTGGGGCACGCCCTGCTGTCGTACCTCTTCGGAGCGATCATCATCGCCGCGACGGTGAACCTGCTGGCCGGCCTGGCCGGGTGAGGTGTCGGGGCGTACCGGCGGCGACGGAGACAGGCGGGCGCCCCGGGCCACGAACCGCGACCTGGGGCGCCACGCGTACCTGTCCCTGGCGGTTCCACGCCCGAACCGGGTCGCGTACCGCCAGGCGGTGGATGTTCGCCCGAACCGGGCGGGCATCGCTGCCACGATCATCATACGACACAACATCACCCGTACGGCTGATTTTGCCGAGACTGTGGGCGAGGGCACCTGGCCTCAGCGGGTCACCTCGGCGTACCGCTGCTCCAGGTCGACCCGGGCGAGCGCGCCGACCAGCCACGCCAGCCGCTCCGACTCGCCGCTGCCGGCCAGCTCGGCCAGGTCGTCGGCGGACCGCCCGAGCCCCAGCCGGCGGGCCGCGGTCAACGCCCGCTTGTCGGCCACCGGCGCCACCTCCCGCCACAGCGCCTGCGTCTCGCGCAGGAACAGGTCGGCGACCTGATCGTCCACTGCGGGCAGCGCGGTGAGCAGCGCCCGCTCCCGACCCGGGTCGTGCCCGGCCGTCGCTCGCAACCGCCGCAGGTCGCCCCGGTAGCGCTCCACCACGGAACGGGCGAGGTCGCCGAGGAGGTCGGCCAACTCGTCGACGTCGCCGCGCTGGCCGGAGTCGCGCAACACGCGTACCCGGTCGGCCTTCAGGGAGCGGGCCAACCGGGCGGCGCTGTCCCAGCCGTTGGCGGGCAGGGCGTGGGCGCTGTCCAGGGCGCGCCGGAAGTCACCCCGGCGGGCCAGCAGCACCGCCAGGCAGAGCAGCTGGAACAGGCTCGACGGGTTGTTGGTCACCCGGAAGCCGTACTGCTCGGCGAAGCCGCGGCCGTCGCCGGCGAGCCGACGCACCAGCCGCTTCCTGTCCTCGATCGTCACACTGCGGGTCATGCCCCGCGACTACCCGCCCCGACCGTGGGCACGCCTCCCGCTCAGCCGCGTACGCCGCCGTGCCGGTCGCGGGCCTTGAGCCGGGTGGTCGGCATCTCCGGGGCAGGCAGCGGCGGGGCGTCGTCGTCCGCGACCACGCCGAACCGCCGGCCGGCCATCCAGTCCTCCCTGGCGGCGGCCACCTCCTCGTGCGAGCGGCCGACGAAGTTCCACCACATCACCAGGGGCTCGTCGAACGGCTCGCCGCCGAGCAGCATCAACCGGCTGCCTGCCCCGGCCCGCAGGTCCAGCCGGTCCCGCCCGGCGCCGAGGTAGAGCAGCGCGCCGGGGGCGACGTCCACGCCGTCGACCTGGGCGGCACCGGACATCGCCAGCAGGCCGTACTCGAAGTCGGGCCGCAGCGGCACCGTCCCCGCCGTGGCATCGCGGGCCTCGACCTGCACGCCGAGCAGCGGGGTGTGCACCACGGCCGGCGAGCGCTCGCCGCGCAGCTCCCCGACGAGCAGGGTGAGGTCCAGCTCGCCGTCGCGCCAACGGGGCAGCTCGGCGTGATGGGCGAAGTCGGCCCCGCCGGCCCGCGCCGGGTCCGGCAGCGCCACCCACAGCTGCACGCCGTGCATCACCGGCGGATGCGTGGCGGGCGACCGCTCGGAGTGGGCGATGCCGTGACCGGAGGTCATCACGTTGAGCTGGCCGGGGCGGATCGGCTGGACGTTGCCAAGGGTGTCCCGGTGCACGATCTCGCCGTCCAGCAGCCAGGTGACCGTCTGCAGGCCGGTGTGCGGGTGCGGCGGAACCTCCATGCCGGGCCGCTCGGCGACGTCGTCCGGGCCGAAGTGGTCGACGAAGCACCACGCGCCGACCATCCGGCGCTGGCGCTGCGGGAGCAGCCGCCGCACGGTGGTGTAGCGCCCGAGGGGCACGTCGTGGCCGGGCAGCAGCACGCTGCCCGGATCGACCGGGGCCACGCCGGGTGGTCGGGTCTGTGCCGGCAACGATTCGGTACGGTCCACCGCCCGACCCTATGCCGGCGGCGGTCGCGGGTGTCCCTGGTCGGCGCCGACTGTGACCCAGTTGGCGCCACCGATCAGGTCGACGTGGATCCGGTCGACCGAGCCCGGATCGCGTCGTCGGATACGCCGCTGGCCGGCACCCCTCGTTCGGGGTGCCGGCCAGCGTGTGGTGCGGTGGGTCAGCTGTTCCAGTGCTGGGCGACGAGGTCGGCGGCCTGCTGCTCCCACTGGGCGTAGGCGTCCGGGTAGGCCGACACCTGCACGGTCTGCGCGGCCTCGGTCAGCGGCATGTCCTTCCAGCCGTCGACCTGCTTCAGACCCTTCTCGAACGCCATCGTCGAGTACTCGGGGTCGGTGATCTGCTCGACCGTGCCCCACCCGCTGGAGGGGCGCTGCTGGAACAGGCCCAGCGAGTCGTGGTCGTTGCGGTCACCCAGGTGACCCAGGTTCTCCAGCTTCGACTCCTGCAGGCTGGTGGCGATCGAGATGACGGCGGCCCGTTCGTCCAGGCCCGACTTCTTCGTCGCGGCGATGATCGCCTTGGCGTTGTCGGTCTGCTCGCCGTTCGGGTCGATCCGGGACTGCGCGCCCTGCACACCGTGCGGGATCAGCTTGGCGTTGTCCACGGCCGGCTTGTCCGCCTGCACCACCGCAACCGACTTCATGTCGGCAGCCGGGGCGGCGTGGGCGCCGGTGGCCGGGCCGGCGAACACGCCACCGGCGAAAGCCAGACCAGCAATACCAAGAACGCTCTTACGCATGATCGTGTTCATGGGAGGTAGCTCCTTCGAGGGGGATTGGCACCACGACTCGACGGGGTCGAGCACGCGGGCAAGCACCACGACAAGGCGCTCAACAAAACAAGGGGAAAGACTCTGTCCGGCAGAACATCGCAAACCGCAGGGGCTCGCGGCGCCAGGACCATGTGTAACGACCGGAGGCCCACCACCATTCCCGGGGGCACCCCGGGGCCGGCCACACCATCAGGCCAGCGGGGGTTGCTGCTGCGATCGTCCAGGTGATGTAACCACCCCCGGCCGGCCACCATTCCGCCGCCCGGGTGCCGCCGGTCACGGGACAGGCCGCCACTCAGCGGCCCAGACCTGGACACCCGGGGCGCGCCGGCCAACCCCGGAACCCGACATTGCGCGCCCAGCATCCCCCGCAGGTCGGCATGGACGAACCGGACAGCAACCCCAGCAGGGACCTTGCGGGCGCATCCGGGTCGCCACGCGGGGCGTGGGGACGGGCCGGGACGGGGTCAGTCGTCGCGCCGCCACGAGGAGGCGCGGTACACCGTGCCCTGGTACCCACCCGCCTCGCCGACGCGCATCGGCTCGGCCGCCCGCGCCGTGTCGAACGGGTCGGGGGACCCGGCGGTGGAGGCGCGGGCCTGGCGGGCGCGGCGTACGCGGGTGAACACGAACCAGGCCGCGGCGGCCACGCAGGCGGCGATGACGAGCTTCTGGAACGACCCGACGTACGACTCGACCACGTGCCAGTTCTCGCCGAGCAGGTAGCCGGCCATCACGAAGGTGGTGTTCCAGACCAGGCTGCCCAGCGTCGTGTACAGCAGGAAGGTGCCGATCGGCATCCGTTCCACCCCGGCCGGGACGGAGATGAGGCTGCGGAAGATGGGGATCATCCGGCCGAAAAACACCGCCTTGACGCCGTGCTTGAGAAACCACGCCTCGGTCTTGTCGACGTCGCTCAGCTTGACCAGCGGCAGCCGCGCCGCGATGGCGCGCATCCGGTCCCGGCCGAGGGCGGCACCGATGAGGTACAGCACCCAGGCGCCGACCACCGAGCCGAGGGTGGTCCACAGGATCGCCCCGACCAGGCTCATCTTCCCCTGGGCCGCGGCGAAGCCGGCCAGCGGCAGGATGACCTCGCTCGGGATCGGCGGAAAGAGGTTCTCCAGCGCCACGGCCAGCCCGGCACCCGGCCCGCCGAGCCGCTCCACCAGCCCGGTGACGTAGCCGACCGGCCCCTCCGCCGACGGTTCGGAAACGGACACGACCGTGCGGAGGCTGAGCGCCAGAGAGCCAGGGATCATGGAACAAAGTTAGGAGGCGATGGGCGCATCGACCACGCTGCCGCCCGTCCGGTGCTTTCCACGGAAGTCGACGCGGCGCACGTCGCGCCGGTCCGCGCCGCCGACGCCCGGGTGGTGCTCTCCCCCCGCGCTATCGCTGACTGGGTACGAGCTGGACGACGCCACGCTCGGCCTACCGACCCTCGGCTGGCGCGGGCGGTCAGGGTGGGCGCCGCCGCGCCGGGCACGCTGGGCGGCCGGGGCGCCGATCGGTCAGGACGCCGGTCCGGCGTACCTCGGGATGCCGGCCGTGGACGGGTGCGGTGCGCGGGTGGCGTACCGGAAGAGGTTCCTGGGCGGCACGGAGCCCGCGCGGTTGGTCGCGGGCCGGGGGGGGATGGTCGAGGTGGTGCGCGTCGGCGCCGCGCCCGGCGAGGTCGGGCGCGGCACCCGCACCGCGCGGACCGCGGCCCGGGTGTGGGCGGCTTAGCGCTCAACCCGGTGGTGCCGCTGCCGGCGCTCGGGCCGCAGCCCCGCGTCGGGGCGTACGCGGTGGTGGCGCGGGCGGGTCGGGTCGAGGTGGGCGACCCGGTCGAGGTGTCTGAGCCGGGTCAGTCGTTGCCCCGCGAGCGCGGCCAGCCGGCGATCAGGTTCCGCAGTTCCGACGCGGTGCGGTCGCCGATCCGGTCCTTCTCGACCGCCTCGGCGACCTTGCTGGCCAGCTCCCGCAACCGCTTGACCCGGTCCTTGGGCTTGCCCTCCTCCAGCTGCGTGAGCTTGTCGCGCAGCTCATCGGCGGTCTCCGGGTCGATGTCGCCGGATGCCTCCGCCCGGTCGAGCAGCCCCGCGAACTCGTCGGCGAACTGGTCCGCCGTGCGTGGCGCGGGCCGTTCGTCGCGGGACGGCGGGGCGGTGGTCGGCTCGACCGACGGGGTCGGCTCGGCCGTGGTCTCCTCCTCCACCGGCGCGGCGGTGAGCGGGGCGGCCCGATTCCGCTCGTCGGGCCCGTCGCCGAGGGCGAGCACGCCGACCAGGCCGACCAGCAGCGCGACGCCGGCCGCGACGAGCACGCCCAGCGCCCGGTTCGGGCGGCGCCGTGCGGCAGTGACCGGGGGCGCGGCACGGCCGGCGGGGGGCCGGGGGACCACCCGGGCCCGGTCGACGAGGGTGGGCGGGTGCGCGGGCGCCGGCACCGTCGGCAGCAGCGCGGTGGGCGGGTCGGCCGGGCGGTCGGCACCGAGCCGGGCGGCCAGCTGCGCGGCGATGGGCCGGCGGGCCGGGTCGGCGGCCAGGCAGGCCATGGTGAGCTCGGCTACGTCGGCGGGCAGCCCCGGGATCCGCAGCGGCGGCACCGGCGTGTGCCGGGCGTGCACCTCGATCGCGTCCTCCCAGGTCTGCACCGGCAGCGGGGCCCGGCCGGTGAGGGTGCGGTAGAGCAGCGCGCCGAGGGCGTACACGTCGCTGGCCGGGTCCGGCGGGCCGGGCGTCAGCCGCTCCGGCGCGAAGTAGGCGGGGGTGCCCATCATCAGCTCACCGGTCTGGCCGGCGAGCGGGTGTCGGGGGCCGGCCAGGGCGGCGATGCCGAAGTCGAGGACCTTGGCGCCGGTCTCGGTGAGCATGACGTTGGCCGGCTTGACGTCGCGGTGCACCACGCCGATCCGGTGCGCGGCGGCGAGGGCCGCCGCCACCTGGCCGGCGGTGCGGACCGCGTCCGGCCAGGCGAGCGGGCCGGCGGTGAGTCGGTCGGCCAGGCTGTGCCCCTCGACCAGCTCCATCACCAGGTACGGCAGGACCACGCCGCCGGGCAGGGTCGCTTCGCCGTAGTCGTACACCTGGGTGATGTGCGGGTGGGTGAGCCGGGCCGCGGCCCGCGCCTCGCGCTGGATGGTGGCGCGCAGCTGCGGGTCGGCGGCGAGCTGCGCCACGAGCGCCTTGACCGCGACGGGGCGGTGCAGCACCTCGTCGTCGGCGCGCCACACCTCGGACATCCCGCCGAGGCCGACGCGCTCGCGCAGGACGTACCGATCGTGCAGGCGCAGGGCGGGCGTGAGCGACGACATGATGCTCCAGTCTGCCTGGCCAGCCGGGTCAGCCACCAACCGTGGCGCCCGGTTGCGCTCTGTCTGGCCGGAAAAACACCCTACCGGACGTCACCCGGGTGGCGTCGGCCACCCGGGCGGTCAGGGACGGCAGGTCGGGGCGGGCGCGGGCGCCGGCTCCATGAGGTCGGCGAGCCGGCGCAGCACGCCCGCGGCGGCGAGCCGGGTGGGCGCGAGGCGGTTGCGGCGGACCCGATCGGGCCGCACCGGCGCGTCCGGTCGGGCCGAGTTCACGTGGCGGGTGACCGCGTCGATGGCGAGAGTGAAGCCGGTGGGCTGTTCCATGGGTCAACTCCTCGGTACGGGACGGGTGGAGGTGCGGACGACCAGCTCGGTGGGGAGCAGGACCTGCCCGGCGGCCTCGTCGACCGGCGGGTCGAGCAGCAGCTCGGCGGCGATCCGGCCTTTCTCCTCGGCCGGTTGCCGAACGGTGGTGAGGCCGGCCGTGGCCGCTTCGGCGATGTCGTCGAAGCCGGTGACCGAGACCGTGGCGGCCCGCTCCCCGAGGGCGTCCAGGACGCCGAGCGCGAGCACGTCGGAGGCGGCCAGCACGGCCGTCGGCGGATCGTCGCCGGCGAAGAGGCCGGCCACCGCCTCGGCCCCGGCGGCACGGCTGTTGTCGGTGGCGTTGAGCAGCGTGATGTCGGGCCAGCCGACCCCGACCGCGGCCAGTGCGTCGGCGAAGCCGGCCAGACGGCCCCGGGTGGTGGGGTGCGGTGCGGCGTCGGCGCCGGCGAGCCGCAGCGGCCCCGGCGGCACGTCGGGCAGGATGCTGTCGCCGAGCAGCGCCACCCGGCGGTGCCCCAGGCCGACGAGGTGGTCGGCGACGGACCGGGCGGCGGCCTGCTCGTCGATGCCGACGTACCGGTCGACGCCGGGGTCGGCTCGGGGCGCGGTGGTGACGAAGGGCAGCCCGCGACCGCGAATCACGTCCAGGGCCCAGTGCTCGTCGGCGGCGCAGTAGACGCAGAACCCGTCGACCGCCGCGTTCTCCACGGCCGCCCTGGCCTGCGTCGCCCCGGTCGGCAGCGGCACGAGCAGCAGGCTGGTGCCGTGCCGCTCGGCCGCCGCGGCGACACCAGCCAGGAACCGGACGGCGAATGGGTCGGTGAACGCGTACGACAGCCGGGAGGTGAAGAGCACGCCGATCGCGCCGACGAAGCCCCGCCGCAGCGAGCGGGCCGTCGGGTTCGGCCCCGGGTAGCCGAGCTGCCGCGCGGTGTCGAGGATCCGGCTGCGCAGTGCGGCCGAGAGCTGGTCTGGGCGGCAGTACGCGTTGGAGACGGTGCTGCGCGACACGCCCACCGCCGCGGCCACGTCCTGCAGTGTCGGTCGCATCCCGCCACCTCTTCTGGATCGATTCAGTCTGGATCGATTCAGAGACTAGTCGGACCGACCGGGGACGGTCAAGGGAAAACGGACACGACACGACGAACGGCGCCGGCCCCAGCCGACGCCGCTCACCCGACAGCGGGGGTCAGGGCTTGCGGGCGACCCCGCCGTACACGCTGACCTCGACCATCGAGGGACGCGGCTGCGGCTCGGCGTCGGCCCGCCACTGGGCGACCGAGCAGACGCCGGGCTCGACCAGCTCCAGCCCCTCGAAGAAGCCGATGAACTCGTCGCGTGCACATGTTGATCATCCTGTGCGGACCACCGCCCCGAGCCGCCGCCCTGGCCTCCTCGGCGATCTCCGCGGGGAGGTGGTCGTGGGTGACGTGCGACGCGGCGAGTAGCTGCCGGGCGGCAGCGCGTCGAGCAGGCGGCGCACCACGGCGTACGGGTCGTCGGCGTCCGGAACGAAGTGCAGGCCCGCCACCAGCATCAGCCCCACCGGCCGGGACAGGTCGATGGTGCGCAGCAGGTCCAGGTGGTGGAGGATCTTCTCCGGGTCGCGCACGTCGGCGTCGATGTAGGCGGTGGCGTCCTCGGGCGAGCTGCTCAGCAGCGCCCGGGCGTGGGCCAGCACGATCGGGTCGTTGTCGACGTAGACCACCCGGGACTCCGGCGCGACCGCCTGGGCGACCTCGTGGGTGTTGTCGGCGGTCGGGATGCCGGTGCCGATGTCGAGGAACTGCCGGATCCCGGCCTCGCGAGCGAGGTAGCCGACGCCCGCTGGAGGAAGCGCCGCGGTTCACAGCTGCCTCCATGACTCTGCGACATCGACCGCCATGGCATCCGTCCACTGTCTCCGGCCGCAGACCATGGTGAAGGCATCCAGGACGACTCCGCCGCCCCGGGCGACCGTCACCCCGGGTATAGCTCGTCGCGGAGCTGGGCCAGGATCTCCGGCGTACGCTCCGGCGGCGCCGCCTCGACGCAGAGTCGCTCCATGGCCACCGCGTAGTAGTCGAGGTCGTCGCGCTTGTCGAGGTAGATCGCGCTGGTGAGCTGCTCGATGTAGACGATGTCGGGCAGGTCGTCGTCGCCGAAGCGCAGGATGGTGAACGCCCCGCCGGCGGCGGCGTGCCCGCCGGCGGCGAACGGAATGATCTGGAGCCGCACGTGCGGCGACCGGGTGGTCTCGATCAGGGCGTCCAGCTGGCCGCGCATCACCTCCGGCCCGCCGACCGGTCGGCGCAGGGCGGCCTCGTCGACCACCGCCCACAGCTGCGGCGGCGCGTCCCGGCGCAGCAGCTCCTGCCGCCGCAACCGCAGCTCCACCCGCCGGTCCACCTCTCCGACCGGGGCGTGCCGGTGGCCGAGCAGGACGACGGCACGGGCGTACGCGGGTGTCTGCAACAGGCCGGGGACGAACTGCACCTCGTAGGTGCGGATCAGCGAGGCGGCGACCTCCAGGCCGAGGTACGACTGGAACCAGCTGGGCAGCACGTCGCCGTACCGGTGCCACCAGCCGGGGCTGTTGGCGTCGCGGGCGAGCTGGAGCAGCGCCTCCCGGTCGTCGGCGGCGCTGACCCCGTAGAGGGTGAGCAGGTCGGCGATGTCGCGTTCCTTGAACCCGACCCGGCCCAGCTCCATTCGGCTGATCTTGGACTCGGAGGCTCGGATCTCCCAGCCGGCGCCCTCCCGGGTGACGCCGCTGGCCTCGCGCAGGCGGCGCAGCTGGGCGCCGAGCAGCATGCGCAGCACGGTGGGGCCGGTAGCCGGCCCCCCCTCCGCGGTCGCCATCGTCACGTCGCCCTCCGCCTACTCGGTCGCGTCGGCCGGACGCCCCCACCCCGACCGACGCGTAAGCATGCCATGGACCGTGGGTGAGATGGACTCCTCCGCACGGACGAGATCGTCCCGGCGACGGGGACCGTCGTTCAGTTGATCAGGTTGTCGAAGTCGCCGTCGCGGGCGCCGAGGACGAACGCGGTGATCTCGTCCACCGTGTAGATCAGCGCCGGCCCGTCGGGGTGGCGGGAGTTGCGTACCGCGATGCCCGACCCGCCGGGGAGTTCGGCCAGCTCGACGCAGTTGCCGCTGGGGTTGCTCCGCCGACTCTTCTGCCACCGCAGCGCAGGGAGCTGGGTGACGGGTACGCCGTTCTCGGGCTGCTGCATGAGGCGTCTTTCTGTGCGGTGATGAGCCGACCGGTGTCGTGAGTGGAGGGTGCCGCGGCGGGAGGGTGGCGACGCCGGATCGGGCCGTGCTGCACGTGCATCTGCTATTGCATCTGCAATGGACAGCGAGCATGATAACGCACGTGCGCGGTACCCATCCGTTCACTTTCGGTTACCCCCAACCCGGGCCGCCACCTGGGAAAACGGCGGCCGGGCAGAGCACACCGGCCGCCGCCCGGGCCGTCCGCCAACGCCGCGAGGGAGGTCTCGTGCCGGATCCGTTGAGCATCGCGTCCGGCATCTCCGCCGCGGGTGCGCTCGTCTCGGTGTGGCAGCTACGCCGCCGGGCGTTGCGGGCGGAGGCGGAGATCGAGCACCTGCAGGCCGAGCTGACCGCGGAGCGGCACGCCGCCAGCCACGACCCGCTGACCGGCCTGCCCAACCGGCGCGCCTTCCACCAGATCGCCGCCGCCCTGCTCACCGATGCCGGTGGGCGACCGCTGATCGCCGTGGTGCTCGACCTCAACGACTTCAAGCAGGTCAACGACCACTACGGGCACGCCGCCGGGGACCAGGTGCTGATCAGTGTGGCGCAGCGGCTCACCGCCTTCGCCGGGGACAACCTGGTCGCCCGGCTCGGCGGGGACGAGTTCGCCGGCCTGCTGAGCAGCCCCTCGGTCGACCGCCGCTGGATCGACCACGCCACCCGCCGGCTCTGCGAGGCGATGGCCGCACCGATCCCACTGGGCGGGCGCAGCGTACGGGTCACCGCCTCAGTCGGCCTGGCCCCGGTCACCGGCCCGACCCAGCTGGCCGAGGCGCTCTGCGCCGCCGACGCGGCGATGTACCGGGCGAAGGGCGTGACCGCCCGCCGGTCCCCCCGGCAGCTCCGGGACGCCCCCCGCCTCGCCGAGTGCTGAGCGCCGGGCGGGACACCGCCGGGGCACTCAGACCAGGGCGGCCAGGTACGCCTCCAGCGCCTGATACGACTACCGCGCCCCGTCCGCCATGCCCGCGCCCACCATCCCGTCGCGGGCGGCCGGGCTGTCGAAGCGGGTGGTGCCGGTATCAACCATCTGGCTGATGAACCGATGAGTTGGATGCACTCGTCGACGCGGCCCTGTCAAGGACGAACGGACACACTCGCGGGGTGGGCCGCGGCGGATCAGCGCCAGCCGTAGCCGGCGCGCAGGGCCCGGCCGATCCGGTCGAAGCGGCCCCGGTCCAGCACCGCGCCTTCGCGCCGGATGCTGTCCTCGCGCATGGTGAGCACCCGGTCGAGGCGTACCCAGCTCGGCCGCTGGTCGCGATCCCACTCCCCCGGGCCGAGCGCCAGCCAGTGCCGCTGACCGTCGCGCTCGCTCTGACTGGAGAGCATCAACCCGAACAGCGTGCGGCTGTGCCGGCCGACCACCAACACCGGGCGGTCCTTGCCCTGCCGGGGGTCGTCCTCGTACGGCACCCAGGTCCAGACGATCTCCCCCGGGTCGGCCTGGCCGTCCAGTTCCGGGGCATACGCCAGCTCCCGGCGCTGCAACGCGCCGACCTGGCGCCGTCGGGCCACCTGGGCCGGGATCCGGGCCTCGGTACCGGCCGGCGCGGCCCCACCCCCGGTCACCCGACCGAGCCGGGCGACGACATTCCTCAGCAGACCTGCCACGGACGGCAGCCTAACCGCACCACCGCCAGGGCGCCTCCCGGCGGCACGGAAACCGGCTGGACCGGGCGCGGTCCGGGCGGTGACGATCCCCCCGTGGACATTCCCCAGCGGCAGATCCGGGCCGGCTTCACCGACACGACGCTGACCGTCTACCAGGCGTACCCGCCGGAGATCGCGGCGGCCGCGCTGGCCGCCGGCCGGTTCGTGCCGCCGTTCCGGCGTGGGCGAATGACCTGGATCAAGCCCTCGTTCCGGTGGATGCTGTACCGCTGCGGCTGGGCGACCAAGCCCGGCCAGGAACGGGTGCTGGCGGTCGAGGTGACCCGGGCCGGCTTCGAGTGGGCCCTCGGCCGGGCCTGCCCCAGCGGTCACGAGCCAGGCCGGCACGCCGACCGGGCCGACTGGGCCCGCGAGCTGAGGACCAGCGACGTCCGGGTCCAGTGGGATCCGGAGCGGTCGCTGCGGCTGGCCCCGCTGCCGTACCGGTCGCTCCAGCTCGGGCTCGCCCGCGCCGCGGCGGACCGGTACGTCGACGAGTGGCTGGTGGGGCTGACCGACGTCACCGCGACGGCACGGAAGATCCAGGCGCTGCTCGACGCCGGCGACGACCGGGCCGCAGCGGCGCTGCTGCCCGAGGAACGTCCCTATCCCCTGCCGGCCGAGCTGGCCGCCACGGTCGGCGCGACGCCGAGCTGAGCCGCCAGACCCCTCGGGGTCCACCAAGCTGGCGGGTCGGTGCCACCGGACGGGCGGTCAGCGCGGGCGGCGGGCCAGCACCAGGGTGGTCCGCAGGTCCAGCGTCACCGTGCCGCCGAAGCCGTCCACCGCCGCGCCGACCGCCGCCAGCACCCGCTCCCGCAGCTCCCGCGGCCGGCGCAGTTGCGGGGCCGGCACCTCGCCGTGGCAGGCGAGGATGGCCTCGGCGACCGAGGGCGGGTAGCCCGGCGGCGCCTCGTCGTAGCTGTCCGCCACCTCACCGAAGACCTTGGCCACCGGGCGGCGGGATGGATCCGGACGAGACGTACGCCGAGACGGCGGTGCGGGAACTGCGGGAGGAGACCGGCTTCGTGGTCGGCGCCGCGCGGCTCGGCCCGCCGTCCTGGCGGCGGCGGGCCAGCTTCATCCACCGGCAGCGGCGCCACCTCCAGGACGAGGTGGTGATGACGGTACGGCTCGACACCGCCGCGCCGGACGTCGACGGCGCCGAACGGCTGGACTACGAGGTGGAGGACTACTTCGGGTTCCGCTGGTGGACGGTCGAGGAGGTGGTCGGCAGCCCGGAACGTTTCTACCCGGGGCGGCTGCCGGCGCTGCTCACCCGGTTCCTGGCCCGTGAGGAGATCGACGAGCCGTTCGAGCTGTGGTCCTGACCGGGGTGCCAACCGGGCCGGGGATGGGCACAGTGGAGCCATGACGACGACCCTCCACGCCCCGCTGGCCCGCTACGCCGCCCGGTTGCACGCCGACGCCGGCGACCGGCACCACGTCGCCTCCCCGCTCGGCGCCTGGCTGCTGCTGGCGCTGGCCGCGCCGGCCGCCACCGGCCCGGACCGGGACGAGCTCGACCACCTCCTGGGCGTACCCGCGCCCACCGCGTCGGCGCTGGCCGCCGCGCTGGTTGACCGGCCGCACCCGCTGGTGCCGTCCGCCACCGCCGTCTGGCACCGCACGGGGCGCGACACCGCGAAGCTGGCCGACTGGCGGACCGGGTTGCCCGGCACGACCGCGACCGGGCCGCTGCCGGACCAGGCGGGGCTGGACGCCTGGGCCCGCGAGCACACCCTGGGGCTGATCGACCGGTTCCCGCTGACCATGTCGTCGGACGTGCTGCTGGCACTGGCCAGCGCGCTGGCGACCCGGATCTCCTGGGCCGACCCGTTCGACCTCGCGCCAGCGCAGCAGCTCGGCGCGTCGAGCGCCTGGGCGGGTCGGCTGGGCCAGGTGCTGCGTACCCCCGCACGCGGCCACCGGGCCTGGATCGCCGCGACCGGCCCGGCCGGTGATGTCGCCGTGCACGCCGCCCGGGCCGTCGAGCGCGACGGGGCGGGCCTGGTCGTGGTGTCGGTCGCCGCCGACCCCGCGGTTCCTCCCGCCGACGTGCTCGCCGCCGCGTACGAGGTGGGCCCGAACGCGGTCGACGACGCCCCACCGGCCGGCCGGCGCTCGCTGTTCGACCTGCCGCTGGGCGAGGGGCCGGCGTGGTCGCTGCGGGAGGAGCGGGTACGCACCCACGCGCGGGACGGCCGGGAGGAGCGGCACCCGGCGGTGCTGCCCTGCTGGTCGGCGCGGGACGAGCACGACCTGACCGGTCGCGGCCTCGGCTTCCCGGCGGTGGGCCGCACGATGGGCGAGCTGCTGGGCGAGCCGGACCTGCGGGTCGAGGCGCGGCAGGCGGCGATGGCCCGCTACGGCCGGTACGGCTTCGAGGCGGCCGCCGTGACCGGCGCGTTCGCGGTGGTCAGCCTGCCTCCGGAGGGCGTCGCCCGCACCGCCGAGCTGCGCTTCGGCCATCCGTACGCGGTCGTCGCGGTGGCCACCGACCGGCGGGGCGGCACCGGCCCGTGGCACGGGGTGCCGGTCTTCTCCGCCTGGGTGGCCGAGCCCGAGGAGCCGACGGCGACGGACCTGGCGGCCCCGCCCGACTCGGACTGATCGGCGGACGGTGACCGCTGGCCCGCTCGACCGGCCGGCGCGTCCCGCGCCACTGGCCTGGCGGAGGGCCCCACGCCGGGTCACACCGGCGGCGACGGATCGACACCCCTGGTGAAACTTTGCGGCAACTGGGCCACCAGATCCTGGAACTCGCCGACGGTGACCGCCTCGCGCAGGGTGGCGAAAACCGCCCGCACCCCGACCTGGGCGGTCGCCGGTTCGACGCCGGCCCGGTCGGCCACCCGGCGCAGGAACTCGACCGGCCCGAAGGTCTCCGCCGCCCCCGGCGCGCTGTCCGGCGGCGGCCCGGCCAGGTACCCGCTGAGGTCGTCCGGCAGCTGGGCGGTCAGGTCCTCGACCTCGCCGGCCTGGACCCGCTCGGCCACCGTCACCAGCACGGCACGGGCAATCGCGGCGGCCCGCTCCGGTGGCAGCTCCGCCCGCCGGGCAACCGCGTCGACGAAGAGGGGAAAGCGCACGGGTCCTCCTCCCACGCCGCCGACCCGTCGGACATCCGACCTGGGCGTCCACGGGTCGTCCGTCGGGAATCCGACCGCGGTTACCCGTCCGGGCGGGAGGCAAACGGCCGCCTCACCGACCGGTGCCGGCAGGTGATCGCGCCCGGGCCGGCCCCGTTCGCCTGGCTCCCGCTCTGCCGTGCCGCCGAGACCGCCGCCGTGCTCGTCCGCCGCCGGGGCGCCGCGGTGGCCGGGACCGCCGAGTTCGCCGCCCGGCACGGGACCGCGGCCGGGCCGCGAGCCGGGCCACCGGTACGCCCGCATGACGGCAACGTCGGCGGCCACCGCGGCCATCGGTGGATCCCAGGCCGGGCTGTTGTCCAGGCCGGACTCCCACGGGTGCACGATCGCGGCCAGCCCGGCGCCGCCGATGTCCCGCCGGCCGGTGAGGTACCGCTGCTGGGCGACCAGCCTCGGGTCGTCGGCGGGGCCGCCGTCGGGGGCGCGCCGACGCCGGACGGGCCGGTGGCGCCGGTGCTCACGCCGCCGCCGGCCGGGGCTGCGCGTGCCGGAGCACGGTCGCCGCCTGTTGCAGCGCCCGGACCGGGTCGCCGCGCAGCCGGCACTCCAGCGCCAGCCAGCCCGGGTAGCCGATCTCCCGCAGGGTGCGCAGCAACGCCCGCCAGTCCAGGTGCCCGGCGCCCGGCTGGAACCGGTTGGAGTCGCTGACCTGCACGTGCCCCAGGTATGGTGCGGCGGCGCGCAGGGCGGCGGGCACGTCGTCCTCCTCGATGTTCATGTGGAAGGTGTCGGCGACCACCCGCACCGAGGGCAGGCCGACGGCGGCGCAGAGCGCGACCGCCTCGTCCAGCCGGTTGACCATGTGGTCCTCGTACCGGTTGAGGGGTTCCAGGAAGAGGATGACGCCCTCGGCGCGGGCGTGCTCGCCGAGGACGCCCAGGGCGTCGACGAGCACCTGCCGGTCACCGCCGGGCGGGCGGGGCGGCTCGAACGGGGGCAGCCGGCGGGAGAACATCGCCCAGGCGGCGGGGGTCATCGCGCCGACGCCGCCGAGCTCGGCGATCACCGAGAGCTGGGAGCGGAGGTTGGCGACCGCGTCGCGGGAGCGCGCCGGGTCGAAGTCGCCGATGAAGTGATCCATCTCCACGCAGACGGTGGGCATGACCACCCCCTCGGCGCGGGCCCGGCGCAGCTCCGGCAGCCGGCGGGCGAAGGCGAGGTCGCCGCGGCCGCGCAGCTCGATGCCCTGGTAGCCGAGGGCGGCGGCGAGGGCGAACTTCTGGGACAGGCTGGTGCCCGGGAGCAGCTGCTCCTGGCAGGCGAGCGGGATGTACATCAGAACCTCAGCACGACTTGTAGGACGTCACCGGCACCGCGGTCGAGCAACGCGAGCGCGTCCGCCACCGCGCGGGCGTCCACGACGTGGCTCACCAGCGGCAGCGGGTCGACGCTCCCCTCGGCCACCAGGTCCGTGAAGGTGTGGGCGACGCGGGCACCGGACCACCGGCCGGCCAGGCCCGGCGCCGGGGCGGGTCCGGAGACCTGGGCCGCCACCAGCTGGATCCGGTTGTGGTGGAACTCCTCGCCGAGGCCGAGCCCGTCGGCCTGGCCCTGGTAGAAGCCGGCGGCCACGACGCGGCCGGCGTGGGTGGTGGCGCGGATCGCCTCGTGCAGCGCCGGGTACGCCCCGGACAGCTCCAGGCAGACGTCCGCGCCGCGGCCGGCGGTGGCCTCGTGCAGCACGGCGGCGGCGGAGTCGAGGCCGGCGTCGACGGCGCGCCGGGCCCCGAGGCGGACGGCCCGTTCCAGCCGGGCGGACACCCGGTCGACGGCCTCGGCCCGGTGCCCCCAGATGCCCCAGACGAGCTGGCCCGGGTGCCGGTCGGCGACGTCGTCGGCGACCTCGACGATCTCGCCGACCTCCTCGTAGCCGAACCCGGCCAGCGGGTAGGGCACGGGGGTCTGTCGAGGGACGAACATCCGGCTGACGTCGTCCCAGTCCTTGCTGAGCCGGGGGTTGCTCCCCCGAAACAGGGTGAGCTCGGTGCCGGCGGAGATGCCGGGGTAGCAGGTGCGGACCCGGACCTGGCCCGGGCCGAGCGGATCGGTGGGGCAGGGCTCGAGGCTCACGCGCCGCGGCCCGGCCAGTGAGACAACCCAGTTGCCCATGGCGCCACTCCCGGGACGTACCAGGCTCAATCTTAGCAAGAAATAGCCATATGTCTTGTTATTGATCAATCGAGGGCGTTGGAGCCAGCTTGCACCCTTCGAGAGGAGTGCCACCGATGCCATCACCCTCGCTCCGGTCACCGTCCGCGGACGCCACGATCACGCCTCGAAGCACCTGGTAGATCCCCGTGCCGACCGGCCCGGTGATCCGTAGCATCGGTCAGGAACCCGCCCCCGGCGGGTACGGGGGAGGCTGGCGGAACGCCCTGCGCGTGCCGCCGGAGGCGCGTGTGCGCCACATCCGTATCCGCGACAGGCAAAGGGGCCGGCGATGGGCCAGGCACGGCAGGACGCTCCGACGGGCACCAAGGGCGAGGACTACACCCGTCGGTTGCAACGCCTCGGCGGCGCGCGCTGGAAGCAACTGCTCGACGTACAGGCGCCGTACCGGTGGAACCTGCGGCGGCTCGGCCTGGGCCGCACCTTGGACGTGGGCTGCGGGCTGGGCCGCAACCTGGCCAACCTCGGCGGCAGCGCGGTCGGGGTGGACCACAACGCCACGTCGATCGCGCACGCCCGGGCGGCCGGGCACGAGGCGTACACGGTGGAGGAGTTCCTCCGCTCCGAGCACGCCCGGCCGGACGCCTTCGACTCGCTGCTCGCCGCCCATCTGCTGGAGCACCTCCCCGCCGGCCAGGCGCTGGAGGTGATCTCCTCGTACCTGCCGTTCGTCCGCTCCGGCGGCACCGCCGTCTTCATCACCCCGCAGGAACGCGGGTACGCCAGCGACGCCAGCCACGTCCGGTTCGTCGGGTTCGCCGAGGCGGCGGAGGCGGCCCGCGACCTCGGCATGACGGTCGTACGGCAGTACTCGTTCCCCTTCCCGCGGGCGCTCGGGAAGCTCTTCACCTACAACGAGTTCGTCACCGTCGCCCGGTTGCCCTGACCGCCGGCCCGCCGTTGGGTGCCGGTTACCGTGGTGGCATGACCAACCCGACCCGCTGGGCGACCGAGACCGGTCCCGGGCACTCGCAGTGGTACATCGACCGGTTCCGCACACTCGCCGCCGAGGGTGTGGACCTCGCCGGCGAGGCCCGCCTGGTGGACGCGGTCGTCCCGCCCGGCTCGCGGATCCTGGACGCCGGCTGCGGCACCGGTCGGGTCGGCGCGGCGCTGGCCGCCCGCGGTCACCAGGTGGTCGGGGTGGACGCCGACCCGGCGCTGGTCGAGGCCGCCCGGACCGACCACCCCGGCCCGCGCTGGCTGGTCGGCGACCTCGCCGAACTGGACCTGGCCGCGGCCGGCGAGCCGGAACCGTTCGACGCGGCCGTGGTGGCCGGCAACGTGATGGCCTTCGTCGCCCCCGGCACCGAACGGGACGTGCTGGCCCGGATCGCCGCGCACCTGCGCCCCGACGGCGTGGTGCTGGTCGGCTTCGGCACCGACCGGGGCTACCGGTTGGCGGACTTCGACGGCGACGCGGTCGCCGCCGGGTTACGCCACGAGCACCGCTTCGCCACCTGGGACCTGCGTCCCTGGCGCGACGACGCGGACTTCGCGGTCAGCGTGCTACGGCGCCCCGCGCGCTGACCGCCCGTCCCGCGCCCCTTCCGCCGACGCTGGCCGGGGCCCCGGCTCAGGCGGGGGCGGCCACCGCCCGCGCGGCGGCCGGGTCGAGCGGGCTGCCGGCGGGCACCAGGCTGACCAGGCCCGCCGGCAGGCGCACCGACCGCACGTCCCGGTAGCCGAGCATGCCCAGCACCTCGGCGCCGGCCAGCACGTACCGCCGGCCCAGGTCGGTGACGACGGAGACCGCCCCGCCGGTCGCACCGGGCGCGGCGACGGACTCCACCACGGCGCCCCGGCCGGGTTCGACCACCACGTGGTCGGCGAGCACCGCACCCCGCCCGGTGGTCGCGCCGGTGCGGGCCGCGGCGGCCAGGTCGGGCACGGTGGCGCCGACGCGAACCTCCTGAACCTCGCCGTCGTCGCCGACCCGCGCGCAGAGCCCGCCACCGTCGACGCCGGCCAGGCGGGGCGGCGACGCGGGCGGCGCGGTGGGGCCGGTGGGGACGAGGTCCGGCAGCTTGGGCAGCGCGGCGAACCGGCCGAGGGTGATCGGCTCCGGGTCGCCCTGCCCGGTGCGGGCCATCAGCAGGGCCGCCTGCAACTCGGTGATGCCGGCGAGGCCGTCCCGCTCGGCGACCGCGTACTGCCGGCCGCCGCCGGAGTTGCGGACCAGGTAGATGTCGCCGACCGCGGCGCCGGAGACCCGGGCGGAGGGCCGGCCCAGCTCGGGCAGGGCCGGCGGGGCCAGGTCGGCGCCCGCGGGCAATGTGTTGAGCAGGGCGGGCGCCACCGGCACCGCCCGCTCCCGGGTGGCGGCCAGGGCCGCCAGCACCCGACCGGTGTCGCGCAGCAGGAAGCGCCGCTCCCGCCAGATCAGGTGCAGCGTGCCGTCCGGGTGCCGGACCAGCACCCCCTCCTCGCCGGTCGGGCGCCCACCGGCGGCCTCCCGACCGATGAGCACCGCCGAGCGGGGCGCCGGACGCGCGGCCTCGGCCGGGACGACCGAGCACACGGTCCACGCGGCGGTCGAGAGGCGGCCCGGGGCGGGCAGCGAGTCCGGCGCGTCGGCGATGCCCAGCGGCAGGCCCCGGGGCACCCCCTCGATGGAGCGGCGGGAGACCAGCACCGTCGTGGACTGCTCGGCGCCGATGATCAGCAGCGCGGAGGCGTAGTTGAGCACCGGGTGCAGCTTGCCGTCCCGGTAGACGAACCGGGCGCCGGACTCCTTCTCCACGATCACCGCGCCCGGGTCGCGCCACTTGCTGCCGCCACCGGCGAAGAGGCCGTACAGGGCGAAGCCCCCGAGCCCGATCGCCGCCATCAGCACGCTCGCCAGACCGGCGCCGGCGAGCCGCCGGAACGGCGACCGCGCCGGGTCGGTCTCCCGCATCACCAGCGCGGCGACCGCCCGCTGCACGGTGAACTGGTACGAGTGGAGCTGGTCCTGCCGCGACGGCATGGTGTCCCTTCCGGCGAGTCGTCGCCGCACAGGATAAGCGCTCCGTCGATGCCACGGAGACCCTGCGTCGTCGGCGGGTCACACCTCCAACGGGGCGGTGACGCTCAGTCGCTCGTCCACCGAGGCCACCAGCAGGTCCGCCAGATCGGGAACGATGTCCCACGACCATTCCCGCAACCCGCCGAGGAAGCCGGTCAGATCCTGCTGGACGGAGCGCAGCAGCCCGGAGAACGCGTCGCGCGGGATGTCGATGTGCGGCTCGTCCGGGCCCGCGACGGTACCGGGCGGCAGGGCGTCCCTGTCCTGCCACAGCCGCAGCACCGGCCCGCGGTCCTCCAGCAACACGTCCGGTTCGTGCCCGAGGTCGGGCACCCGACCGTCGAGCACGTCCAGCCAGTCGCGCCACTCGTCGAGCCCGACGCAGCAACCGGGTTCGACGACCACCCGCCCGTCGGTGACCCGCAGGCCGCCGGCCGCGTAGCCGTCCGCCCCCGAGGTCAGGTACGCCTCGACCGCCTCGGTCGCGGTCGCCACGCTGACCGACTCGTCGTCGGCGGTCACGTGGTACCCGACCAGCGCCCACATCACCGTGCCGACCTGTGCCGGTGTGGGACGGCGGGGCACCGGGAGGAGGAACTCACCCTGCTCCACGGGCCAGAAGGGACAGTCGTACGACCAGCGCTCCAACACCGGGATCATCGTCAGCCTCCCCGTCCGGGTCATGGCAGCGGCTCCCGCTCCCAAACGGCCCGGCGAACGGCGGCGGTCCGCGCCGCGCACGCCGCGTCGATCACCTCCACCGGGCCGCGGCCGTGCCCGGTGTCCCATGCCGCCACCGCGTCGTACCGGCGCTGCTCGGCGGATCCGCCGTCCTCCCCCACCACGCCGGCCATCCTCCACCGTCGGCGCGCGGACCGCACCGACGTTTCCACCCCGCCGTCGCGTATAACCGGAGCGTGGACAGCAACGACTGGGACGGCCGGTACGCCGGCTCCGCCGAGCTGGTGTGGACCGCCGAGCCGAACCGGTTCGTGGTCGAGGCGATCGCCGACCTGGCCCCGGGTGACGCGCTCGACCTCGCCGCCGGGGAGGGCCGCAACGCGGTCTGGCTGGCCGAACGGGGCTGGCGGGTCACCGCTGTCGACTTCTCACCCGTCGCGGTCGCCCGCGGCCGGGAGTTCGCCGCGCGCCGGGGCGTACCGGTGAACTGGCGCGTCGCGGACGTCACCGCCGACGCCATTGAGCCGAACCGGTACGACCTGGTGCTGATCGCCTACCTGCACCTGCCCCCGGCCGGGCTGGCCACGGTACTGGCCGGAGCGCGGGAGGCGCTGCGGCCCGGCGGCACGGTCGTGGTCGTCGGGCACGACCGGGCCAACCTCGACGGCGGGGTGGGCGGCCCGAAGGACCCGCAGATCCTGCTCACACCGCAGGCGGTGGTCGCCGGGCTCACCGGCCTGCGCGGGGTCCGGGCGGACACGGCCCGCCGGCCGGTGACCGTCGACGGCGCCACCGTGGAGGCGCTCGATACGGTGGTGGTCGCGACCCGGCCGGAGTGAACGGTCGCGTCGGTCAGGGGCGCAGGATGAGCCGGATCGGGTTGCCCCGCTTGGACTCCACCCGCCGGACCGCCTGCTCCGCCTCGGCGAGCGGCAAGGGTCCGATCCGTCACGCACAGCCGTCCGGCCAGCATCTCCGCCACGCGCTCCTCCTCTTGCGGCCTGATCCAGCCGCTCACCCGACCGGGCGGCGGGGACGCGCGGCACGCCGCGAAATCCCGGAACGCACGTCCGTGCCGGTAGCATCCCGGCACGGACGGCGACGGCGAGGAGGCCGGGTGGGCGCGCGATTCGAGGAACTGGCCTGGCGGGAGACCCCGATCGGCGAGATCAGCCTGCGCCGGCGCCGCGACCCGGCGCTCGACGTCGACGTGTACGAGGTGAAGCTCGACGACGACTTCCTGATGTCCAGCCTCTTCCCGGTGGCGGAGATCGAACTGGCCCGGTTGGGCCTGGCCCCGCTGACCGGGGACGCCCTGGACGTGGCGGTCGGCGGCCTCGGCCTCGGATACACCGCGCGGACTGCCCTGGAGGACCCCCGGGTGCGGTCGCTGATGGTGGTCGAGGCGATCGAGGACGTGATCGACTGGCACCGCCGGCAGCTGCTGCCCTTCTCCGCCGGGCTGGCCCCCGACCCGCGTACCCGGTTCGTCCGGGCGGACTTCTTCGCCGCCGTGGCCGCCGGTGAGCTCGACCCGGAGGCGCCCGGCCGCCGGTTCCACGCCGTGCTGCTGGACGTCGACCACTCCCCGCGCCACGTCCTGCACCCGAGTCACGCCCCCTTCTACACCCCCGACGGGCTGCGCCGGCTCGCCGACCTGCTGCACCCGGACGGGGTGTTCGCCCTCTGGTCGGACGACCCGCCGGACGCCGACTTCGGCCGGGTCCTCGCCGAGGTGTTCCCCGCCTCGCAGGCCCACGTCGTCCGGTTCGCCAACCCGTTGACCGGCGGCGAGAGCGCCAACACCGTCTACGTCGCCCGACGCTGACCGACGTTTCCACCCCCGTCCGGCATGTCCTTGGTACGCACGGGGAAGGCACGCCCCGGTAGTCGATCAGGGAGGCGAGGATGCGGACCGTGCTCTGGATCGTCGGCGTCGTCGGCGGCGCGCTCGTCCTGCTGGGGCTGTTCCTCGAGGCGGTCCGCTGGTTGGTCCTGATCGGGGCGATCGCGCTGGTGGTGGTGATCGTGCTGGCGTTCGTGCGGGGGCGGCAGATGATGCGGCAGCACTCCCCCGGCCGCCGGTAGTCGACTCGCCTCGGGCCGGCCGCGGGCGCGGGCGGGAAGGCGAACGGGTTGTCAGGTATCGGACAGATTGCAACCCGATGTGGTCGTCGATGGTTCTCCCGTCACACCGTCCGGAAGCACCGGACCGACCACGGGGAGATACCGATGACCCACCTCGCTCGACGCAGGATGCTGGCGGCAGCCACCGCCGGCCTGCTGTCCGCCGCGCTCGGCGTCGCCACCGCACCGGCGACCGCCGCGCCACGGACGGCCACCGCCAGCGCCTGCAAGCTGTCCACCCTGCCCTACCCCGCCGACGTGTACCGCGCCGACGCGCAGGCGATCGACCCGACCGGCCGGTTCGTCGCCGGCACCGCCCTGCGGGTTCGCGAGGAGGGCAACCAGAACCTCCTGCTGGTCTGGGCCCGCGGACGGCTCACCACGATCGAGTCGTCGCTCGCCGAGAACGTGGCGGACGTCAACACCGCCGGCACGGTGGTCGGCAGCGGCTGGGGCGACGCCAGGATGCAGCCGTGGGTCCTGCGCGACGGCGCCGTCGCGCCCCTCCTGTCACCCCCCGGCGGCGCGGAGCCGTCGGCGATCAACGCGAAGGGAGACATCGTCGGTGTGGGGGTGGACCCGGACACCGGCGACTCCTTCACGCTGCGGTGGCCGGCCGCCCGGCCCGGCACGTTCGAGGTGCTCGACCTTCCGGCCGGCGCCGTGCCGCAGGGCATCACCGAGGACGGCACCGTCGTCGGCACCGCCGGCGAGTTCGCGGCGTGGACCGGCTGGGTGCGGTACCCGGACGGACGTGTCGAGGCGCTCACCGTGCCGGGGGCCCGCACCACCATCGTCTACGCGGCGCAGGGCCACTGGGCGATCGGTCGGGTCAACCTCGGTGACGGCAACCAGGTGAAGGTGCGCTGGGACCTGCGCGACGGCTCCTGGTCGCGACTCTCCGACGAGCTGGTGTTGGTGACCGACGTCAACGAGCGCGGAACGGTGGTCGGCGGCGACCGCATCGCCCGCGGCGGCGGCTCCCGGCTGCTGCCCGGGGGCGGAGCAGGGGTGGGCGTCGGGGCACGGGCCATCGCGGACACCGGCACGGTGGTCGGCTTCCGCAACGACGGCCGGGTCACGCCGGTCCGCTGGACCGGCTGCTGACGGTATCGGCCACGTCGCCGGGCCTCGGTCGCGCCGCCGGCGGTGCGGGTCGGACATCCGCACCGCCGGCGGCGAGCCGACGGCTCCGGTGGGGCGCAACCGGAAGCACCCGCCGACCGTGAACAGGACAGGGCCACCGACCGGAGGGCCCGGCATTCCGGGAGCAGCCATGACGCCAACCATCCCGCACCGCTTCCTCGCCGGCCCGGCCGCCGGCATCCTCACCGCCGCGCTGGTCGCGCCCGGCGTCGCCACCGCCGCGACGAGGCCGCACAGCGCGACGCTCTGCACGAGCCGGCCACTGCCGATGCCGGCCGACGTGACGCACGGCGAGGCGCGGGCGATCGACCCGGTCGGGCGGTTCATCGCTGGCCGGGGCCTGCGGGTCACCGGGGACGTGTCGGAGGAGCTGCTGCTGCTCTGGGACGGGCCGAGGGTCACCGTCGTGCCGTCCGACCCGTCCCGGCGCGTCGCCGCCGTCAACCGGTACGGCGTGGTGGTCGGCAGCGCCTTCGTCGACGGCACGTACCGTCCCTGGCGCTACCGGGACGGCCGGTGGGAGTGGTTGCCCGTGCCGGCGACCGTCTCCGGGACCTGGCCGCTGGGCATCAACGCCCGCGGTGACGTCGTGGGTCACGGCTCGGTGGAGGAGAGCGAGTCCGCCCTGCCGCTGCTCTGGCCGGTGGACCGGCCGGGCACCGTGGAGGCTGTCGACGGGGTGGCGACCGGAGTCGCGAAAGAGATATTCGACGACGGCACCATCGTCGGCACCTCGGCCGGCGCGACCACGCTGACCGCCTGGGTCCGCCGGCCCGACGGACGGATCGACTCGCTCACCGCGCCGGGCACGACGCGGACCTGGGTACAGGCCGCTCAGGGGGACTGGGCGGTCGGCGGCGCCGGTCCCGAGGGGGACCAGACGCCAATGCGCTGGAACCTGCGCACCGGGTCGCCGGTCCCGGTGCACCCGGGGCTGCCGGCGGTGCAGGACGTCAACGCGCGGGGCACGGTGCTCGGCGACCGGGCGGTCGATCGCGACGGCCGGCTCGTCCCGCTCCCCGGCACGGTCCCGGGCGCGGTGAACATCGCGGCCTGGGCGATCGCGGACAACGGCACCATCGTGGGTTCCCGCCACGGCTCCGCGTTGCGTCCGGTGCGGTGGACCGGCTGCTGACCCGGACCTACGCAGGCGTAGGTTACCGGTAGGTAGGTTAGGCTGGACGCCGGTACGCCCCGGTCCCGGCCGGCGGGCGGACCGTCGTGCCCAGCGAGGGGAGACCCGATGGACCTGACCGCCGAGCGGCCCTGGCTGCGCAGCTACGCCCCCGACGTGCCGGCGGCCGTCGCGCCGTAGGAGGAGTCCCTGGTCGACCTGCTGCGCGCGGCGGCCGACCGGTTCGGCTCCCGGGTCGCGCTGGACTTCTTCGGGTCCACCACCACCTACGTCGAGCTGGACGCGCAGGTGGCCCGGGCGGCGGAGGCGCTGCGCCGGCTCGGCGTCGGTGCGGGCGACCGGGTCGCCCTGGTGCTGCCGAACTGTCCGCAGCACGTCATCGCCTTCTACGCCGCGCTTCGCCTCGGCGCGGTGGTGGTCGAGCACAACCCGCTCTACACGCCGCAGGAGCTGGCCCACCAGCTCGCCGACCACGGCGCCCGGGTCGCCGTGGTCTGGGACAAGGCGGCGCCGCAGGTGCGGGGCGCGGGCGCGGTGGAGACCGTGGTCGCGGTGGACCTCACCCGCGCGCTGCCCCGGGCGAAGCGCTGGGCGCTGCGGCTGCCGCTGGCGAAGGCGCGGGCCGCCCGCGCGGCGATGACCGCTTCGGCGCCCGGCGCGCTGAGCTGGGACGCGCTGCCGGCCGCCGCGCCGCCGCTGCGCGCCGAGCACCCCGCGCCCGGCCCGGACGACACCGCGCTGCTGTAGTACACCGGCGGCACCACCGGCATCCCGAAGGGCGCCGTGCTGACCCACCGCAACCTGCGCGTCAACGCCGCGCAGGGCCGCGCCTGGGTGCCGGGGCTGCGCGACGGCGAGGAGACGGTGTACGCCGTCCTGCCGCTGTTCCACGCGTACGGGCTGACGCTCTGCCTGACCTTCTCGGTGAGCATCGGCGCCACCCTGGTGCTGCTGCCCCGCTTCGACGTCGACCAGGTGCTCGACGCGGTCCGCCGCCGCCCGCCGACGTTCCTGCCCGCCGTCCCGTCGATCTACGAGAAGCTCGCCACCGCCGCCCGCGAGCGCGGCGTCGACCTCACCTCCGTCCGGTACGCCATCTCCGGCGCGATGGCCCTGCCGCCGTCCACGGTCCAGCTCTGGGAGTCGGTCACCGGCGGGCTGCTGGTCGAGGGGTACGGCATGACCGAGACCTCCCCGGTGGCGCTGGGCAACCCGGTCTCGCCCGCCGGCCGGCCGGGCACCGTCGGAGTGCCGTTCCCGTCCACCGAGGTCCGCATCGTCGATCCGGAGGACCCGTCGGTCGACCGGGGCCCCGGCGAGGCCGGGGAGCTGCTGATCCGGGGCCCGCAGGTGTTCTCCGGCTACTGGAACCGCCCGGAGGAGACCGCCGCAGTCCGCTGGTCGGTGACGTGCCGGTCAACACCGTCCACATCGCTCGCCGCTGACCCCCGCCCCGCTCCATGCGGCGGCAGCTGTCGGCTCGCCGACCAACCGCAACCGCCGGGCGGGATCGAGCGTCATCCTCATCGAGCGGCCCGGAACACGCCGGGCCGAACAACGGGGAGAGAAGATGAGACGACAGGCACGACGTACCGCGTTGGGCGCGGTGGCCACCGCTCTACTGGCCGCCTCGGTCACCGCGACACCGGCCACGGCCGGCCCCCGGCAGCCACCGATCGGGACCGCCCGGCCGCAGCCGGCGGCCTGCACCATCGGCACGCTGCCGGCACCGGCGGACGTGTTCCGGTCCGAGGCCAACGCCATCGACCCGACCGGACGGTTCGCCGCCGGTACGGCCGGCCGGTCCACCGGCGGCGGCGGTAGCGAGGTGCTGCTGTTGCTCTGGGACCGGCAACGGCTGACCACGGTCGAGTCGGCGCTCATCAGCGACGTCGCCGACGTGAACGCCCAGGGCGTGGTGGTCGGCAACGGTTGGGTGAACGGAGCGGCTCAGCCCTGGCGATACCGCGACGGGAAGCTCGCGCCGCTGCCGCTACCGCAGCCGGACGCCAGGGACACCAACGTCGTGGCGATCAACGCGACCGGCGACATGGTCGGGTCCAGCTCCGATCCGGTGACCGGCCAGTGGGTTCCGCTGCGCTGGCCGGCCAACCGCCCGGGCACGGTCGAGGTGATCGACGCCCCGGCCGGCACCATGCCCACCGGACTCACCAGCAACGGCACGATCGTCGGCAACACGGGCGACTGGGGTGACTGGACCGGTTGGGTCCGGTACCCCAACGGTCGTACGGCGGACCTCACCGCACCGGGTGCCCGGGCGGCACAGGTTCACACCGCCGCCGGACGGTGGGCGATCGGCTGGGTGGACACGGGCGGCCAGGCAGCGGTCAGGGTGCGCTGGAACCTGCGCGACGGCTCGTACGCGACGTTCGACGAGTCGTTGGTGGACGTCAACGCGCGCGGCGTGATGGTCGGCGGGGACCGGGTCGTGCGGAACACGTCGAGCCGAGTGTTGCCCGGCGGCAGCGACCGGGTCAACGTCGGCGCCAGGGCGATCTCCGACAACGGGACGATCGTCGGCTTCCGTAACGACCGTGAACACCGCCAGGTCTCCGGGGTGATCTGGCGCAACTGCTGACGGTGCGCGGCCGACCCCGGCCGTAGCTCCTCGGTAGGCACGTCGAACGGGTGAGGCGCGTCGGGTGACCGGCGCGCCTCACCCGGTACGCCGAGCCGGGCAGCCGGGTGTCGGGCTCAGAACCACTCGTCGCGCATCTGCAGGGTGGTCCGGTCCAGGCGGTCGAGCAGGTCGAACTGTGCGGCGGTGCGGGGCAGCTCGTGGTGGAAGAAGTACCGGGCCGCCTGCCGCTTGCCGGCGTAGAAGGCCGGATCGGCGTCGACGTGGGCGGCGTCGACGGCGAGCAGCTGCTCCAGCCACATCCAGGCGACCACGACGTGCCCGACGGCCTCCAGGTAGACGCTGGCGTTGGCCAGGGCGAGCGCGGGGTCGCCGGTCGCCCACAGCCGGCGGGTGGTGGCGGCGATCCGGTCGACCGCGCGACCGAGCTGCGCGGCCAGCTCGGCGGGCTCCCCGTCGGCCTTCCAGGCCCGGCGCACCGTGGCGCCGATGGTCTCGAGCAGCAGGGACAGCCCGGCCCCGTCGTCCATGGTCGCCTTGCGGCCGAGCAGGTCCAGCGCCTGAATGCCGTGGGTGCCCTCGTGAATCGGGTTGAGCCGGTTGTCCCGCCAGTGCTGCTCGACGTCGTAGTCGCGGGTGTAGCCGTAGCCGCCGTGCACCTGGATGGCCAGGTCGTTGGCGGCCAGGCACCACTGCGACGGCCAGCTCTTGGCGATCGGGGTGAGCATGTCCAGCAGCAGGCGCGCCCGCGCCCGGTCGGCCGGGTCGGGGGCGGTCTTCTCCTCGTCCAGCAGCCGTCCGCAGTAGAGCACCAGCGCCAGGGCGCCCTCCACGTAGCTCTTCTGGGCCAGCAGCATCCGGCGTACGTCGGGATGCGCGACGATCGGCACCTGCGGCGCCGTCGGGTCCTTGTGGGCGACCGGCCGGCCCTGCGGGCGCTGCCGGGCGTACGCCAGCGACTTGAGGTAGCCGGTGTAGCCGAGCGCGGTGGCGCCGGCCCCGACGCCGATGCGCGCCTCGTTCATCATGTGGAACATCTGCGCCAGGCCCTGGTGGGGCTCCCCCACCAGGTAGCCGACCGCCCCGGCCCGCCCGGCCGGCCGGTGCACGCCCTCGCCGAAGTTGAGCAGGGTGTTGGTGGTTCCGCGGTAGCCCATCTTGTGGTTGAGGCCGACCAGCACCACGTCGTTGCGCGCGCCGAGCGTGCCGTCGGGGCCGATCAGCACCTTCGGCACGATGAACAGCGAGATCCCCTTCACCCCGGGCGGGCCGCCGGGGATCCGGGCGAGCACCAGGTGGACGATGTTCTCGGCGAGTTCGTGGTCCCCGCCGGAGATCCACATCTTGGTGCCGAAGAGCCGGTGGCTGCCGTCGTCCTGCGGCTCGGCGCGGGTGGTGATGTCGGCCAGCGAGCTGCCGGCCTGCGGCTCCGACAGGCACATGGTGCCGAAGAAGCGCCCCTGCACCATCGGCCGGACGAAGGTGTCGACCTGCGCCGCGCTGCCGTGGGCGAGCAGCAGGTCGGCGTTGCCCACGGTCAGGAACGGGTACGCCGACGTGCCCACGTTCGCGGCCTGGAGGAAGCCGAACGCGGCGGCGGAGCGACGTGCGGCAGCTGCATCCCGCCGACCGAGGAGTCCATGCTGGCGGCCAGCAGACCGGTCCGGGCGAAGACGTCCAGCGCGGCCTTCACCTGCGGGATCATGCGCACCCGCCCGCCCTCGACGGTGGGCTCGCTGGTGTCCGCGGCCCGGTTGTGCGGGGCGAAGTGCTCGGCGGCCACCCGCTCGGCGAGGTCGAGCACGTCGTCGAAGGTCTCCCGGGAGTGCCCGGCATAGCGAGGGCGCTCGGTCAGCCGGGGCGCGTCCAGCCACTCGTAGAGCAGGAACCGCAGGTCACGACGGGACAGCAGGGTGGACGACACGGGTCTCCTTCCGTCGTACGCTCAGCCGCGGCGCAGCCCGGCGATGGCGTCACGCAGGTCATCCTGGCTGATCGGGCCGGCCGGCGCACCTTCCGTGGCCTCGCGCATCGTCTTGGCGAGTTGCACCCGGCGTAGCACCTCGCGGATGTCCGCGCCGGTCCGTCCCGAGTTGAGCGACGTCCGGGTCGAGGCCACCGACCTGGTCGGGAGCCACCGCCGCGGTCCCCCGCCGGCGAGTCGGACATCCGGTCGCCGCCGCTGCCACCGGTGGACGTCGTGGGCAGGGGTGCGGCACGGCGTACCGCACCCCCGCGGCGGGCCGGGCCCGCGCCCGCCCGCCCGCGTCCCGCGGTGATCCGACGGCCCCCCGATGGCGCATGGCTGCGCGCTCCCGTCGTACCTGCGGGGACACCCCTGGCATCAGGCGGTGCCGTTGGCGGACCAAAGTGTCCACTCCCCGTGCCAGGGTGGTAATGCTATACATACTCGCGGTAGCGGCGTCAACAGTCGGTGCCACCGTCCCCGGCCGGTGTCACCGCACGCGTGCGGAGGAGCCCCCTTGCCCCAGGTCACCGAACCAGACGACCGCTCCTTCGCCGCCCGCCTGGACTGGCTGTTCCGGACGGTCACCGACCCGCAGGGCCGTCCGTACAGCGTCCGGCACGTGGCGCAGGAGCTGTCCCGGCGCGGCTGCCGGATCTCCCACACCCACCTGAGCAACCTGCGCCAGGGCCGGGCACCGGACCCACGGCAGTCGGTGGTGGACGCCATCGCCGCCTTCTTCGGCCAGCCCTCGAGCTTCTTCGCCCCCGGGGAGGACGACGTGGACGGTGGGCGCGACCTCGCCCACGCCCTGGCCAACCCGCACATCAAGCAGGTGGCCATGCGGCTCGCCGACGCCCGGCTCTCCCCCGAGGGGCACGCCGCCGTGGTGGCCATGATCGAGCAGGTGGAACGCCTGGAGGCCGCCGCCCGGACCCGCCGCAACGGCGAGCGCCCGGCGGAGACCCGATGATCCGCCGACGACGCGCCGACGAGGTCCAGCTGCGACAGCTGCGCCGCCAGTCCGAACAGGCCCTGGACGCGCTCGGGCTAACCGGCGGCTTCACCTTCGCCGAGCTGCACGAGCGGGTGCAACGACGGCGCGGCCGGCCGGTGCACCTCCTCCCCCGCGAGCTGCCCGCGCTGGCCCCGCACGGGCTCTGGGTGGCCGGCGAGCAGGCCGACTACATCTTCTACGCCGCCAACGCCAGCCCGGTGCGCCAGCGCCTGATCATCGGGCACGAGTACGGCCACGCCCTCTTCGACGACCTCTGGGCGCCGGCCGAGCTGGACCGGGCCGCCGCCGCGCTGGGCCGGCCGGCGCCGCTGGCCCGCAGCTCCTACGACGTGCCGCAGGAGCGGCGGGCGGAGATCTTCGGCAGCCTCGCCGTGCAACGCGCGGAGAGCTGGTCGGAGATCCCGGTCAGCGCCCCGGCCGACGCCGCCCTCGCCGATCGCCTCGCCGCGACCCTCGAAGGACGCCGCCACCCGTGATCAGCCTCATCCGTGACCTGATGATCGGCGTGACGCTGTCGTGCTGGGTGATGAGCCTCTACAAGCTGCGCGACCTGGCCCGCGACCCCCGCAACCAGCCGCTGCGGGCGCTCTGCCTGGCCCTGGTCGGCATCACGGTGTCGCTGACCCTCCAGCCGTTCATGCCGACCCTGGACCGGGCGCTCGGCGTGCTGGACCTGGCCCGCGTCCTGTCCAACTGCCTCACCCTGGTCGCCGCCACCGCCGCGCAGGCCTTCCTGCTGCACCTGACCGGGGACGATGAACGCACCCGGCGCCAGGTCCGCCACCGCACGGTCGCGCTGCTGGCCAGCCTCGCCGCGATCGCGGTGCTGTTCGCGCTGACCCCGGCGCGGGCCGCGCTGGACGACCCGCGGGTGGCCGGCGGCCGCTACTACGGCGACCCGTTCGACGCCCCCTTCCTCTACGTCTACCTGACCTACCTGGGCTGGTCGATGGCCCAGGTGGTGGTCCTGGCCCACCGGTACGCCCGGCGGACCACCCGGCCGCTGCTCCGCCTCGGCCTGCGGCTGATCGTGGCGGGCGCCGCCTGGGGCCTGGCCTACGTGCTGGCGAAGCTGACCGCGGTGGCCGCCGGCGCGCTCTGGCCCGGCTCCGCGCTCGCCTCCGACGCGGTGGTGGTGTTCAGCTTCACCGTCTCCATCCTGCTCATCCTGATCGGCTCGACGCTGCCGTCCTGGGGGCCGCTGGTCGGCCTCGACCGGCTCTGCGCGCGGGCGCAGGCCGTCGCGGACCACCACCGGCTGCGTCCACTCCAGGCGGCGGTGCACCGGGTGCTGCCGGAGGTCGCGCTGCTGCCCGAGCCCCGCGGGGCCGCCGGGCTGCTGGCGGTGCTGCGCGACCCGTACCTACGCCGGGTCCGCGCGACCGTCGAGATCCTCGACGGGTACGCCACCCTGCGCCCCTGGATGTCCACCGCGCTCTTCGACGCCGTCGAGGACGCGGGCCGTCGGGCCGGGTACGGCGGTGACCGGCTCGCCGTCGCCGCCGAGGCGACAGTGCTGGCCGCCGCGCTGGACGCGCGGGCCGCCGGGGCGCCGCCGGCCGCCGACCACGACGAGCTGCCCCACCTGCCGGCCGGGGGCGCCGGCGGCGGGGAGGCCGCGGAGCAGGTCGCCTGGCTCATCCGGGTGGCGAGGGCCTACCGTTCCCCGGAGGTCACCCGGCTGCGCGCCGGGTGGTGCCCGGCGACCGGCGCCGACGGGCGGAACGTGGAGAGGGGACGGCGTGTCCAGTGAGACCCGGGTCGTCGCGCCCGCCGAGTCCGGCGCGGCGCGGATCGTCACCGAGCTGTTCGCCCCGGCCGTGTGGGCGGCGGCGATGCCGGTGGTCGTCGCGCTGCACGCCACCGCGCCGGCCTGGCTGACCGGCCTCAGCTGGGCGCTGCTGGCGGTGTTGTTCAGCGCGGTCGTGCCGTACGGGATCGTCTGGCTCGGGGTGCGGCGCGGCCGGCTCACCGACCACCACATCGGGGTGCGGGAGCAGCGGCGCGGGCCGCTGGTCGGCGGGCTGCTCTCGGTGCTGGCGGGCCTCGCGGCGCTGGTCCTGCTCGGGGCGCCCCGGGCGCTGGTGGCGATGGTGGTGGTGATGTTCGCGGTGCTGCTCGTGGTCACCGCGGTCAACCAGGCATGGAAGCTCAGCGCCCACGCGGCCGTCTCCGCCGGGGCGGTCGCGGTGCTGGTGGTCGTCTTCGGGCCCGCGCTGCTGGTGGCGTTCGGGCTGGTGGCGCTGATCGGCTGGTCCCGGGTGCGGCTGGGCGACCACACCGCCGCCCAGGTGCTCGCCGGCGCCACGGCCGGCGTCCTGGTCGCGGCGCCGACGTACCTGCTGCTCGGTTAGGCCACCGGTCCCGCCGGGGCGGGCCCTTTCGACCCTGGCCGCGCCCACCGGTTGGCGGGCAGGGTGGTGGCATCAGCCAGGAGGTGTCCCGATGACCCAGCCGTCCACCGGCACGACCCGGGTGCCGACCGTACGCGAAATCGAAGCCACCGCCCGGCTGTCCCTCTACGCGCCGTCGGTGTTCAACACGCAGCCGTGGCGCTGGCGGGTCACCGGGCAGGCGCTGGAGCTGCGCGCCGACCCGGCCGACCCGGGGCGCTGTCGGCGCTGCTGCTCACCGCGACCGCCGACGGGCTGGCGACCGCGCCGATCAGCGACACCATCGAGCTGGCCTGGCCCCGGCGGATGATGCGGGAGCTGGTCGCCGACGTCGGCGAGCCCTACCTGGTGGTCCGGGTGGGCTGGGGCCGCCGGCCGGTGACCTGCCTGCGGCGCCGCGCCGCCCCGGCGCCGAGGTGATCGAGGTCGACGACTGAGGGGCCCTCAACCCGCCTCGCCCAGCAGCCCGTCGACCAGGTCGCGGGGCAGCCCGTGGGTGTCGTGCAGCCACCGGTAGTCGGCGTCGGTCAACGGTCCCCGGGAGCGACGCCGGTCGACCACCGGCCGTCCCCGCCGCAGCAGGCCGCGGAAGCGGCGCTCCTCGTCGGCCAGCACCGCGCGCAGCGACGGAACGTCGGCGCGCTGGCGGAACCGGCGGACGGTGTCCGCGTACGGCTCGATGGGCAGGTCGGCCAGGGTCCGCGACGGGTCGTCGCGCCACAGCGTGGTCAGCGCCCGCCGGACGAGCCGGCGCAGCACGTAGCCCCGGCCGGTGTTCGACGGCCGTACGCCGTCGCCGAGCACCACGACCGCGGAGCGCAGGTGGTCGCAGACGATCCGGTACGACGTCTCGCCCAGCCGCCACCGGTCGCGGACAGCGTCGACCCAGGGGGTCAGGCCGTCGCCCTCGAAGACCGACCGGCCGCCGCGCAGCACCATCTCCAGCCGTTCCAGGCCCATCCCGGTGTCGATGTTGGGCTGGGGCAGCGGCTCCAGCCGGCCGTCGTCGTGCCGGTGGTAGCACATCCGCACGTGGTTCCAGACCTCCGTCCACCGGTCGTCGCCGCCCGGGGTGCCGCTGGGCGGGCCGTCACCGGTCCAGACGAAGATCTCCGAGTCCGGTCCGCACGGCCCGGTGGGGCCGTTGGACCACCAGTTCTCCTCGCGATTCAGCTCCACCGGCACGTCGAGGTCGGTCCACGTCGCCAGCGCGGTCTGGTCCGGGCCGACCTGGTCGTCGCCGCCGAAGACGGTGGCGTACAGCCGGCCCGGGTCGACGCCGAAGCCGTCGGTGAGCAGCTCGTGCCCCCAGCGGATGCTCCGCTCGATGCCGTAGTCGCCGAGCGACCAGGTGCCGAGCATGTCGAAGACGGTCAGGTGGGTGCGGTCGCCGACCTCGTCCAGGTCGGTGGTGCGCAGGCAGCGCTGCACGTTGACCAGGCGCCGGCCGGACGGGTGGGGACGCCCCGCGAGGTACGGGGTCAGCGGGTGCATCCCGGAGGTCGTGAAGAGCACCGGGTCACCGGGCGGCGGGATCAGTGGGCTCTCCGGCGCGGACCGGTGGCCCCGCCGGTGGAAGTGCTCGACGAAGGTGTGGACGATCTGCTCGGGTGTCATGGCGCGGGCCTTCCGGGTCGGTGCGACCGGAACGGCCCGCCGCGCGGACGCGGGGTGCTGACGCGGAAACGCCGGCGGGCCGTTTCCGGTCGCCGGCGAGGGTTGGGATGATCAGGCGGCGGCAACCGGCGAGCGGGAAGCTCGCGCGGCCGCGGCGGTGGTGCGCCTGATCTGCATGGCCCGACCGTACCGCGACGACGGCGCCGCCGCCCACCGCATTCAGCGGTGGGGTCGGCGACGCCGTCGCGGGTGGATCAGGCCCCGGATGCCGCGAGGGTACGGGTGGACAGGTCGTCGCCCGGCTTCGGCCGGGGGGTCCGGTTGGGCAGCGACAGCCGGATGACCTTCCACCAGGCCGACGCGACCTGCTTGGGCAGCGGGCCGGTGGTGTACTTCAGCCCGTACCGGTCGAACAGCGCCCGGACCTGCGGGGCGATCTCCTGGTAGCGGTTGCTCGGCAGGTCGGGGAAGAGGTGGTGCTCGATCTGGTACGACAGGTTGCCGGTCATGATGTGCATCAGCCTGCTGCCGCTGATGTTGGCCGAGCCGAGCATCTGCCGCAGGTACCACTGGCCGCGGGTCTCGCCCTCGATGGACTGCTTCGCGAAGGTCTCCACGCCCTTCGGGAAGTGCCCGCACATGATCACCGAGTGACTCCACAGGTTGCGGATCAGGTTCGCGGTGAAGGTGGCGGCCAGGGTGGTGAGGAAGGACGGGCCGGACAGCAGCGGGTGCACGATGTAGTCCTTGAGCACCTGACGGCGGATCTTGCGGCCGACCGCGCGGGCCCGGGCCCGGAACTCCGGCGCCTTGTGCCGGCCCCCGCGCAGGTTGCGGCCCAGCTCCAGGTCGTACGCGGCGATGCCGTACTCGAAGAAGCAGGCGTTGACGAGGTTCCACAGCGGCTGCCCGAGGTAGACCGGGTGCCATGGCTGGTCCTCGTCGACCCGCATGATGCCGTACCCGAGGTCGTTGTCCTTACCGATCACGTTGGTGTACGTGTGGTGCAGCTGGTTGTGCGAGTGCTTCCACTGCTCGGCGGGCGAGACGTGGTCCCACTCCCAGGTGGTGGAGTGGATCTTCGGGTCGCGCATCCAGTCCCACTGCCCGTGCAGGACGTTGTGGCCGATCTCCATGTTCTCCAGGATCTTGGCCACGGCGAGGCCGGCGGTGCCGATCACCCAGGCCGGCGGGAAGAGCGAGAAGAGCAGCACCGCGCGGCTGCTCATCTCCAGCGTCCGCTGGGTCCTGACCACCTTGCGGATGTACCTCGCGTCGCGCTCGCCCCGGTCGGCGATGACCCGGTCCCGGATCGCGTCGAGCTCCTTGCCCAGGATCTCGATGTCCTCGGCGCTCAGGTGGGCGATCGGGTTGTCCGGCTTGTTCTGGATCACGGTCACGTCCGGCCTCCTGTCTACAGATCGATGTCGCAGGTACCGGCCGCCGCCGACACGCAGGTCTGGATGAGTACGCCGTCGCCGGGAACGGCCGTGGTGACCTCGCCGGTGCGCAGGTCGCGCACGGCCCCCTGGTGCAGCGGGAGGACGCAGCCGTAGCAGATGCCCATCCGGCAGCCCGAGGGCATCAGCACCCCGGCGGCCTCGCCGGCGTCGAGGATGGGGGTGGTGCCGTCGGCCGCCACGGTGGCGCCGGCCCGGGTGAAGGTGACCGTGCCGCCCTCGCCGGGCGCGATCACGGTAGGCCGGAACCGCTCGGTGTGCAGCCGCTGCGCCGCGCCCTCGGCCCGCCAGTGCTCCTGCACCGCGTCGAGCATGCCGACCGGGCCGCAGGCCCAGGTCTCGCGCTCCAGGTGGTCGGGGACCAGCCCGCCCAGTTCGCCGACGCCGAGCAGCCCGTCGGTGTCGGTGTGCCGCTCGACCAGCCGGATCGCGCCCTGCGCGGCGAGCGCCCGCAGCTCGCCGCCGAAGACCACGTCGGCCGGGGTGGGTGCGGAGTGCACGACGACGACGTCCGAGCGGGTGTGCGCGCCGGCGCGCAGCATCCCCATGACCGGGGTGACGCCGCTGCCGGCGGTGAGGAAGAGGACCCGGTCGGGGGCCGGGTCGGGCAGGACGAAGTCCCCCTGCGCCTGGTCGAGCTGGACGATGGTGCCGGGGCGGACCCGCCGGACCAGGTGGTCGCTGACCTTCCCGTCGGGGATCGCCTTCACTGTGACGCAGATGCGGCCGTCGGGACGCCCCGGAGCCGAGGTGAGCGAGTACGCCCGCCACTGCCGGACCCCGTCGACGTCGACGCCGAGGCGCACGTACTGCCCGGGGGTGTGGTCCCGCCAGGCGCGGCCGGGCTGGATGGTCAGCGTGGCGGCGTCGCAGGTCTCGGCGTCGACGGCGACCACGCGACCGCGCAGCGCGGCCCCGGCGCGCAGCGGCGCGACCAGGTCGAGGTAGTCCTCAGGGAGCAGCGGGGTGGTGACCGTCTCGGCGAGCCGGAGGAGCCGGTCCCGGACGGAGAGTTTCGCCGGGGGACGCGGGACGGTGGTGGTCATGTGACCAGGGTCGTCGCCCGTTCGCATAACATCTTGACCGGTAAAGGTGAATTGACCACAGATTCTTGTTCGGGGAGAACAACATGACCGATCCTTCCGGGGCCACCAGCCACCGGGCGGCCCACCTGGAGCTGGACGAGCAGGTGGCCGACCGGCTGCGCGGCCAGCTGCCCGTGGTGGCCGAGCGGACGGTCAGCGCGATCACCGCCGAGGTCCCCGACTACTCGGGCACCCTCACCGGGCAGATGCGCGACAAGATCGAGCATGCGGTCCGCATCGCGCTGGGCACGTTCCTCCAGCTCATCGAGCGGGCCGGAGCCTCCGACCCGAGCACCCCGCTGAGTCGGGCGCTGGAGGCCGCGTACGCCCTCGGCAGCGGCGAGGCCCGCTCGGGGCGGAGCATGGACGCGCTGCTGGCCGCGTACCGGGTGGGGGCCCGGGTGGCCTGGCGGGAGGTCTCCGCCACCACCGTACGCGACGGGCTCTCCGCCGAGCGGGTGGCCGAATTCGCCGAGCTGATGTTCGCCTACATCGACGAGCTCTCCGCCGCCAGCGTGGCCGGGCACGCCGACGAGCTGGCCAGCGCCGGCCGGATGCGCCGCCGCTACCTCGAACGACTGGTCCAGCAACTGCTCGCCGGCGAGCCGGAGGACGTGCTGCGCCGCAGCGCCGAGCGGGCGGAGTGGCCGCTCCCGCAGACCCTCACCGTCGCGGTGCTGCCCCGCAGCAACCTGCGCGGCGTGCTCGCGATACTCAGCCCGTACACCCTCGAGAGCGGCGAGGACCTGGCCGGCGTGGAACTGGCCGAGGAGTCCGCCGTGCTGCTCGTCCCGGACGTGCACGGCGGGCGCCGGCGGCGGCTGACCGGCGCGTTGCAGGGGCACCGGGCGGTCGTGGGGCCGGCCCGGACGTGGACCCGGGTCGCCCAGTCGTACCAGCGGGTGCTGCGGGCGCTGGCGCTCGGGCTGGACCGGCCGGAGGACGGCGCCCCGCTGGACACCGAGCAGCACCTGGCCCGGCTGGTGCTCAGCACCGACCCGGACGCCCTGGCCGACCTGCGGGCCCAGGTGCTGCAACCGCTGTCGGCGCTGCCCCCGGCGACCGCCCAGCGACTGGCCGAGACGCTGCGCTCCTGGCTGCTGCGCCAGGGCCGGCGCGACGACGTGGCGGCGGACCTCTTCGTCCACCCGCAGACCGTGCGCTACCGGATGGGCCGGCTGCGGGAGCTGTACGGCGAGCGCCTCAACGACCCGGCGACCGTGCTGGAGCTGACCCTGGCGCTGGCCTTCCTGCCGTCGGAGTGAGCCGGTCGGCCGTCACGGGTGGCGGTGCCTGCCCGCGTCTCCCATGGCGGGGGCCGAGCGGCGTCGGGTGGCAGCGATCAGGACGTCGAGCAGGCGTACCAGATCGCGAGGTCCCGGATGAGCCGGTCGGGCGGGGTCACGAAGCTGTCGAAGCGACCCCCGATCGCGTGCTCCACCAGGGGTTCGTGGCGCTGGGGCGGCAGGCCCGCCAGGGTGAGGAACCAACCCAGGACCTGGCGGCAGTGGTGTTGCCAGCCGCCATCGGCGCAGGTCCGGTCCACGACCACGGTGACCAGGTGCGCCACCGCCCGCTCCCAGGCGTCCAGCGCCACGTCGGCACGGTCGTCGGTGACCAGCGGCAGGTACCGGTCGAAGCGTTCGACCAGCTCCTCCAGCCAGCCCCGCCACTCGATCAGGGCCTCGCTGACGACGGTCAGGGTCGCTCCGAGACCGCCCGGTAGCGGCGGATCCACTCCCGGTTGACGTCGTCGGCCTGCCGCTGGTGCCGCGCCACGACGGCGGCCCCGTCAGGCAGGGCGAGCCCGAGGAAGTCGAGGACGGCGTGGGTGACGCCGACCATGTCGGCGTCGAGTTCCTCGTAGGACACCACGTACGGCCGGACGCCGGACGCGGCGAACCATGTCCGCCAGGCCGCATCGTGCCGGCCGATCACCTCGACCAGCCGCTGTATTCCGTCCGCGTCGAAGGTCGGCGCGCCGCCACCGCCGCCGCCCCGGCCGCTGATCTCGCCGTCGCCGCCGACGTACCAGGTGCCGGTCTGCTCGGCGCGCAGCCAGGACACCGCCTGCGCGACGACGTCGTCGCGGTGCAGATACACGAAACGGGTACGTCCGAAGGCTCGCTCCAGCAGCCCCCGGTCCGCGCCGGCGAGGTCCGGGTGCACCGTGGTCAGCCGATCGACCAGCTCGTCCAGCGTCCCCCACATGAGCTTCGCGCCGAACACACCGTTGCCCGTACGCCCGGCGGCCTGCGCCGCTGCCAGGTAGTCCCGGTAGTCGACGCTCCCGTCCGGGCTGCGGGCGATCCCCCAGCGCTCGGCCCACAGCGGCTCGTCCGGCGCGCGGAAGTACGCCTGCGGGCGGCCGGCGACCCCGGTGGAGGCCAGCAACCCGAGCAGCAGTGAACTGCCGGTGCGGGGCGTGGCGCAGACCAGGTACGAGTCGACGCGGTCGGGGCCGGAGCGGGTGGTCACGCCGGTGAGGGTAGGCCGGGCGGGTGGGCGCGGCTCAACCCGTTTTCCCGCGCGCCGGGTCGCCTGCGCCGAATTCGATGACACACACCGCTCGGGCCGGCCGTGGGCGACTAGCCGCCGGCTCGGCGGGTACGCGCTGCCCATGGGTAGCCAGAAGCACAACAAACACGACACCGACGGCGAATCGGCCCGAGGCCGGCGGCACCCGGGCAGCGGCGCTCCGGGCCGGCAGGGCTCGGAGGTGGAACACTCACCGAAGCGCCGGCACGAACGGGCGGCGACCGGCACCTCCGGCAGCGAACGCGACCACGGCCGGGCAAAGGTCACACACGACGGCCGTGTCCATCGCCAGGGTTCGGGCTGAGCAGGCGCCTGACCTGGCGGACGGGGTCAGCAGCCGGCCGCCGGGGGGTATCCGCCCACCGCACCGCGTCCCGATCGGCGGGGCGCGGTGCGACCATGCCCAGCGGCGGGCGCTGTCTGGGCTCTGGCTCAGGGCGCTTCCCGGTCGTCGGACATCGCCGGTCCGGCAGCGGCCGGCAGCAGGTGCCGCACCTCGGTTTCGCCGTCGGCGAGGTCCCGAGCCCGTTCCTCCGCCGCCTGGTCCGCCCCCGTCAGTCGACCCCCGTGCTGGCGCAGGTGCTCGTCCCAGGACGGCACCAGGTAGACCTCGACGAACCGGTCCCGGGCCTCACCCTCCCGGAACAGTCCCCACCGCATCGCGCCGGTGCGCTGCCGCGAGCCGCGGACCAGGTCCATCGCGTCCAGGAACTCCCGCTCCCGTTCGGGCCGGACGGTGTAGGTCAACACCACCAGCACGGGACCGACCCGAGGGTCCGGTTCGTGCGCCAAGTCCAGGCGGGGCCAGTACGTGGCCGGATCCCTGTTCACCCCACGCAGGTCCGGCAGCGGCCAGATCTGGGACGTCACCGCGCCGAGCAGCATCAACGCACCAGCCGCGACGAACGCGCTGACCAGTCCCGCGGCGTCGGCCACCACACCCCAGGCGAACGCGCCGACGGCCTGCCCGCCCCCCTGGACCACCTGGTAGACGGCCAGGCCCCGGGCGCGTACCCAGCCGGGCAGATACAGCTGAATCTCGGCGTTGATGTTGGCGAGCACGGTCACCCAGGCCAACCCGGCCGGCAGCAGGGCGACCAGCACCACCGGGACGACCCGGACCGACGCCACCACCAGCAGCGCCGTGCCGTACAGCGCCCCGGCCACCAGCAGGAACTGGTTGGCTGACATCCGGGTCCGGATCCACGGCAGCAACAGGCCGCCCCCGATGGCGCCCGCTCCGAGGGCGGCCAGCAGGAGACCGTACCCGCTCGAGTTCATGCCGAGGCGGCGGCTGGCCACCAGCGGCAGTAGCGCCCACAGGGCGCTGGCCGGTATCACGAAGACCAGCGCGCGGCGCAGCAGCCGACGCACGATCGGCGAATGCCGCACGTACCGGCCGCCGGCGCGCAGGGCGGCGGTGAACCGCTCGGGCACCTCGACGGCCCGCGCGTTCCCGGGACGCCACCGCACCAGCGCGAACGCGAAGACCAGGAAGGCCACGGCGTTGAGCCCGAAGACCGGCGCGACGCCCAGCCGGGCGATCAGCACACCGGCCACGGCCGGCCCGACTGCCCGGGCCACGTTCACGCTGATCGAGCCGAGAGCGGAGGCCGACCGCAACTGTTCCCGCGGCACCAGTTCCGGGATCACCGCCGCCCACGCCGGCAGGGTGAGCGCCTGCCCCACGCCGAACGCGAAGGTGAGCGTGAGCAGCAGCGCCGGCGGCATCCGGCCGGTCGCGGTGAGCAGGGTGAGCGTCGCCGCCACGGCGACCAGGAAGAGCTGCACCGAGATGAGCAGGTGCCGGCGGTCGAAGGTATCGGCCAGCGCACCGGCCGGCAGGGCCAGCAGCAGCACCGGCAGCAGGCTGGCGGTCTGGACCAGAGCCACCAGCGTCGAGGCGCGCGGCTCGTTGATCAGCAACCACTGTGCGCCGACGGTCTGCATCCAGGTGCCGATGTTGGCGGCGAGCAGGGCGAGCCACAGGTTCCGGTACACGGCGATCCGTAACGGAGCCCACGCCGAGACCGGAGTCTCGGCCGTGGCGCCTTCCGCCGTCACCACCGTCCGTCCGCGCGCAGCACGCGCTCACCGGAGACGTAGAGGTCGTCGGGGTCCAGCAGCAACAGCCGGACGACCTCGGGAGCGACCTGCTCGGGCAGCGCGTAGACCTCGTCCAGGAACTCGTCGCCAACCCGCTCCTGCAACCGGGTCGGCATCGGCCCGGGGTGCAACTGCATCACCTTGATCCGGTTGCTGTGCTGCGCCTCGGCCAGCGACTCGACCAGGCTGCTGCCGTAGCTCTTGCTGGCCTGGTAGACCGGGATGCCGGGCCGGGCCTTCACCACCGCCATCGCGCCGACGTACACCACGTTGCCGTAGCCCTGCCGACGCATGTGGTGCAGCGCCTCCTTGAGCACGTACGTCGTGCCGAGCACGTTGACCTCCACGGCCCGCCGGATGCGCTCGGGGGTGAGGTCCGCCAGATCACCGCCCGCCCACACGGAGGCGCAGGCGGCTACGCCGTCGATCGCCCCGTACCCGTCCACCACCTCGGCCAACACGTCGCGGACCTGGTCGTAGGAGGAGACGTCGCAGACGCTGCCGGCACAGCGCAGCTCGGTGGTCACCGCGGCCACCTCGTCCGGCACGTCGCCGACGACGGCCACCCGGTACTCGTTGACGAGCAGGCGGGCCACCGCCAACCCGAGCCCGCTGGTACCGCCGACCACCACGAAGGTCCTGACACCCATGTCCCTCCAGCCGCCGCGAGCGGGCATGCAACGGCTGGGCCTTCCCCCTTTTCCGCATTCCACACCCGGCCGGTGCCTGTCCGACAGCTGCCCAGGCGAGGCCGTTCCGCCATCCGGACGGATGTCAGCCACCGTCGGGTGCCCCCGTCTCCAGCAGCCGACCCCCGGAGAGCGAAGACACGGCCTCCCGGCGGCCGGCGCCGCCGCCCTTCTCAATACAGCAGATGATGTACTGTTGCCAGTGTGGAGACGTTGACGTACGGGCAGGTGCTGGCCCGCTTCGGCCATGCCCTGTCGGATCCGATCCGGGCCCGGCTGTTGCTGGCCCTGCGGGACGGGCCGGGCTATCCGGCGGAGCTGGCCGATCTGCTGGGCACGACCCGGCAGAACCTGTCGAACCATCTCGCCTGCCTGCGCGGGTGCGGTCTGGTGATGACCGTGCCGGAGGGCCGGCGTACCCGCTACGAGTTGGCCGACCCGCGTTTGGCGCACGCCCTGGGTGACCTGCTGGGCCTGGTCCTGGCGGTGGACCCCGCAGCGTGCCCGGACACCGCCGAGAAGGGCTGCTGCTGATGAGCCTGCCGCTGATCCAGCTACCGGTAGCGCCGTCCCCGGCCCGTCGGGCGGTACTCGCCCGCCGGGTGCGGCTGTTCGTCGCCGCGACGATCACCTACAACGTCATCGAGGCGGTCGTGGCGATCACCGCCGGCACGATCGCGTCGTCGACGGCGTTGATCGGCTTCGGCCTCGACTCGGTCATCGAGGTGTCCTCCGCCGCGGCCGTCGCGTGGCAGTTCGCCGGCCGCGACCCCGAGGCCCGGGAAAAGACGGCGCTGCGGATCATCGCCGTGTCGTTCTTCGCCCTGGCCGCCTACGTCACCGTCGAGTCGGTCCGCGCCCTGCTCGGGGGCGCCGACGCCGAGCACTCCACGATCGGGCTGGCACTGGCCGCGGTGTCCCTTGCGGTCATGCCGGTCCTGTCGTACGCGCAGCGCCGCGCCGGTCGGGAACTCGGCTCCCGCTCGGCGGTCGCCGACTCCAAGCAGACCCTGCTGTGCACCTACCTGTCCGCGGTCCTACTGGTCGGTCTCGGCCTGAACAGCCTGTTCGGCTGGTCCTGGGCAGACCCGATCGCCGCCCTGGTCATCGCCGCCGTCGCCGTTAGAGAAGGCCGCGAGGCGTGGCGCGGCGACACCTGCTGCACCGTGCCGCTGACCGCCCCACCCACCAACGGCTCCGACATTGATGCATGCGAGTGCGGGCCGGATTGTTCCTGCTGCCCTGGAGACGCCAAGTGATGTTCAGGAAGATGCCGCCGACGATCCGCGCGGCCTTCGACGCCGAACTGGCCACCGCCCGCCGGAGCACCGACGCCGTGACGGCGTGGCGAGCAGCCGAACGAGCCCACATCCTGTCCCAGCCCTGGCCCTGCCCACACACCGTCGTGCACGCCGTCATGCTGCGCCGCGCCCTGCGCGAACGGGATGTCGTTGAGGCGGTCGGGCAGGTCATCCGACTGGCGGTGGCCGGACCGGGCTCGGCTACCGGCCGCTACCCGGAGGGAAACACCGGCCGGGCGCGGGTACCGCTGACCCAGCCGATGCCGATGCCGGACGACCTCGCCGTACTACTGTCCGCCGCCCGGTGAGCGGATCTCCCGGCGTACGCCGGGTCCGACCGTCGCCGGACCGGTCCAGGAATTCCTTCCACCGTGCCTCTCGGACGGCACGGTGGACCGGCGGTCGTCGCTGACGCAGGCGACCGCCGGTCCCGACGTGAGGCTGCCCCTATCTGTCCCACACCGCCGTGCCGCACAGGTCGAGTCGGTCCACGGCCGCCGAGGCCAGCTCGTCCGGGGTGAGTGAGGCGTCGAGCACCAGCACCGACTCGTCCGGCTCGCCCCGTTCGAGCGTCGCCAGCTGCGATTCCAGCAGGCTCGCCGGCATGTAGTGCCCCGCCCGGCGGGAGACCCGGTCCCGGATGACCTGCGCCGGCCCGTCCAGGTGCACGAAGTCCACCGCCGGGGGGCCCTGGCGCAACACGTCGCGGTACGACCGCTTCAGCGCCGAGCAGGCCAGCACCGTCGACACGCCCTCGGCGCTGCGGGCGGCCATCCAGCCGGCCAGGTCGTGCAGCCAGGGCCAGCGGGCGGCGTCGTCCAGCGGTACGCCGGAGCGCATCCGTGCCACGTTCACCTCGGAGTGGAACTCGTCCGCCTCGGCGAAGGCCAGTCCGGTCAGCTCGCTGATCCCCCGCGCCACGGTCGTCTTGCCGGCACCGGAAACGCCCATCACCACGACGTGCCGGGTCGGGGGCCCGCTGCGGCGACCGGCGGCGGCACCCGGCTCACCAGTCATGGACCGTGCCGTCCTTGAGCCGGTTGAACGGCAGGTACGCCGCCACATACGGGAACCGGGCCGCGGCCGCCTCGTCGAGCTCGACCCCGATGCCGGGCTGGTCCCCGGGGTGGAGGTAGCCGTCGGCGAAGGTGAACGACTGCCGGAACACCTCGTTGGTGAGCGCGCCGTGCTGCATGTACTCCTGAATGCCGAAGTTGTGGATGGCCAGGTCGAGGTGGAGTGCGGCGGCCATGCCGACCGGCGAGATGTCGGTGGGGCCGTGGATGCCGGACTTGATCTGGTACTGCGCGGCGAAGTCGAGCAGCTTGCGCATCGCGGTGATGCCGCCGGTGTGGGTGACGGCGGAGCGGACGTAGTCGATCAGCTGTTCCCGGATCAGGGTCTGGTAGTCCCACACGGTATTGAAGACCTCGCCGATGGCCAGCGGGGTGGTGGTGTGCTGGCGTACCAGCCGCAGCGCCTCCTGGTTCTCCGCCGGGGTGCAGTCCTCCAGCCAGAACAGGTCGTACGGTTCGAGCTCCTTGCCGAGCCTGGCGGCCTGGATCGGGGTCATCCGGTGGTGACCGTCGTGCAGCAGCGGCAGTTCCGGGCCGAACTCGTTGCGGACCGCCTCGAAGACGCCGGGCAGGTGGCGCAGGTAGGCGCGGGTGTCCCAGTCCTCCTCGGCGGGCAGCGGAGTGCGCTGCGCGGGCTCGTAGTCGTACCGCGTGCCCTCGGCGCTGGGCTGCGCGGCCACCCCGTAGACGGCGTTGATGCCGGGCACGGAGGTCTGCACGCGGATCGACTGGTAGCCCAGGTCGAGGTGCCGGCGAATCGAGTCGAACAGCTCCGGCAGGTCCCGGCCGGAGGCGTGGCCGTACGCCATGATGCCGGTGCGGGACGCGCCGCCCAGCAGTTGGTACAGCGGCATGCCGGCGGCCTTGGCCTTGATGTCCCACAGGGCGACGTCCACCGCGGCGATGGCCGCCATGGTGACCGGGCCCCGACGCCAGTACGCCGAGCGGTAGAGGAACTGCCAGGTGTCCTCGATGCGGTGCGGGTCCCGTCCGATCAGCAGCGGGACGACGTGGTCGGCCAGGTAGGACGCGACGGACAGTTCCCGCCCGTTGAGGGTGCCGTCGCCCAGGCCGGTGATTCCGTCATCGGTGGTGATCTTCAGGGTGACGAAGTTGCGGTCGGGGCTGGTGACGATGACGTCCGCGGCGACAATCTTCACGGCGTGCCTTTCTGCAGTGGTGCTCAGCGAATGGTGCTTCCGGCTTCGTGGCCGTCGAGCAGGGACAGTTCTTCCCGGCGCGGCAGGCCCTCCCAGTCGCCGTGGCTCGCGACGGCGAAGGCGCCGAGGGTGACCGCGCGGCGCAGCCGGCCGGTCAGGTCGAGTCCGTCCAGGTGCCCGGACAGGTAGCCGGCGGTGAACGCGTCTCCCGCGCCGACGGTGTCCACGGCGGTGACCGGCACCGCGGGCACGTGCCGCACCCCGGCGCGGGTGTACGCGCGGACGCCCGCGGCGCCGAGCTTGACCAGTACCGTCTCCACTCCGCGTCGGAGCAGGCCCGCCGCGACGGTCGGCTCGTCGGAGCCGGCCTCGTCCACCAGGTCCAGCTCGTCCGCGGAGGCCACGATCACCGAGGCATACCCGGCAAGCGGGGCGAGCGCCACGCGCGCCGCCTCGCGGGACCAGAGCCGGGCCCGGTAGTTGACGTCGAGGCAGACGTGCGTCCCCGACCGGGACGCGGTCTCGGCCGCCCACGTCACGGCCGCCAGGGCAGTGTCCGACAGCGCCGGGGTGATCCCGGTCAGGTGCAGGACCCGGGCCCCGTCGGCGAGCGGCCCACGCAGGTCCTCGACGCGCAGGGCCGAGCCGGCCGAGCCGGTCCGGTGGTACCGCACCCGGGTCAGGTCGGCGGTACGCCGCTCCAGGAACATCAGACCGGCGGGCCGGTCCGGGTCCCGGGTCACCGCGCCCGTCTGCACGCCCTCGGCGCGCAACTGCCGCAGGACGAACTCGCCCAGCTCGTCGTCGCTCACCCGGCCGACCCATGCGGCCCGGTGGCCGAGCCGGGCGACGCCGATCGCGACGTTGGACTCCGCGCCGGCCAGGTGCGTGGTCAGGGTGCCGCCGGCGGCCAGCGGTCCGGTCGACCGCAGCGACACCAGCGACTCGCCGACCGTGAGCAGGTCGACCGCGGTCATGACGACGCGGCGGCGCTCGCCGCCGCCCGGTAGGCGCGGGCCCGGGCCCGCAGCGCGTCGAGGTCCCCGCCGGACGCCGCGTCGCCGACCAGCGGGCCTCCGAGGCCGACGGCGATCGCCCCGGCGTGCAGGTAGGCCGGCAGCTCGGCAAGCCCCACCCCGCCGACCGCGACGAACGGGATGTCCGGGAACGGGTCGCGCATCGCCTTGAGGTACGCCGGTCCGCCCACCGAAGCCGGGAACAGCTTGACCGCCGCGGCTCCCATCCGGACGGCGGTGTACGCCTCCGTCGGGGTGAACGCCCCGGCGGCGACCGGGAGTCCACGGCGGACCGCCTCGGGGATCGAGTCGACGACGGCCGGGGTGACCACGAACTGCGCGCCGGCCGCGGCCACGTCGGCGACGGCGGCGGCGGTCAGCACGGTCCCCGCGCCGACCAGGGCCCCGGGGGGCCCGGCCGAGCGGATCGCCGCGATGGCGTCGAGGGCGCCGGGCGTGGTGAGGGCCACCTCCACAATCCGTACGCCCTCCTCCAGCAGCGCGGTGCCGGTGGCGATCGCGGCGGCGGTGTCGGTGCCGCGGATGACCGCGAGGATCCGCGTGGCGGTGAGGTCGGCGGTGAGGTCGAGGGTCATGGTCACCATTCCGCGTAGGAGCCGTCGGGGTGTCGCCACATGGGGCTGCGCCAGGCGTGCCCGCGCTTGTCGGCCGCCCGGACCGCCTGCTCGTCGATGTCGATGCCGAGGCCGGGCGCGGTGAGGCGCTCGACGTGTCCGTCGACGAAGGTCAGCGGCGTCTTGTCCAGGCAGTAGTCGAGCACCTCCGCGCCGAGGTTGTAGTGGATGCCGATGCTCTGTTCCTGGATCAGGTAGTTGGGCGTGGCGAAGCCGACCTGCAGGCAGGCGGCGAGCGCCAGCGGACCGAGCGGGCAGTGCGGGGCGAGCTGTACGTCGTACACCTCGGCCAGTGCGGCGATCTTGCGTACCTCGGTGATGCCGCCGGCGTGCGAGAGGTCCGGCTGGGCGACCGCGATGCCTGCCTGGAGGACGGGCAGGAACTCCTGCCGGCTGTAGAGCCGCTCCCCGGTGGACACCGGCGTGGTGGTGGACCGGACGAACTCGCCGATCAGGTGCGAGTTCTCCGGGACCACCGGCTCCTCGAGGAAGAGCGGCCGGTACGGCTCCAGCAGCGGCGCGACCCGGCGGGCGTTGGCGAGGGTGAACCGGCCGTGGAAGTCGACGGCGACGTCGCGGTGCTCGCCGAGCACCTCGCGGGCGGCGGCGACCCGCTGGACCACTCCGTCCAGCTCGGCGACCGACGCGATCGGACTCATCCGCCCGGACGCGTTCATCTTGACGGCGGTCAGGCCGGCCGCCACCTGCGCGGCGATGTGGTCGCGGACCTCGCTCGGCTCGTCGCCGCCGACCCAGCCGTAGACCCGGATCCGGTCCCGGACGGGGCCGCCGAGCAGCTGGTGCACGGGCGCCCCGTAGTGCTTGCCGGCAATGTCCCACAGCGCCTGGTCGAGTCCCGAGACCGCGCTGGCCAGGATCGGGCCGCCCCGGTAGAACGCGCCCTTGGTCATCACCTGCCAGTGGTCCTCGATCCGCAGCGCGTCCCGGCCGATCAACAGCTCGCCGAGCTGCTCGACGGCGGCCCGGACGGTCTCCGAGCGCCCCTCACAGGTGGCCTCGCCCCAGCCGACGATGCCGCCGGAGGTCTCCACCCGGACGAAGAGCCACCGGGGTGCGACGAGGAAGGTTTCGATGCGGGCGATGGTCGTCATGTGTCCTCAGCCCTTCGTCGCGCCGGCGGTGAGCCCGGAGACGACGTACTTCTGCACGAACAGGGCGATCAGCATGATCGGCAGCGTGACCACGGTGGCGGCGGCCATCAGCCCACCCCAGTCGATGCTCGCGTAGCCGACGAAGTCGAAGATCGCGACGGGCAGGGTCTTCGAGTTGGCGCCGGAGAGCACCAGGGCGAACATGAAGTTGTTCCAGGAGAAGATGAACGACAGGATGCCGGCGGTGGCGATGCCCGGCACGGAGAGCGGCAGGGTGACCCGGCGGAACGCGCCGATGTGGGTCAGTCCGTCGACCAGCGCGGCCTCCTCGAGTTCGAGGGGCAGGCCGTCGAAGTAGCCCATCATGATGTAGACGACCAGCGGCAGCGACACGAACATGTGGCTGAGGATCAGCACGCTGAACCCGCCGACCATGCGCACGTTGGAGAAGACGTAGTACCAGGGCACCAGCAGCGACACGCCGGGGATGACCCGCGCCATGAGCACCACGAGCGCGGACTTCTTCATGTTGAAGCGGCTCATCGAGTACGCGGCGGGCACGCCGAGGATCAGCGAGAACACCGTGGCCGCGAAAGCGACCCAGAGGCTGTTGCCGATGAACTTGACGTAGTTCGCCTGCTGGAGCACGTTGGCGTAGTTGTCGGTGGTGGGCGAGAAGAAGATCGCCTTGCCGGTGTCGTAGATGTCGACGTTGGTCTTGAACGACGCCGCGATCATCCAGAGCAGCGGGGCCAGCAGCGAGATCACCACAACGGCGAGCGCCGCCACCCGGAACACCCGGTACAGGGAACGGGAGTTCATCGCTGCGTCTCCTTCCGACGGGACGTCAGGGCCCACATGGACCCGATGATGATCAGGAAGAAGATGATGAGGACCGTCGAGGAGACGCCGTACTCGTTGTAGTCGAAGCTGAGCCCGTAGGCATACACGTTGAGCGTCTCCACCTCGTGGAAGGATCCGCCGCCGCGGCCCTTGGTGGCATACAGGATGTCGAAGGTCTTCAGCGCGTCGATGCCGCGCAGCAGGATCGCCACGATCACGGTGGGCATCAGCAACGGCAGGGTGACGTGCCGGAAGCGCTGCCAGCTGCTGGCGCCGTCGATCCGGGCGGCCTCCTGGGGCTCTTCGGAGAGTGAGGTCAGCCCGGCGAGCAGGATCAGCACGACCATCGGGGTCCACTGCCAGACGTCGATGAAGATCGTGGTGGGCAGCGCCGAGTGCTGGCCGGCGAGCCACGGCTGGGGTGCGATGCCGACCCAGCCGAGCATCTGGTTGGCCATGCCGATGTTCGGGTCGAAGATGAGCCGCCACATCATGCCGACCGCGACCGGGGTGGCGACCAGCGGCATGAGGATGGCGACCCGGACCCACTTCTGGCCCCGGAATGGCCGCCACAGCAGCAGGGCGATCGCCATGCCCAGGACGACCTCGAAGAGGAGTGCGACGACGGTGAACGCGGCGGTCCGCCCGACGGCGGGCCAGAACCGGTCGGTGTCGGAGAGCACGTCGAGGTAGTTCTGGAGGCCGACGAACTCGGACTCGGCGCGGACGGAGCCCTCCGCGTCGGTCAGGCTGAGGTAGCCGGTCCAGACCAGCGGCACGATGATCAGCGCGGCGACGAAGGCCATCGCCGGTGCGGCGAAGAGCCACTTGCGGTGGTCGTTGGCCCACCGGGCCCAGGCGGGCGTGTCGGGGGTGCCGGTGGCGCCACGGGGCGCCGCGGTGGGGGTGGTCACTGTTGCCATCAGATCTCCGGGGTGGGCGGGCCGAGCGGGGTGGGGGGGGGGGGGGGGCCCCCCCCCCCCCCCCCACCCCGGGATCGGCTTACTTGGCCTCGTCGTCCAGGAACTTCTGGAACGCCTCGTTGGCGGTGTCGGCCGCCGCCGCGGCGTCCTTGCCGGCGATCGCGTCCACGATGGGCTGGCCGACGAACTCCCGGGCCTGGGCGACCTTCACGACCAGCGGCCGGTCGTGACCGACGCCTTCCTCGGTGCTGGCCGCGATGGCCTCGGCGAGGTCCTTCGGGTAGGTCGCGGTGCCCTCCGGGTTGGCCCAGACGGAGGTACGGGCACTCGGCACACCGGACTTCTGCTGCGCGAGCGTCTGCTGCTTACCGGTCGCCCACTCGATGAACTTCCACGCGTTGCCCTGGTTCTTCGAGCTGTCGTTGATGCCCAGCGCCCAGGACGGGATGTTGTAGGGCTTGGAACCGGCGGGGCCGGCCGGGAACGGCGCGAAACCGACGGTGTCGGAGACCTTGGACTTGGCCGGGTCGGTAGCGTTCTTGTAGAGCGAGTCGGCCTCGGTGTAGAACGCCGCCTTGCCCTGGGTGAAGATGGCCATCGCCTCGGGCCAGCTCATGTCGGTGCTGACGTTCGCCGGGCCGTGGTTCTTGATCAGCCCGCCGTAGTAGGCGTAGGCCTGCTTGGCGGCGTCGCTGTTGACGGCGGACTTGCCGCTGCTGTCGACGAAGTCACCGCCGAAGCTGTAGAGGAAGCTGGAGAACTGGGTGACCGCCGGCGACTTGCCCGTACGGGCGACGAAGCCCGCCACACCCGGCTCGGCGGCCTGGACCTTCGCGGCCGCCGCCTTCAGCTCGTCGAGGGTCTTTGGCGGGGCGGACAGACCGGCCTTCGCCAGCAGGTCCTTGCGGTAGTACAGGACCTCCCGCTCGGTGATGATCGGGACCCCGACCGGCTTGCCCTCGTACGAGGTGGCCTCCACCGGGCCGGCCTGGAAGTCGCTGAAGTCCCAGTCCTGGTTGGACTTGACCTTGTCCGCCAGGTCGGCGAGGTACTTGTTCTTGGCGAACAGCTTCCCCTCCTGCAGCGGCCGGTACATCATCACGTCGATGTCGCCGGAGCCGGCGTTCAGCTTGACGTTGTACTGGTCGGAGAGCTGGTCCTCGCCGAGCTGGGTGATCTCGACCTTGAGGCCGGTCTGCTTCTCGAACTCGGGCAGGGCCTTCTTGATGTTCTCCGTCCACACGTGGTTGGCCAGCGTGACGCGCACGGTGTTGGAGGCGCCGCTGTCGTCGCCGCCACCGCCGCACGCGGCCAGGCCCATGGCGGCAACCACGGCCAGGGAAGTTCCGATCAATGATCGACGCCGCACGTCCATCTCTCCTTCTGTCGTGTCGCCGCCCTGGGGGAAGCGCGCCACCTCGTCGTTAACATCTGCTTAACGTCGGCATGTTAGGCCGATAAAGCGGATTTATTCAAGGGTCGACCTCGAACTGATATGATCCCGAGCGTGGACCAGTCCTCCTCAGCGGTTGCCCCCACCCAGTCCGCTCCTGTCGAGGCCGGGCTGCACGCACGAGTGCTCGACCACCTCGGCACCGCCATCTGCGGTGGCGAGCTGACCGCGGGATCGGTCCTCAACATCGACGACCTCGTCGACCGGTACGCGGTGTCCCGGTCGGTCGTCCGTGAGGTCCTGAGGGTCCTCGCCGCCATGGGACTCATCGAGACCCGCCGCCGGGTCGGGGTCATGATCCGCGCGGCGAACGACTGGAACGTCTTCGACCCGCAGGTGATCCGCTGGCGGCTCGCCTCGGCCGGGCAGATGGCGCAGATGCGCTCCATCACCGAGCTGCGGACCGCGGTCGAGCCGCACGCCGCGTGGCTCGCCGCCAGGCGGGTGAACCACGACGAGGCGAGCGACCTGGTCGGGCTCGCGGCGAAGATGTGGGCCGCCGGGAAGGCCGGCGACGAGGCGCGTTTCCTCAGCCTGGACATCGAGTTCCACCGGCAGGTGCTGCTCGCCTCCGGCAACGAGATGTTCGTCAAGCTCCAGGAGTTGGTGGCCGAGGTGCTCACCGGCCGCCACCACTACCACCTGATGCCGCACCACCCGGACGAGCAGGCCCTCCAACTGCATGCCGACGTGGCCCAGGCGATCCAGCGGCGGGACGGCGAAGGCGCCCGCCACGCCATGGTGCAGATCATGGAGCAGGCGTTCGAGGAAATGAGGTCGATGTGGGAGAAGACCGAGCCCGACCGGGGCTAGGTGAGGGAACAGGCCATTCCGCCCACCCCGCGCCGGGCGCACCCCGGGGCGACGTGGTCGTGAACGGTACCGGCCAGTTGTCGAACGGTCCCGCTGCCGCTGCCGAACGGGCCGGTGGTGAGGAACGCGACGCTCCGCCCGAGGTGAGGCGGTAGCCGACGTCGCGTCCCAGACCGCGCCGCGCTGATGCGGATCATCGCCAACAATGTCGGCGACGCCCGCATGGTGCGCACGGACGTAACCGTCCTGGCTCTGTCCATCGTGGCCGGCCACCTTCCGCTTCTGCTGGCGGGCCGCACTGTCGGGTCGGGCAACCGGCACGCCGAAAAGCCGCGATGGTCGCATCGAGGCCATCTACCGAGGACGTGGTCCGGGAGCGGGACGCCATCAACTGGCGCCTGCGTGAGGACGACGTACGGCAGTTGCGGCACAGAGTCTTCAAGGCGGCCAAGGAACACAGGATCTGGCCAAGCTCAGGTCCTTGCAGACATCTGAGAGGGCCCCGATGCCGCAATGCATCGGGGCTACCCGACCTGGCTGCCCGCCAAGTTGGTCGGCAGGAGCGGCGCCCTCATGCTTCTCGTGATGATCGAGTCGATGGTCGCCGCCCTGTTCGGCACGGCGGCGGTGGCAACGCGGCAGCGCACCGGCGTCGCTGCTGCGCTGCTGCGTACTCGCTGGTCTGCTATTTCAGGAGGCCGTGACTGTCGGGCGGACGTGGGTCAGGAGTTGGGTCAGGAACCGCTCGGGCTGAGTGAAGGCAGCGAAGTGGCTGGCATCCTCGATGAGCGCCACGGCTTTCGCCGGGGCCTCGACCTGCTCGAAGAACTCGACCGCGAGATCGGTGATGGTCAGCACGTCGCAAGCGCCCTGGAGCAGGAAGAACGGCACTTCGAAACGCGTGCCTCCGGCGTACGCGTTGTAGCGCATCACCTCGGCGTGCATCTGCTTTCCCGTGGTCAGGAAGCCGGCGAGCAACTGCCGGACGTCGTCCAGCGAGTACAGCGGTGACGTCATCGCGAGCGGGAACAGCAGCTTCGTGACGCCGTTCGGGGTGACCGGATCGGTCTTCATCGTCCAGTCCATCTTGACCTGCCAGGCGCGCAGGTCCCAGCGGGTCGGGTCGTCGCCGATCGCCGTCAGTGCTGCGACCGCCTTGGCGTTGCCGGCCGCGCGCACGCGCTGCAGCGTCATCCGGTAGCCGACCTGCTCGTTGCGGTACATGTCGGCGTACATGTCGGTGCAGACCAGGGCGGAGAAGAGGTCCGGGCGGCGGCGCGCCAGCGGCAGGCCGAGCAGCGTCCCCATCGAGCCGGCCAGCAGCACGACCTTGTCCTGGGCCAGGTGATCGCGGAGGAAATCAACGACCTCGATCGCGTCGTCCTGAAGCCGGGCGAACGTGTTCAGGGCGGGATCCGCCGGCCCGCTGTGGGCGCGGGTCTTACCGACGCCGCGGCGATCCCAGTGCACCACGGTGAAGTGTTTCTCCCACGACCGAATCAGCGGGGTGAAGACGGCGTACGGCGAGCCAGGACCGCCGTGCAGGACCAGCAGGACAGGGTTGGCACGGTCTTCGCCACGGATCTGCACCCACTGCTCGACACCGCCGATGCGCAGGTAGTGCTGCTCGGTGATGCCGTTCGGGGGGTGGATGTCCAACTGCCGGGCGATGGCCGACCGGCGTACGGCGCGGTAGGCGAGGGCGCCGGCGACGGGCAGAGCGGCGACGGGCAGAGCGGCGGCGGCAACGATCTCGACCATCATGGTCATCCTTCCTGAGGGGCGTTGATGATGACTGTACAACCGTCTTGCACAAGCGTGCAAGACGGTTGTGCTACCTTCTTCGCATGGGAAATCGCGAGGATCTACTTGAGGGCGCGAAGCGCTGCCTCCACGAGACGGGGTACGCGCGGACGACCGCGCGCGACATCGCGACCGCCGCGGGCGTGAGCCTCGCGGCTATCGGCTACCACTACGGCACCAAGGAGTCGCTGCTGAACACGGCGCTGCTGCATGCACTGGAGGAGTGGGGCGAGGAGCTCGGCCGGATGATGGCGATCGAGGCCGATCCGGCGGCGAGCCCCGCCGAGCGTCTCGAAGCCGTCTGGGAACAGGTCCTGCGGTCCTTCGCCGCATACCATCCACTCTGGAGCGTACAGTTCGAGGTACTCGGCCGCCTCAACGCCGATTCCCAGATGCGAGAGACCTTCGCAGCGGCCAACCGCGGCGGGCGGCTCGCCCTCGCCGAGCTCTTCGGCGACTTCGGGGCCTCCACTCAGACGCTCGCCGAGGAACGGGCACTCGCCCTCGGGACCTTCTACCAAGCGATGCTCGGCGGCGTGGCGAGCCAGTGGCTGGTCGACCCGGACAGCGCGCTCAGCGGCGCCCAGTTCGTCGAGGCGGTCCGGGCCCTGGCCCCCGGGCTAACCTGAGCCGGTCGCGGCTTCGCCGCCCTCGACGCAGTGCCCCAGCCGGCCCTGCCCCACCCCGTCGCCTAGCTAGCGCGTCAGTGCCTTCGGCATCAGCCTGCAAGGCCGTCGTCGGGGTCATCGTCGTATCCACCGCCGGTATGCCGCGATCCACTGGCTGCCCTTCGGAGCGGGGTCGGGCAGCGGCAGGTCCAGGACGCCGATCGGCTGACGTGCTCCGTCCCGCTCGCACACGGCGACGATCCGGCCGTCGTCTGCCAGGTCGATCCGGTCGACCGAGACCGCGACGCCCAGCACCTCGGCGGTGAAGGGCAGCACCAAGTGCTCCTCAAGAGCGGCGTACAGGCCGGTGAGCCGCTCGTCGTCGTTGTACGCATCCACGGTCGCCGCCTCTATCAGAGCATCGAGTTCGGCGTCGCTCCATCGCAGTTTCTCGGGCGGCACCGGTGCGTCGGCGCGGCGGGCGGTTCGGGTCGTCTCGGACAGGTCGATGTCGGGGTGGTCGGCCAGGAAGCGGTAGGCGTGGGCGACGTCGACGAGTGAGCTGTCGGCGAGCCATTCGACGGCCCGCCTGACGCCGCGCCGGCCCGAGAACTCGTACCACAGTTGGAGCAGGTGCGGGTGCTCGGCGTGGAGTTCGTCCTTGAACCGGCGGAACGCGCCCCGGCCCTGGATCGCACGGGCCAACCTGCGCCCGACCCGCTCGTCCGCGATCCCGTCCGCGAAGTCCGCCATGTCCCGATACCACACCCGGGACGGCAGCGGATCGATCCGGATCAGGTCGGAGTCGTCGAGGTCCAGATCCGGATCGAGGTCTCGGGATGCGAACGTGATCTCGCCGGTCGCCGGGTCGATGAGCCAGAACTGCTCGTAGCCGTCCTGGCTCTGCAGCGCCATGACGATCTCGTCGAGATCGAGGTCCGATATCTCCAGCACCGGCCGCCTCCCGTTCATCCTGCCTCGGGCGCTGCCGGGGACGGGTGCGCGTCGTGCCAGGCCTGGATCACCTCCGGGCGCAACCGGCCGCGGTCGGGCACGTCGATGCCGTTGCGCCGCGCCCAGACACGGATCTCCCTGGTCGACGGCTGCGACACGCTCGGCGCCGCAGTGGTGACAGGCGTCGGCCCCTTCCCCACCTGCACGGTCGCGAGCGCCTCGCCGGCGGCCCAGACGTGGGCAGCGGCAAGGAATCGGTACACCCACTCCTCGGCGAGCTTGCGGGTCTCGCAGAACACGATCGGCACGTTGGGCCAGGCCACCTGCACCTCGGCCAAACCGTCGGCCACCACCGCCGGTCTCACCCGAGTCAGCGCGTACACCTGCGAGTAGCGGTCCTCGACCACCAGCGCGGCCCGGGGCAGCGCGGCCAGGTCCGCGAGCGCGAACTTCAACTTGCCGGACGTCAGCGAGGCGACCAGATCGGCCAGGCTCTTGCGCTCCACCGAGGCCACCAGGCGGCCCTGCTGTTCCAGGCCGTAGTCGCCGCAGGGCAGGGCCCGCCGGGCGACCGTGACGGGCTTGCCGGCGAACGTGTAGGCGTACCGCTCGTGCGAGTCGACGACCACCGGCAGGTCGGCCAGCCCGGCGGCGCGGGCAGTGGGCGTGCTCACCTGCGGTCTGGCCTGCTTGCGAGTACGCGGCGACTGCCAGAACACCACTTCCCGGCCCCGCGCAATCGTGTAGACGATCTGCGACCGGTTCTCCCGACCGCGGTCGAGGACCAGGTCGATCGCCGCACCCCGACGCAGGCACGACCGCACCGGCACCCGCTCGACGATCTCCGGGCTGTCGGGCCACTGGTCGGACCGGACGGGATGCAGGTACACCGCTGACGTGCGCGGCCAGGTGTCGCGCGCCCGGAACACCAGCCCGTCACCCAACGGCACCTTCAGCAGGTACGGCAGGGTCGATGCCTCGTCCGGGTTCCTGGCGATCAGCAGCTCCACGCCGTCCAGTCTCGCCCAGCCGAGCCGCAAGGCCCCCGCCGACTCGATGACGGGATCACGCAGCGCCGATCGCCGGAGCCGCGAAAAGATGACGATCACCCGCCTTCCGCAGGCATGGCATGACCCGGGCATACTCTCGTCATGACGAAGGGCGGCCGAATGTCATCGATCGACGAGTTGGTGCAGCGCAGCGTGACGCTGAAGCGTGAGCTGCTCGACTACGCGCGGAAGCCGCGCTTCGACCGCGCGTTCCGGCAGGAGATCAGAGCCCGGTTCGGGCGGGTCGTCGTCGTCGAAGACGAGGGAGAGCTGTCGAACTTCTTCGACTGGTTCATCCAGCAGCACCGCCTGCACGACGGGCGCACCGTCGTCGACCTGTTCGTCGAAGCCCATCCCGAACTGCCCGACACCGAGCGCGAGTTCCTCCTCGGCTGGCGTGACGTACGCGAAGGCGTCTTCGAGGTAACCGGACGCGATGGCCCTGTCCTGCACACCGTGAACGTCGTCGACGACCTGCCCTACCGCATCCGCACCAACACCGACGGGCCGATCTTCGACCGGATGCCGCCAGGCTCGTACATCGGCAGCCGCATCGTGCCCGTTCACAGCGACTGGCTGCTCAGCGGCACCACCGCCCTCTACTCCGCCCAAGGCCAGGCCGGCGCCTACAGCACGGCGGTCCGGCTCGCGGCCGAGCAGCCCGCACTCGTCTTCCACAACCCACAGCGCGTCGCCCACGCGTGGGACCTGCAACGCGCCCAACACGCCGCGTTCGTCGCGCACTTCGGCAGCGACGAGGTCACCCTCGGCGTGGACGAGCTCGACAAGGCCATGCGCGGGTACTGGGACACCTACTCCGGCGAACCCGGCACCGCCCCGCCGACCGACCTGGACTGGCTCGACGACGCGGTCGAAACCATCGGCGTGATCTACGACCAGCAGACCGGCCTCGGCATGTACGCCGACTACGACCTCGCCCAGCAGGCCTTCGCTGACCCCGACCTCATGCGCCGCCCCCGGCACAAGGAGATCGTCAAGGCATACCTCCACGATGACACCGTCGACCCGGTCCCGCTGCAGCGGCTCTCCGCCCGCCACCCCGACAACGCCGATCGCGTCCTAAGAGCGGCCACCGGCAAACCCGCCTTCACCTGGCACGAACACGGTGAGCAACTGCTGCGCAAATACAAGGCCGACTGGTACGCCAGCAGCCATCTGCCCCGGCTCACCGTCCTCAGCGACCGCCTCGCCGCCCACATCCGAGCCGGACTGCGGGAATAGAGTCAACCGGACGGCGTGCCCGTACGAACCATCGGATCCCGGGAGCCCGCCCGCGAACGCGCGGAACATCAGGTCCGCTGAAGCGGTTCGCATGCTGATCCCTTACCTTCCGGCGGTCCGGTCTGGGGCAGTCCGGAAACTGAGGGCAACGCCCCTTCCTCGCGACTGGTCACCTGCACCGGCCAGTGTGGCAACGCTGCCAGGCTCAGCTGCCGACCGCCTCCCCTTCCTGGGATGCCACGCTGCCGATGGCGTCGACGCGGCCCCACCGCCCGGGAATGTCGAGCAGTTCGATCCGGCCGAACCGTTCGGGCAGTGCCGGCGCGACCACCAGATCGTCTCCGTACGGCTCAAGGCCGAGCAGCGTGCGCACCAGCAGCAGGGGTGCACCGGTGGCCAGGGCCTGTGGGCTGTTCGCCGCGGGATACTGGACCGGGTGCCGGGTCAGCTCGCGGTCGTAGCCGCCGAAGGCCTCGGGCAGGCGCCCCTGGAAATACCGGGACGCGTCGATGATCCCCTCGGCGATGCGCCCGGCCTCCTGGTGGAAGCCGTATCGCCGCAGCCCCCAGGCGATGAACGCGTTGTCGAACGGCCAGACGGTGCCGACGTGGTAGCCGAGCGGGTTGTACTGCCCCTCTCCCTCGGCGAGGGTGCGCACGCCCCATCCGGAGAACAGTTGGGGCCCGAGCAGGTGTTCGGCGATCTTCGCGGCCCGGGATTCGTCGACGATGCCGCTCCACAACAGGTGGCCGATGTTCGACGAGAGCGCGTCGACCTGGCGGCCGTCGCCGTCGAGGGCGAGGGCATAGTAGTCGCCGTCGGTGATCCAGAAGTCGCGGTTGAAGCGTTCCTTGAGGTCGGCCGCCTCCCGTTCCAGCCGGTCGGCGTACGCCGGGTCGTGCCAGAACTGGCGGGCCAGCCGCGCGCCGCGGATCTTGGCGTCGTAGGCGTAGCCCTGCAGCTCGCAGGTGGCCCGGGGCAGGCTGGGCAGCCGGCCGTCCCGGAACGAGATGGCCTTCGAGGATTCCTTCCAGCACTGGTTCTCCAGGCCGTTGCGCTCGTTGCGGCGCTGGTACCAGACGTAGCCATCGCCCATGATGTCGCCGTACTCGTCGATCCAGTGCAGGGCCGCGCGCGCCTCGTCCTCGAATTCGCGCACCGTGGCGGCATCCCCCGTCCACCGCTCGTACTCGTCGAGCAGGATCACGTAGAGCGGGGTGGTGTCGGCGGCGCCGAAGTACGGCGCCTGTGGGCATTCCTCGAACGCGACCATCTCGCCGTAGCGGAACTCGTGCAGGATCTTGCCCGGCTCCTCGTCAAGGAAGTCGTCGAGCACGGAGCCCTGGTCGATGCCGAGCATCCGCAGGGTGTGGACGGCCAGATCCGGCGCGAACGGCAACACCTGCAGGCTGGTGAGGATGGGGGCGCGGCCGGTGAGGGTCGCGTTCCATGGCAGGCCCGCCGTGGGCAACGGCTCGGCCGGTAGCGTCAGCGGCGAGAACCGGAGCGCGGCAAGATCGACCAGACTACGCTGATACGTCCGCTCCAGCGGCTCCCAGTCGCAGCTCAGCTGCGGAGTCTTGCCGAGCCACTGCCGCAGGTCGTCCTGGAGCCGCGCCGCGTCGTGTCGCTGGCGGCCGGGAGACACGTGCTCTCGAACGTCCTGGCCGTCGGGGCGCAGCACCAGCCCCCGGACATGGAGCATGGTGGTCCACCGCCCATGGGGTTCGATCCGGATGTGGTAGGTCAGCCCCTGTTCGTCGACCTGGGCCGGCTCAGTCGTGGAGATCACCGTCTCCCGCCGGAACTTCTCCCGGACGTAGCCGATGTGCAGTCGCCCGTCCTCGACGCGCTGGTACAGCCGGCCTGGTGGCGTGTGTTCCTGTCCGACCATGGTCAGCGGGATGAAGTCACAGGCCGCGTCCACGCGGACCGTGAAGTCGGCGGCTTCCCCGGAATGGTTGAGCACCGTCAGCCGCTCCTCGAAGCTGCCCACCACCGACCGTTCCCGGATCACCGACACCTTGGCGTCCACGTAGTGCGTCGGGGCCCCCGGCACCAGAAAGAACCGCACCTCGAAGTACGACGGGTCGTCCATGGCGAGCGTGCTCACCCGTTCGCCGTTGATGGTCAGCCGCCACTGCGAGAGGAACCGGGTGTCGAACGCGAAGAACCCATACGGCACGCTGGGCTTCGCGTCCATGTCGCCGCTGCCGTCACTCAGCACGAAGATGTTGCCGTCCAGGATCCTGACGAGGTCTGTCTTCATCCCTGCCTCCGACGGTCACGTGCGGCGGTCTGCGGGTGACGCCCGCCGGGCGGCGGCGCGAAGAGCCGCTCCAACAGGATGATGAGCCGGAATTGTCCTTCGAACGTTATGTCGTTCCGCAGCCACGCCGGGAGCGGCTTGGCTTCGCCGCGCGCCATGCGGTCGAAGAAGACATTGTCGGAGCGGATGACCGTGTCGGCGTCGCTGTTCTGCTGTGACACCCGGACGGTGCCGCCACGGATCTCCACGAACCAGTGGTCGACCTCGTGGTCACGCTCGAGGTCGAAGCGTATGGTGCCGTTCGTCTTCTTCAACAGGCGTTCGTGGCCGTGGCGTTCGAGCGCGTCGAAGAACTTCCTGGTCGCCTCGGACATGCACCACCCCCGGAGGACTCCGATGACCAGAAGCAGCATCACTCAGACCGGGGTGCGGCCGCCTCACCCGGAAGGGATGAACCTGGCGGGCGGCCGCGGGCGGCGGGAATTCACCCGGTTCGGGTGATGCGGCAGCGCCCCGCTCCTGGTCATGGTGGTGACGGCTCGTTCGGGCTCGAGATCCAGCCGGAGGGAGGCTCATGTCGAATCCCACCACGACCTTCTTCGAAGCGCTCGGCCGTCGCGGCCACGAAGCCCTCCTCGAGGATGCCACCGCGACCATGCGGTTCGACCTCACGCACGAGCGGGGCGTCGACCGCTGGTTCGTGGCGATCGACCGGGGCAATGTCTGCGTCTCGCGGGACGGGGGCGAGGCCGACTGCGTCTTCCACGGCAGCCGGGCGACCTTCGACCGGATCGTGGGCGGCCAGTCACAAATATTCGCGGCCTGGTTGCGCAACGAAGTCAGAACGGAGGGCGACATCCGGCTGGTCCGCCTCATCGGTCGGCTCATACCGGGGGCGCCGGGCGCCCGTCACCCTCGGGATTTCGGCCGCGAGCGGAGAGGCGCGGCATGAGCGACGGCCTCGTCCGACTGTTGGACGGCAACATGTTCGTGGTCAGCGAGGAGACCGGCGACATCGACGCGTCCCCCACCATCCCGACCGGTCTCTTCTCGTTCGACACCCGATTCCTGTCGAAGTGGATCCTGTCCATCAATGATCAACGGGTCAACGCGCTCACCGTCGAGGAGGTCGAATACTTCGAGAGCCGCTTTGTCGTCGTCCCGATCCTCCCCACTCCGCTCCTCGACGTCGGCGTTTCGGCCATTCGCGACCGTTCCATCGGCGGAAGCTTCACTGAGCGACTGACGGTGATCAACCACGAACCCGAGCCCGTCGACCTGCGGATCCGGATTGACGTCGAGAGCGACTTCGCCGACCTTTTCGAGATCAAGGATGTGCGGAACAAGAGCGGGAAATACTACTTCCGGATCGACGGCGGATGCCTGCGTCTCGGCTATCAGCGGGAGGCGTTCTGCCGGGAGACGCTGGTCTCGTCCACCGCGCCGGCCCGAGTCGATGAGCGGGGCCTGACGTACCACGTTCGGCTCGGACCACACGGCCAGTGGATCACCGACCTGCGCGTGCGGGCGCTGGGCCTGGGCGGGCGCGACCTTCGGGAGAGCTTGGAAGGCAGACTCGGTCGGACCACAGAGCAGATCCGGCAGGACCTGGCCGACTGGCTCGCGGAGGCACCGCGCCTCACCTGCGACTCCCGCACGTTGGCGATGACCTACCGGCGCAGCCTGGCTGACCTTTCCGCGTTGCGTTTCGCGCCGTTGACCGCCGGCACACATGCCATCCCCGCCGCCGGCCTGCCCTGGTTCATGGCGATCTTCGGCCGGGACAGCATCCTCACCAGCATCCAGGCGCTACCGTTCGCGCCCGACCTCGCCGCCACGACGCTACGCATGCTGGCCCTGCGGCAGGGCGCCGTCCTGGATGACTTCCGCGAGGAGGAGCCGGGAAAGATTCTCCACGAGATGCGGTACGGGGAGACGACCGGGTTCGAGGAGCAGCCGCATTCGCCGTACTTCGGCAGCGCGGACTCCACGGCCCTCTACGTCATCCTGCTCGACGAGTACGAGCGGTGGACCGGCGACACCGCCCTGGTTCGGTCTCTCGAACATTCCGCGCGAGCCGCCCTGCACTGGATCAACGAGTACGGCGACATCATGGGCGACGGCTACGTCTGGTACCAGCGCCGCAACGAGCGCAACGGCCTGGAGAACCAGTGCTGGAAGGACTCCTGGGATTCGATCTCGTTCCGGGACGGCCGGCTGCCCAGCCTGCCCCGGGCCACCTGCGAGCTGCAGGGCTACGCCTACGACGCCAAGATCCGCGGCGCGCGGCTGGCCCGCCAGTTCTGGCACGACCCCGCGTACGCCGACCGGCTGGAACGGGAGGCGGCCGACCTCAAGGAACGCTTCAACCGCGACTTCTGGATCACCGACGGCGACTACTATGCCCTCGCCCTCGACGGCGACGGCCACCAGGTCGACGCACTCTCCTCAAACATCGGCCACCTGCTGTGGAGCGGCATCGTCGACGAATCCCGGGCCGCGAAGATCGCCGAACACCTGCTCGGCCCCCGCCTCTTCTCCGGCTGGGGGGTGCGGACCCTCGCCACCGGCGAGGGGCGGTACAACCCGATCGGCTACCACGTCGGCACCGTCTGGCCGTTCGACAACGCGTTCATCGCCTGGGGGCTGCGGCGATACGGCTTCCACCAAGAGGCCGGGCGCATCGCCGAGGGGATCATCGACGCCGCGGAGTACTTCGACGGGCGGCTGCCCGAGGCGTTCGGCGGCTACGACCGGACGTTGACCCGATATCCCGTGCTGTACCCGACGGCGTGCAGCCCGCAGGCGTGGTCCACCGGCACTCCCCTGTTGCTGCTGCGGACCATGCTCGGCATGGAGCCACGCGGCGAGCACCTGGTGACCAGACCGGCCGTGCCCCCGAGCATGGGCCGGATCGAACTGCTCCACATCCCCGGACGGTGGGGCACGGCGGATGCCCTCGGACGTGCCCATCCGGAGCGACGCTGACCGCGGCAGGGCGCACGCCTAGCCACCCGGTCCGGCGCACGTACAGCAGCGCCGACACCCGGAACGGGGGCGACCGAAGCGTCGCGCTTCGCCTGGTCGAGAAGCGGGCACGCCTGGGGGATCATGGACGGGTGAAACTCACTCGACTGGCCAAGCGTCGCGGGCCGCCTTCAGACATCAAAGCGAGACGACCCAACCGCCGTCGACGGTGAGCGTGTGCCCGGTGACGTACGCGGACGCGTCCGAGGCGAGGAACACCACGGCGCTGGCCAGGTCGCCCGCCTCGCCGACCCGGCCCAGGGGGATGCGGACGAGTCGAGAGCAGAGGCTGGCGTAGGCCGATTGGCTCAGCAGGGCGTTACCCGTCTGGTCGGTGCCGACGAGCGCGCCCTTTCCGACGTACTCCGACAACATCTCAATCCCTCCCCATGTCTTGCGCCGCTACTGCGCAGCGGCCCCGCATTCTGGCAAGCTACCGGACGGTTACGGGCGCTCCGCCGCTCCGACGCGGGACCGGTTGCCGCGAAGGTCGTCGATCACCGTCGAGATCCCGTTCTCCACCGTGCAGGCGTAGTCCCCGACGGAGAACTCGCCGCCGAGCACCTCGACCACCTTCAGTTCGACGCCGTTGACCGAGAGCGCGTCGGTGAGCTCGACGGCTGCGGGTCCGAAGCTCCGGTGCTTGAGGACGAAGTCCTTCGAGGTGTCCCGGGAGACGATCTCGAAGACACAGAACCCCGGCCCGTCGGCCTCGGGCAGGGCGTGGACCTGAAGGTGCGGATACAGGGACAGGTCCGCCCAGGCCGTGTTGTCGTGCCCCTCCCCCGGCGTCATCGAGATGCCGAATACCAGCTTGCCGGAGCGGTGGACGGCGCCCGAGACCGCGTCGGCGGTGTCGGTCAGCGCGATGTCGGCGTACTGCTTGGGGTAGCCCCAGACCTCCCGGCCGAAGGCGACGCTCCAGGGCTGGTCCTCGTACTCGAAGAAGTAGTTGACCCCCCGGTGGTCGCCGTAGCGGACGGGGATGACGACACCCGAGTCGTAGAAGGCGCCGGGGGTGGCGTTGCCGAAGTCCGCGATCTGCACGACGAACCGGTCGTCGGCGAGCTCGAACGGGGTGGGCGCGAGGAGCTCCTCCAGGTTCGCCCGGTCGCCTCGGCAGTAGACGGAGAGGCTGCGCAGGTCCTTGCACCAGTAAGGCCGGTTGCCGCTCGGGTACCCGAGGTAGGGCACCGTGTTGCCCATCAACGCCGGCGCGGTCGGCAGGTTGCTCGCGATCGCGGTGAACCACGCCCGACAGCAGCACCCGCCGCCGCTTGACGAAACCCATAGGGACGCCCCGGGGAGCGGCCCCGCCATCGGGCCACGGTCCCCAGATGCCCGCGGCCCCGCCGGATCGGCGGGGCCGCGGGGATGGCGCTGCACGCCTCCTTTCTCAGGCCATCAGCTCAGGTCGGGGCGCTCGGTGATACGGAGCGCGTTGACGACCGGAGCCTTGGCACCCTGCCGGGCGATGAACCGGATCGTCGCCGAACCGCCGTTTACCTGCACGGTGAAGGTGTGGTTGTCGGCCGTGTTCAGACCGACCTCGGCGGCGATATCGTGCGCGGTGAGTACGGCCTGGCCGTTCAGGGTGACGTCGTACAGTCGCTCGTTGGGCTTCATGTTCTGGAGCTCCGCGAACGACATCTCGACCGTGTACGTTCCGTCCGGCAGCCCGTCGAAGCGGTACTCCATCGTGTTGTCCTGGGCGACGCGCTGGGTCTGGTAGATCTGGCCGTCCTCGGTGCCGGCGATGGGTGCCCGCGTGCTTTCGGCCTTGCTCTTGTAGACGTAGCCCCAGCCGCCCGGCACATATGCCTGGTCGGCAGACCAGACAGCACCAGCATGGTCGGTGTAGCCACCGTCGCTGCCGGCATTCACACTCTGCTGGTACGCGGACACGACCACGGTGACCGGTAGCTGGACTGCCGGCTGCCGCCCGGCGTTGGTGATGAGCTGCACCGTGGCCGTGTGGATTCCCGGCTCCAGCCCGGTGGTGTCCACGGTGACCCTGACGTCCTGGGACTCACCCGGCGCGATGGTGCCGCTCGCCGGCTGCTCGGAGAGCCACGGGACGTCGGCGAACGACGACAGGCCGCTGTCGATGAGGTACACCCTGTTCGACTTCTGGCCGACCGTCCACAGATTGCCGGTGTCGTCCATCTCCAGACCGGCGCCGTTGAAGCCGGGGGTGGGGTGCGGGAGCGATCCGCGGATTCCGCACGTGCCGGGGTCGAGCTGGTAGATGGTGTCACTCTGGCTGTTGGTCGCAGCCCAGAGGACACCGAACGCGGCGTTCCAGGCGAGGCCGGAGATCGACCCGGCGTCACCGGCCGGCCGGCACTGGCTGATGACCTCGCCGGGATTGTCGGAGGACAGACCCTTGATGTGGTAAAGGGTGTGGTCCTCCCAACCTCCGATGTAGAAGGTATCGTCGTCGGCCCGGTAGGCGAGGCCACGCTGGGACGAGTCGGTCCACGGGAAAGAGCCAGTGATCTTGTTCACGACCGCACCCGTGGCCGGGTCCCAACAGTAGATCCCTTTGTCGCCGCTAACATGGACCTGGCACATGCCGGTGCCCGGGACGTAGGTCATGTCGGCCGGCCACCCGAGGGCCCAACTTGCGGGCCAGTGACGATCCGGGGTCCCGTCGCTGGTGTACTCGTAGTTGCCCTTGCTGTACACGTCGGAGACCCACACATTGCCGGTGTAGCCGACGCCCCAGCCGCGGTTGTTCCCCACCCGGGGCCACGACCGGATGACGTTGCCGGTTCCCTGCGGCGCCAGGTCCGCGACGCTCGGCAGCGTGGCCCCGTTGACGTACATGCCCTCCGTGGTGCGGGCGTTCGGGTCGTAGGTGGAACTCTTCTCCGGGGTCTGCGCCAGCACGGCTTGCTTCTCGGCCGTCCCGTTCCGGGCGCCGCCGATCTCCTTGGCCTCCCAGGTCAGCGGGGCGCCGCCCGGGTTCTTCACGGTGACCGTCTGCGTTCGCTGCTGGCCCGGCGGCGCGACGATGGTCAGCTTGCCCGGGTTGGCCTCGGCGACCGCGGTCGCGAGGGAGAGGTCCGCCGTGACGAACTGCTCCGCTTCCTCGAGGCTGACGTCGACCGGCTTCCCCCCCACGTAGTTCCTCGCCCCCACCTTGACGGTGTAGTCGCCGAGCGGGAGCTGCAGCAGGTAGCCGCCGTCGGAGCGAGTGGTCGCCTTCCGGACCTCCGTGTCACCCCTCATGACAGAGACGGTCGCGCCGGCGAGGGCCTTGCCGTCGTTGGCGTCCGTCACGGTGCCACGGACGTAGGCGGAGTTCGGCACCTTGTACTCGATTGCGAGGCCGGTCCGCAGGATCGGCTCGTTGTAGCTGTACTGCAGCGCCACGGTGCCTTCGGCGTTCTCGACGCCGACGGTGGCGGAGCCGCCGTGGCCGGACTGGTCGCCTTTGAGCTCGCCGTACTGGATCACGACGTGTCCGGTCTCGGTGAGCACGATCTCGGCGTTGACGCGTATGTTCGGCGCATCGCGCCGCTGCACGTTGCGCCACTCGATCACGAACCTGCGGTTCGGAGCGGTCCCGACGACCTGGGTCCGCACGCTGGCAAAGCTGTCGACAAGCAGGTCGTCCCAGAACGCGTAGACGGCCGCGTTCGGCGCCTCCCGGTTCGGGATCGCCGTGTTGTAGAACCGGCTGTATTGATCGGTCCCCGTGAATTCAACGAAGCCATTGATGGAGACGGTCGCCTTGTCGTAGGACGCGCCGTAGAGCGGGAACGCGAACGGCAGGTTCACCGTTTTGGTCCCCTCGTCTCCGGCGAGGGCCACGACCGTTTTCGCGTCGACGTAGCCGGCGCTCTTGGTCGAGCACGTGTAGCCGAAGGAGTCGGCGTGGCGTGCCAACACGGCGTCGAGGGTCTCCTCACCGTCGACGGCCAGCTCCTTCATCGCCGAGTCGACACAGCCGCCCGCCTCGAACGACAGTTGGTAGGAGCCCGCCGGAACGCGGGCGAAGGCGTACCGGCCTGAGCCATCGGTGGTCACGGGCTGGGCCGGTGTGCCGACGATGGTGACCGTGGGCCCCGGCGACTGGATTGCCGCCGTCGTCGGTCACGGTGCCGCGGACGGCGTGCGAGGGAGCCGCCGTGAGGGCGAAGCTCTGCGCCGTCTCCTGGCCCTCGGTGATCGTGATGTCGGCCTCGCTCTTGAGGTACCCGAAGGCAACCGCGCTCATGTGGTGGTCACCGACCGGTAGCCGCAGGTTGAAGGTCCCGCCCGCGCCGGTCGAGGCCGTGCGCCCCTGGAGGCCGCTCGCCTCGACGGTGGCACCCACGATGGGGCCGCCGGTGCCCGCGTCAGTCACCGTGCCGGTGAGGGTGCCCCACGGACCGCGCGGGGAGGCGTCGACCGCCGCGAACGCGTCGAGGCGGCCTTCTCCCCACACGTTGTTGTCGCCCGCCGTGCCGCCGCAGCTCGTGTCGTCGACGTCGATCGCGGTGCCGTCGAGCATGGCCCGCGTCCCGGCGACGTCACCGCGCAGGCTCGGCGCCGCCGACCAGATCAGCGCGATGGTCGCCGCCAGGTGCGGCGCCGCCATCGACGTGCCGCTCATAGAGCCGTACCCGCCGCCGGGCAGGCTGCTTCGCACGTTGGCACCCGGAGCGGAGATGTCGGGCTTGATGACGCCGTAGGCGCCGGGTCCACGGGAGGAGAACGACGCGATGGCGTTGTTGATGTCGGACGCGCCGACGGCGTAGCTCTCGGGGTAGTCGGCCGGGTCGCCGGGGGTGTCACAGGCCGGACCCGCGTTACCGTTGGAGAACACGGGGAAGATCCCGGCCGCGACCCACGCGCGTACCACGTCGCGATACCAGTCGTTGCCGCCTCCGATGTTGCCGCCCCAGGAGTTGTTGATCACATCCGGGCGCAGTTCGGGCCGCGGGTTCTGGCCGTTCAGGTCGGTCGGCGCGAGCATCCACTGGCCGGAGGAGAGCAGGGCGGCCTGGGGGCAGCCACGGTTCTCGCAACCCTTGGCCGCGATCCACGTCGCCCCGGGGGCCACCCCGATCTGGTTGCCCTGGCCGCCGTCGCCGACCATCGTCCCCATCGTGTGGGTGCCGTGACCGTGGTTGTCACAGGGGATGTTGCCCGCGCAGTCGTGGGTCGGGTCGTACCAGTTGTAGTTGTGGTCGAACGAGCCGTCGGTCCGGTGGCCGCGGTACTTGTTCACCAGCGCGGCGTGATCGTACTGCACGCCGCTGTCGATGTTTCCGACGACGATGCCCTCGCCGCGGTCACCGAACTGCTGCCACACGTCCGGGGCGCGGACGCGGTCGATGTTCCACTCGACCGACTCGACCTCCGGCTGATCCTCGCCCTTGATCGGCTCGGGCAGCATGACGGTGTGGTCCTGCTCGATGCGTTTGACGCCGGGCTGGGCGGCGAGCTCGTGGACAAGCGAGGCGTCGCCCTTGACCTGGATCGAGTTGTTGATCCAGAACGAGGTGTAGTGGGCGCCCTTGGACTTCAGCATCGATGCGATGCCGGCCTGGGTGGACTTCGCCTTGTCCCGCAGGGTCGAGTGGACATAGTTCCCGCGCCCGGACCAGTCCTTGATCTCGGGCGCCTGACTCAGCTGGGCCTGGCTGTCCATCACAACCCAGAAGGTCGCCTCGCCGCCGGCCTGTGTCTGCTGCTGCACGGCAGCATCAATAGGCGCCCGATCCGGTGCGTCAGGCTTCGACAATGGGCTTGCCCACGCGGATGTTCCCGCGGTCGCGCTGACGAGCAGCCACACCAGTGTCAATGCGACTGTCGCGAGGAAACGGTGTGGGCGGCCTCTTGATGACCACTTTCTCATCTCACTCATCCTCTTATCTCTTTTCCGGGACCTTTGGTGGCCGTCTTTGTGATTGACGTGGACCATGCCCCTGGGGGGGAGCCCGAATAGGCAGCCACCGCGCTCTCCTAATGCGCTGCCCGGCCGCGCTCCACGCGGCACACATTTGCATTCCCTCCGGCAGATCGCTCTCTTGTCGGGAGCAAGTGATCGCTCACTGTCTATGCTTGCCGAGCAAGTTAGCATGCTACTCACGAGTCATCTACGGCCCTCCATGGCCGATCAAGGACAGTGGCTTATGCGAGACATCCACCAGCCATCCCGAGCAGGAACCTGGAGGCCATTTCAAAAGGGCCAGGTCGACCATTGATAGATCTCTAGCATTGTGACGGTGCGTAGTACTTGGGGGAAGTCGTGGAGGGACCGGCGGTAGCCGGTCTTGAGGATCTTCCAGTTTTGAGGTGGGCGATGGCGCGTTCGACGGCGGCGTGGATTCGGTTGAGCGCGGTGTTGCGGGCCCATCGGGTATCGCATCCGGGCAGGTGTTTCTTGTCGGAGAACAGGCCGGTGGTGGCGTCGCGTTCGCCCACCGGGGCGATGAACCCGTCGACCAGCACGGCCCCGGCGTGGGCCTGGGCGCTGGCCCGCGTGGCGAACTCGTCGAGGATCGTGTCGATGAGGGGTTCGAGTCTTTTCAGATCAAGATTGTCAATGGAGTTTTTAAGACGCCTCCAGGATCAATCGGTCTTGTCCACACTCCGCAGCGCCCTCTAATATGGGATGTACGCCATCGTCCTATCCGAACAGGCAAGACGACGGACGCCCTCCGTGAGGACAGATGCGAGGAGGTTGTCGCATTGGATGCGATCGGGATCAATCCGCTGGAGGAACGGATCTACAGGGTATTGCTCGAACGTCCTGCCAGCGACGAGAACAGCCTCGCTGAAGCATGCGGCGCCGACTCGCAGTGGGTCCGGCGGGCCCTCGCCGCGCTGGAGGTAAAGGGTCTGGCAAGCCGGCTCCCCGGCCGCCCGTCCCGCTTTCTTCCGACACCACCCGACATCGGAATGGAGATTCTCATCCTGCATCACCAGCAGGAGCTGGAAAAGGTACGGCTTGGCATGTTCGAGCTCATGGACGTCTATCGCGCGAGCGCGGACACCAGCGACGTGGACCGGCTCATTGAGATCCTGCGGGGACGGGAGACGATCGCACAGCGCATCCAGCACATGCAGCGCCGGGTAGGCGGCGGGAGTCTCACCCGCCGCCCCCCACAGATCCGGACGTAAGCCTCTCGGCTTATCCGGCTCGTGCCGCTCAGTTGTCAGGTC
>NZ_JBEYTI010000020.1:0-108791 GCF_040642975.1 Micromonospora sp. NPDC047548
ACGCCCGGTAACATTCCGAACCCGGAAGCTAAGCCCTCCAGCGCCGATGGTACTGCACTCGGGAGGGTGTGGGAGAGTAGGACACCGCCGGACAAACATTCAGTCAGGGCCACCCCATCCGGGGTGGCCCTGACTGCGTTCACCGGCCGTTTCCGCAGCTGCGGGCTCATCCGCAGGCCGTCGAAGAATGTGGCGCGACGGCGGAGCGGGGCGGTGGGCGTACCCGAAAAGGGCCGCGGCGCCCCGGCGTGGCGGGAGGCGACCGCGGCCCTGACCGACGATCAGCTCCGGGTCTGAACGCCCTCGCGGATCTGGCGGAACAGCCCGGCGGCGTCGTCGACGGACCGGTTGGGGAACATCGCCATCGCGACGCTGCCGTGGTCCGCCCAGCCGCAGATCGCGAAGTCGCCCCCGTCGCCGCTGGTGGTGCCGCACTTCATCACCCCGCCCAGTTTGCCGGCCGGCACCTCGCGCAGCCCGGCCACCTTGCCGGTCTCGTCGGCCATCAGCCCGAAGAGGCTGTCCAGGTCGCGTTCCGGCTGCCAGAGCAGTGTCGTGCCGCCGAAGAGCAGCACCGCGCGCGTCTCGTCGGCCGGGTCCCGGTAGACCGTGCCGAAGCTGCGGTCCAGGTCGATGTCGGCCGCGAAGCCGCTGCGCAGGTAGTCGGCCGTGCTGTGGGCCCGCTCCGAGTCGTCCCGGGTCAGACCGGCGACCCGGTCCGGCGCGTCCAGCCGGGTGTCCTTCTCCTGCACCACCCGCCACCCGGCCGTGCCCAGGGCTGCGGCGCCAGCCAGGCCGACGGCGAGCGCCACGGCCAGGACGACCCGCCGGCGGCGTCCCGCCGCCGGCCGGCCGCGCCGGTCGCTCTCCGGATCCCGGTTGCTCAGCTGGATCGGCTCGTCGGTCAGGTCGACCGGGTCGGGCCCCTCGATGAGCTGACGCTCGGTGAGATGTGCGTCGGACATGTCCGCCACCGTACGCGAATGACAGGTGGCGCACGTCAGGTCCGCGGAAGCGCTCCGTAGACTTCCAGGGTGACCGAGAGACTGGATGCCCGACGCCCCGACGCCCCGACCCTTGCCGGCCAGTACCAGCCCGGCGAGGTAGAGCAGCGACGGTACGAGCAGTGGGTAGCCGGCGGCCACTTCCGGGCGTCGGCGCAGAGCGACAAGCCCCCCTTCACCATCGTCATCCCACCGCCCAACGTCACCGGCTCGCTGCACATGGGCCATGCGTTCGAGCACACGTTGATGGACGCCCTCACCCGGCGTAAGCGGATGCAGGGCTTCGAGGCGCTCTGGCTGCCCGGCATGGACCACGCCGGCATCGCCACCCAGAACCTGGTCGAGCGGCAGCTCGCCACCCAGGGACTCTCCCGCCACGATCTCGGCCGGGAAAAGTTCGTCGAGCGGGTCTGGCAGTGGAAGGGCGAGTCCGGCGGGGCGATCCTCGGCCAGATGCGCCGCCTCGGTGACTCGGTCGACTGGGACCGCGAGCGCTTCACCATGGACGATGGCCTGTCCCGGGCCGTCCAGACCATGTTCAAGAAGCTCTTCGACGACGGGCTGATCTACCGGGCCAACCGGATCATCAACTGGTGCCCGCGCTGCCTGACCGCGCTGTCCGACATCGAGGTCGAGCACACCGACGATGAGGGTGAGCTCATCTCGATCCGGTACAGCGACGACGTGGTGGTGGCCACCACCCGCGCCGAGACGATGCTCGGCGACACCGCGGTGGCCGTGCACCCCGACGACGAGCGCTACCGGCACCTGATCGGCACCGAGGTCCCCGTCCCGCTCACCGACCGGCGGATCCCGATCGTCGCCGACGAGCACGTCGACCCGAGCTTCGGCACCGGCATGGTGAAGGTGACCCCGGCGCACGACCCCAACGACTTCGAGATCGGCCAGCGGCACGACCTGCCCTCGCTGACGATCATGGACGAGCGCGGCATCATCACCGCGCACGGCCCGTTCCAGGGCCTGGACCGGTACGAGGCCCGCCCGGCGATCGTCGCCGCGCTGCGCGAGCAGGGGCGGATCGTGGCCGAGAAGCGGCCGTACGTGCACGCGGTGGGGCACTGCTCGCGGTGCCGGACCACGGTCGAGCCGCGGCTGTCGCTGCAGTGGTTCGTCAACACCGGGCCGCTGGCCAAGGCGGCCGGCGACGCAGTCCGCGACGGGCGGGTGCGGATCGAGCCGGCGGAGCTGGCCAAGCGGTACTTCGCCTGGGTCGACAACATGCACGACTGGTGCATCTCGCGCCAGCTCTGGTGGGGCCACCGCATCCCGGTCTGGTACGGGCCGGATGGCGAGATCGTCTGCGTCGGCCCGGACGAGCAGCCGCCCACCGGCGAGGGCTGGCGGCAGGACGAGGACGTGCTGGACACCTGGTTCTCCAGCGGCCTGTGGCCGTTCTCCACCCTCGGCTGGCCGGAGCAGACCCCGGACCTGGCGAAGTTCTACCCGACGAGCGTGCTGGTCACCGGGTACGACATCCTCTTCTTCTGGGTCGCCCGGATGATGATGTTCGGCCTGTACGCGATGGACGGCCGGCCGCCGTTCGACGTGGTTGCCCTGCACGGCATGGTCCGCGACCAGTACGGCAAGAAGATGTCCAAGTCGTTCGGCAACGTCGTCGACCCGCTGGACTGGATCGACCGGTTCGGTGCCGACGCCACCCGGTTCACCCTCGCCCGCGGCGCCAACCCGGGCCAGGACGTGCCGGTGAGCGAGGAGTGGTGCCAGGGCTCGCGGAACTTCTGCAACAAGCTCTGGAACGCCACCCGGTTCGCGCTGATGAACGGCGCGCACACCGACGGGCCGCTGCCCGCCGCCGCTGACCTGTCGACCGTTGACCGGTGGATCCTGTCCCGCCTGGCGCACGTCACCGCCGAGGTGGACGAGCAGTTCGAGGCGTACGAGTTCGCGAAGGTCTGCGACCTGCTGTACCACTTCGCCTGGGACGACGTGTGCGACTGGTACGTCGAGCTGAGCAAGCCGGTGCTCGCCGAGGGCGGGCCAGCGGCCGAGGCCAGCCGACGGGTCCTCGGACACGTGCTGGACCAGCTGCTGCGATTGCTGCACCCGGTCATCCCGTTCGTCACCGAAGAGCTGTGGATCGCGCTCACCGGCGGCGAGACGGTGATGACCGCCGCCTGGCCGGTGGCCGACCGTACGCTGGTCGACGACGCCGCGGAGGGCGAGGTCGGCACCGTCCAGCGGGTGGTGACCGAGATCCGGCGGTTCCGCTCGGACCAGGGGCTGCGCCCGACGCAGCGGGTCGCGGCCCGGTTGGACGGCCTCGAGGTGGCCGGGATCGCCGCGCACGAGCCGCTGATCCGCTCGCTGGTCCGGCTCGACGCCCCGGCCGCCGACTTCCAGGCCAGCGCCACCCTCGCCATGCCCGGCGAGGTCAGCGTCGAGCTGGACACCCGGGGCTCGATCGACGTGGCCGCCGAGCGGGCCCGGCTGACCAAGGACCGCGCGGCGGCCGAGAAGGAGGTCGCGCAGGCCCGGGCGAAGCTGGACAACCCGGCCTTCGTCGGCAAGGCCCCCGAACCGGTGGTCGCCAAGATCCGCGACCGGCTGGCGGTGGCCGAGGCGGACCTGTTCCGGATCGACGCCGCACTGGAGGCGCTTCCCTCGTGACCGACCGCACCGATTTCGCCGCCGTCGACGCCGAGCTGGCCGGGCGGGGCTTCACCCGCATGGTCTTCGAGCTGGACCGCATCGAGTCCCTGCTCGATCTGCTCGGCAGCCCGCAGCGGGCGTACCCGTCGATCCACCTGACCGGGACCAACGGCAAGACCTCCACGGCCCGGATGATCGACTCGCTGCTGCGGGCCTTCGGCCTGCACACCGGCCGCTACACCAGCCCGCACCTGGAGACGGTGCGGGAGCGGATCGCCCTGGACGGGGAGCCGGTCAGCGAGGAACGCTTCGTCGCCACCTACCGTGAGGTGGAGCCGCTGGCCGAACTGGTCGACCAGCGCTCGTCGGAGCCGCTGACCTACTTCGACCTGACCACCGCGCTGGCCTTCGCCACCTTCGCCGACGCGCCGGTCGACGTCGCGGTGGTCGAGGTGGGGCTCGGCGGGGCCGAGGACGCCACCAACGTGGTCCAGGCCGGGGTGGCCGTGCTGACCCCGATCGGACTGGACCACACCGAGTGGCTGGGCGACACCCTGGAGGACATCGCCCTGCACAAGGCCGGGATCATCCACCCCGGCGCCACGGTGATCTGCGCGGCGCAGGACGACGAGGCGGCCCGGCCCATCCTGGCGCGCTGCGTCGAGGTCGGCGCGACCATCGCCCGGGAGGGCACCGAGTTCGGGGTGCTGCGCCGGGCCGTCGCCGTCGGCGGGCAGGTGCTGAGCATCCAGGGCCTCGGTGGGGTGTACGACGAGATCTTCATCCCGTTGCACGGTGCGCACCAGGCGCAGAACGCGGCGGTGGCGCTCGCCGCCGTCGAGGCGTTCCTGGGGGCCGGGACGAAGCGGCAGCTCGACGTGGAGACGGTCCGGGAGGGCTTCGCCACGGCCAGCTCCCCGGGCCGGCTGGAAAAGGTGCGTACCGCCCCGACGATCCTGCTGGACGGGGCGCACAACCCGCACGGCATGGCTGCCACGGTCGCCGCCCTCCAGGAGGAGTTCGCGTTCAGCAAGCTGGTCGGCGTGCTCGCCGTGCTGGCCGACAAGGACGCCCCCCACCTGCTGGCGCTGCTGGAGCCGGTGCTCGACTCGCTGGTGGTGACCCGCAACAGCTCGCCCCGGGCGATGCCGGCCGACGAGCTGGCCGCGCTGGCCCGCGAGGTGTTCGGGCCGGAGCGGGTGGAGGTGACCGAGGAGATGCCCGACGCCATCGAGGCGGCCGTCGCCGAGGCCGAGTCCGACGTGCCGGGCGAGCTGGCCGGGGTCGGGGTGCTGATCACCGGCTCGGTGGTGACCGTGGCCGACGCCCGACGGCTGCTCAAGCGATGACCGGCCCGGTGGAGGAGCGGGAGCCGGCACCCGAGGGCGGGGACGGCGTGCCGGGGGAGCGGCGGTCGGGACTGCGCAACCCCGAGAAGGCGGTGCGTGGCCTGGGCGCGGGGACGCTGGCCCTGGAGGCCCTGGTGCTGCTGCTCGCCATCCAGCCCATCCGGCTGGTCGGCGGGAACCTGAGCGCGGCCGCCATCGCGGCGATCGTGGCGCTGGCCGTCGCCTGCGTGGTGTTGGCCGGCCGGATGGGGCGGCCGTGGGCCTGGCACGCCGGCACCGCCGTGCAGGGCCTGCTGCTGCTCTCCGGGCTGCTGCACTGGTCGCTGCTGGTGCTGGGGATCATCTTCGGCCTGGTCTGGGCGTACGCCCTGCACGTCCGCCGGGTCGTCCTCGGCTGACCGGCCGCCTCAGGCCTCGGCGCGTTCCCGCCACTGGGTCAGCGCGATGCCGTGGCCGTCCGGGTCGCGGAAGGCGGCCGCCCAGACTTCCAGTTTGGTGCCCCGATTGACCACCCGGGGCGCGTAGGTGAACCGCACGCCCGATCCCTTCAGCCGCCGGTACGCCGCGTCGATGTCGTCCACCTCCAGGTTGACGTGCACCAGCCGGCGGCTGATCGGGGCGGCGCCGGTGACCTCGCGCAGCACCAGCCGGGTGGCGCCGGAGGCGAGCGCCGCGTTGCCCGAGCCCCGGTCGATCTCGTTGAAGCCCAGCGACCGGTAGAAGCCCAGCGAGCGGGACAGGTCGGTGACCAGCAGGGTCAGCCCGACCCCGCTGATCGGGGCGGCCTCGTCGACCCGGCCCGCGTCCGGGTCGTACCCGAAGATCGCCTCGTCCAGCTCGTCGGGGCTGATCCGGTCCTGCGGCTCCGGGTCGTCCAGCGGCACGTCCACCGGGTCGGCGACCGGCGCGTCGAAGCGCTCGTCCACCGGCGGGCGCGGGGACGGGGTGGCCACCCGGCGGGGCAGCCCGCTGGACGGCGGCGGCTCGACCAGGGTGCCTTCGAGCACGACCGGGCCGCCGGGGCGCTGGTGCACCACCACCGGCTCCCGCTCCTCGGGCAGCACCACGGGCCCGGCGCGCAGCGGGTCGGCCGGGGGTGGGTCGCGGAACTCGTCCCGCAGGTCGTCGTGGAAGTCGTCGTCGGCCGTACGGCCGGCCCACGGCGGGGCCTCCTGGGCGATGAGCACCTCGTCGACCGGCTCGGCGTCGGCGTACTCGGGCGGCAGGTCGGCGGTGGCGGCGGCGCTCTCGGCGTGGGTGGGGACCTCGTCCCAGAGCACCCGGACGTGCCGCTGGTCGTCCAGGGCCACCCGGATCGGCAGGGTCTGCCCCAGCGAGGGCCACTTGGACACCGGCACCCGCGGCTCGATGATCTTCTTGGAGCGGGGTGGCAGGCCCGGCGCGTCGATCACCAGTTGCAGCTCGCAGCGGCCGAAGGCGTACTGGGTGGGGGGCTCGGAGGCGCTGTGCACGTGCCCCACGCCGATCACCCAGGTGCGCCCGCCGCCGCGGACGGTGGCCAGGGCGACCGCCAGCACCAGCAGGGCCACGCCGAGGGCCACGATCGCCCAGCTGGTCATGCCCAGCCCGAACAGGACCACGAAGGTCGCCACGGTGCCGAGGACCGCGGCGATCAGCTTGCGTACCGGCGCGATGGGTCGGTTCCCGCCATTCGCCACAGTGGACCTCCCAGGGGTCAGGGCCAGGCTAGGCCGGATCGGCGGCCGCTGGAAAGAGCAGCCGCCGCGCCGACGCCGGGACCGGGTCGCTAGGCTGACCGTACCCAGCCCGGCCGTCTTCCGCGCACAGGAGGAAACCAGCGTGTCCAGCAGCAGCCCGGATGAGCGCACGCTCGTACTGATCAAGCCCGACGCGGTCCGCCGCGGTCTGGTCGGCGAGATCATCTCCCGCTTCGAGCGCAAGGGGCTGCAGATCGACGCCATGGTGACGCGGACGATGGACGCCGCGCTGGCCGACCAGCACTACGCCGAGCACGTCGACAAGGCGTTCTACCCGCCGCTGAAGGCCTTCATGACCGGCGGCCCGCTGGTCGGCATGGTGCTCTCCGGCGACCAGGTCATCGAGGTGGTACGCGGCATGATCGGCAGCACGGACGGCCGTAGGGCCGCCGCCGGCACCATCCGGGGCGACCTCTCGCTGTCCAACCGGGAGAACCTGGTGCACGCCTCGGACTCCACCGACAGCGCCAAGCGCGAGATCGCCCTCTGGTTCCCCGAGCTGGGCTGAGCCCGTCGTCGCGCCGACGGCCCCGACCCTGGACAGGCTCGGGGCCGTTTCGCGTTCTCCGCCGGTCAGGCGGCCGGCGCCGGGGACCGACCCTCCCGCCGTCCGGTCGGCCCGGTGGTGGTCACCCCTCGGCCGGCGGTTCGGCCCGGCTGGTCACCGCGATCCGGTTCCACACGTTGATCGTGGCGATCGCGATCACCAGGTCGGCCAGCTCCTTGTCCGACCAGACCTTGGCGGCGGCATCCCAGACCTCGTCCGGCACGCCGTGTTCGCCGAGCCGGGTGACCGCGTCGGTCAGCGCCAGCGCGGCCCGCTCCCGCCCGTCGAAGAAGGGCGCCTCCCGCCACGCGGCGACCGCGAAGAGCCGCCGGCTGGACTCGCCCGCGGCGAGCGCGTCCCGGCTGTGCATGTCCACACAGAACGCGCAGCCGTTCAGCATCGACGCCCGGAGCTTCACCAGCTCGAGCACGGTGTGGTCCAGGTTCGCCCGGACGTACTTCTCCAGCCCGAGCACCGCCTGGTACGCCTCCGGCGCCACCGCCGCCATGTTGATCCGACCCACGACAACCTCCCCTGTCCAGAAGACCTGTGCCAGGACGACGAACCCAGGGGACATGAACGTGACAGCGAACCCCTGTGACCCCCACCACGCCGGGCGGAGCGGACACGCGACCCACCGGTGGCGGCGCTGAGCTTCGCCGGGGCCGCCTCGGGCAGCTCGGCGTGCACCCGACGGGCGTGCCGGGCCCAGCCCGTGTACGGCCAGGGAGCCTCATCCGGGTGCCGGTCGAGCGGGTAGAGGCTGCACTTGGCTTCCCAGAGCGGGCTGGTGGCGATCCGGGTGCCGGCCAGCGTCGGCTCGTCCAACTCGATCCGGATCACCAGCGCAGCCTGGCGGCGGCGGGCGCGGACGGTTCCCCTCCCGGTGGGTCGGGTACGCCGGGCCACCGGTCGACCCAGGCCGATACTCGGCGGCGGGGCACCCGGGGAGTCGAGTACGCTTGTCGGCACACAGGCGATGATCCGGCCATCACCGGCGAGCCTCCGGAAGAACAGCCGGGTGACCGGCCCAGTAGAACCGGACGGGTCCGGCCCGTCACAGCCGGCCAACGAGCGGGCGGTCGCACCTCGACCGCCAAGCGGGGTGGTACCGCGGGCCGTTCGGGCGACGCCGTCGAGGCGTACCCGGAAGGCTCGTCCTCGCAGACCCACACGACAGTGAGCTGCGCGAGGAGAGCGACCCCCGATGGCCTATCCGATGCACGACCCGACCGCCGCCGGCGTCCCGGCGAGCCCGGACCTGCCCGCGGTCGAGCGCCGGGTCCTGGAGCACTGGACGGCCGACAAGACCTTCGAGGCGTCCGTCGAGGCCCGCCCGGCCGGGACCGACGGGAAGAACGAGTACGTCTTCTACGACGGCCCGCCGTTCGCCAACGGCCTGCCGCACTACGGCCACCTGTTCACCGGGTACGTCAAGGACGTGGTGCCGCGCTACCAGACCATGCGCGGCCGGCACGTCGAGCGGCGCTTCGGCTGGGACTGCCACGGCCTGCCCGCCGAGGTGGTGGCCGAGAAGCAGCTCGGCATCACCAGCAAGGCGGAGATCCTCGACCTCGGCGTGGCCCGGTTCAACGAGGCCTGCCGCACCTCGGTGCTGGAGTTCACCCAGGACTGGGAACGGTACGTCACCCGACAGGCCCGCTGGGTCGACTTCGCCAACGACTACAAGACCCTCGACCTGGACTACATGGAAAGCGTCATGTGGGCCTTCAAGACCCTGCACGACAAGGGTCTGGTCTACGAGGGCTTCCGGGTGCTGGCGTACTGCTGGCGCTGCGAGACGCCGCTGTCGAACACCGAGACCCGGATGGACGACGTCTACCGGGACCGGCACGACCCGACCCTCTCGGTCTGGTTCGGGCTGACCCCGGACCCCTCCGCCCCGGAGCTGGTGCGCGGCGCGGTGAAGCTGGGCGTCTGGACCACCACGCCGTGGACCCTGCCGTCGAACCTGGCGCTCGCCGTCGGCCCGGACATCGAGTACGCGGTGCTGGAGCACCGGGGTTCCCCCGACAGCGAGCGCAGTGGGGACCGCTACCTGGTGGGTGCCGCGCGGCTCGGGGCCTACGCCAAGGAACTGGAGGGGTACGAGCAGGTCGGCACCGTGCGCGGCGCGGACCTGGTCGGGCGCCGGTACACCCCGCTCTACGACTTCCTGGTCGAGCAGGCCGGGGAGAACGCGTACCAGGTGCTCGGGGCGGAGTTCGTCACCACCGAGGACGGCACCGGGATCGTGCACCTGGCCCCGGCCTTCGGCGAGGACGACCAGAACGTCTGCAACGCCGCCGGCATCCCCACCGTGGTCACCGTGGACGACCGCACCCGGTTCACCGCGCTCGTCCCGCCGTACCAGGGCGAGCAGGTCTTCGACGTGAACAAGCCGGTGATCCGGGAGCTGAAGGAGCGGGGGGTGGTGCTCAAGCAGGACACCTACACCCACTCCTACCCGCACTGCTGGCGCTGCGACACCCCGCTGGTCTACAAGGCGGTGTCCTCCTGGTTCGTGGCGGTGACCACGTTCAAGGACCGGATGGTCGAGCTCAACCAGCAGATCAACTGGACCCCGGGGCACATCAAGGACGGCTCGTTCGGCAAGTGGCTGGCCAACGCCCGCGACTGGTCGATCAGCCGGAACCGGTTCTGGGGCTCGCCGATCCCGGTGTGGAAGTCGGACGACCCGAACTACCCCCGGCTGGACGTGTACGGCTCGCTGGCCGACATCGAGCGGGACTTCGGCGTACGCCTGACCGACCTGCACCGGCCGGCGGTGGACGAGCTGGTCCGCCCCAACCCGGACGACCCGACGGGGCGCTCGATGATGCGCCGGGTGCCCGAGGTGCTGGACTGCTGGTTCGAGTCCGGCTCGATGCCGTTCGCCCAGGTGCACTACCCGTTCGAGAATCGCGAGTGGTTCGAGCACCACTACCCGGGCGACTTCATCGTCGAGTACATCGGACAGACCCGCGGCTGGTTCTACACCATGCACGTGCTGGCCACCGCGCTGTTCGACCGGCCGGCGTTCCGCAACTGCCTCAGCCACGGCATCCTGCTCGGCTCGGACGGCCGCAAGATGTCCAAGAGCCTGCGCAACTACCCGGACGTGTACCACGTCTTCGACTCGTACGGGTCGGACGCGATGCGCTGGATGCTGATGTCCTCGCCGGTGCTGCGTGGCGGGGACATGTCGGTCACCGAGGCGGGCATCCGGGACGCGGTGCGCCAGGTGCTGCTGCCGCTGTGGAACGTCTGGTACTTCTTCTCGCTTTACGCCAACGCCGACGGGTACACCGCTCGCCGTCGCACCGACTCGACGCACCTGCTCGACCGGTACGTGCTGGCGAAGACGAACGAGCTGGTGTCCACGGTCCAGGCGCAGATGGAGGCGTACGACATCTCCGGTGCCTGCGCCACCGTCCGGTCCTACCTGGACGCGCTGACCAACTGGTACGTGCGCCGCTCGCGGGACCGGTTCTGGTCCGGGGACGCCGACGCGTTCGACACCCTGTGGACGGTGCTGGAGACGCTCTGCCGGGTGGTGGCGCCGCTGGCGCCGCTGACCGCCGAGGAGATCTGGCGCGGCCTCACCGGGGAGCGGTCGGTGCACCTCACCGACTGGCCGGACGCGGCGCAGTTCCCGGCCGACCACGAGCTGGTGGCGGCCATGGACGCCACCCGGGACGTCTGCTCGGCGGCGCTGTCGCTGCGCAAGGCCAAGGGGCTGCGGGTGCGGCTGCCGCTGTCGAAGCTGACCGTGGCCTCGCCGGTCGCGGACCAGCTGCGGCCCTTCGCCGACCTGGTCGCCGACGAGGTCAACGCCAAGGCGGTGGAGTTCACCGGCGAGGTGTCCGCGTACTGCCAGCAGGTGCTGACCGTGGTGCCGCGGGCGCTCGGCCCCCGGGTCGGCAAGCAGGTCCAGCAGGTCATCAAGGCGGTCAAGGCGGGGGAGTGGGAGCTGGTCGACGGTGCCCCGGTCGCCGCCGGGGTGACCCTCGCCGAGGGCGAGTACGAGCTGCGCCTGGTCGCCGCCGACGCCGAGCACTCCGCGCCGCTGCCCGCCGGCGAGGGCGTGGTCGTGCTGGACACCGAGGTCACCCCGGAGCTGGCTGCCGAGGGGCTGGCCCGGGACGTGGTCCGGGTCGTGCAGCAGGCTCGCCGGGACGCCGGCCTGGACGTCTCGGACCGGATCGTGGTGCTGCTGTCCGCCTCCGAGGAGGTGCGCGCGGCGGTGGCGGCGTACGCCGACTTCGTCGCCCGCGAGGTGCTGGCCGACACCATCGACTTCGCTGACGGGGTCGCGGGCTTCGCCGGCGAGGTCGGCGAGGGTGAGCGGGTGACGGTGGCCGTCCGCCGGGTATGAGGCAGTGCGGCGGTGGCGGTCCGGCGGTGTCGCGCCGGGCCGCCACCACCGGCCACGCCCGAGCCCCGGCAGGCCCGCTCACCGGCTGGTCGGCCGGCCACCCGCGCGGGGCTCCGTGGACCCGTCCGCTACCGTGACACCGCCTGTTCACGCACGACCGCCGGAGGACCAGTGCCCCTGCTCTACACCATCGGCAAGCTCACCGTGGCGCCCGCGCTCCGGTTGGCCTTCCGTCCGACCGTGGAGGGGTTGGAGCACATCCCGGAGACCGGTGGTGCGATCTTCGCGGGCAACCACCTCTCGGTCGCCGACGAGCTCTTCCTCGGCACCGTCGTCCCCCGGCACCTGGCCTTCTGGGCCAAGTCGGAGTACTTCAAGGGCACCGGGCCGAAGGGCGCCTTCTCCAAGTTCGTCCTCACCGGCCTGGGGGCCATCCCGGTCGAGCGGGCCGGCGGCCGGGCGGCGCTGTCCGCGTTCGACGCCGCCATCCCCGCGCTGCGCGGCGGGGACCTGGTCGCGGTCTACCCGGAGGGCACCCGCTCGCCGGACGGGCGGCTCTACCGGGGGCGTACCGGCGCGGCCCGGCTGGCGGTGGCGGCCGGCGTGCCGATCATCCCGGTCGGCATGATCGGCACGGACAAGGCCCAGCCGATCGGCACCCGGGTGCCCCGGCCCGGCCGCGCGAAGATCACCGTACGGTTCGGCAAGCCGCTGGACTTCACCGGCCGGTCCGACGACCGCACCTCGCTGCGCGCGATAACCGACGAGCTGATGACCGAGATCCAGAAGCTCACCGGCCAGGAGTACGTCGCGCGCTACGCCCCGCCGCGCGCCCCGGCCCCCGGCGACACCCCCACCTGACCAACCCGGGCGGGCGGGCGGTTGCCCGCGAACCGGAAGGCGAGAACCCCTCGGCGAACCTCAGGACTGCCTCGGCGTGACGATCTCTTTCCGCAGGGTGTCCAGCAGGCGGGCGCTGTCGTCGACAGAGAGCCGGGTGAACACCGCGGTGGTGATGCTGCCGTGGTCGGCCGAGGTGCAGACCACCACGTCGGTGCCGTCCGACCGGCCGGTGGCGCAGCGCTCGTACCGGCCGCGCACGCCGGTCTCCGCCGGCTGGGGGGTGTCGAGCCGGTAGGTCCCGGCCAGCCGGGTCATCTCGTCGTCTGCGCCTGACTCGGGATTGAACCGGAAGCCGGTGCCGCCGAACACGGTGACCCGCTTGCCGTCGCCGGTGCCGTAGACGCCGGCGAAGACGTCCTCGGAGAGCAGGTTCGCCGCGCGTACCTCGGCCTTGAGCCGCTCGGCGGTGGCCTGGCTGCCGGCGTCCTGCCGCAGCGTGAGGTCGGCCACCTGGCCGGGCAGCGCGGCGTCGGCCGGGTACTGCTCCCACAACGGCTTACCGAACCAGGCCGGGCAGCCGCAGCAGCAGAGCAGGCTCAGCAGCAGCACCCAGGGCCAGCGCCGGCGGCGCCGTACCGGCACCGGGACGTACCCGCGGGGGGCCTGCCACCCCGGCGGCGGGGCGACCGCCTCCGGCCGGCGGCCCCGGCGCTGCGTCGGCGGCCGGGGCGGCGCGGGCGGCGGGGGTGGCGGGGCCGGCCGGGACGGGGAGACCGGCGGCGGCGACACCGGGTGCGCGGCGGCCGGCGGCGCCGGGTACGGGCGGCTCGGCGGCGGCGCGGCCGAGTAGGGCCGGGTCGGCGGCGGCACCGGGTGGGGCAGCGTCGGCGGCAGCGCGGGGAGATGGTGGTGGTGTTCCAGTTCCCAGGAGCCGGTGTCCGCGCCCGCCCACGGGTCCACCGGGGTGCGGTGCTCGGGCAGTTCGACCGGGGCGGGCGGGACGGGGGTCGGCTCCGCCGACTCGCCCCAGGCGCGCCGACGCGGCGGCGGGGGCGGGACGGCCGCCGAACCGCTCCACCGCGGTGCGGGGGGCTCCGGCTCGACCCGGGTCGGCTCCGGGCCGTTCTGGCTCGGTTCCGCCGGCGTGGGCGGCACAGCGGCGTCGACCGGGGCGGGCGACGTCGGCGCGGTGGCCTCGTCCGAAGGCGCGGCGACCGGCTCCGCCGCCGTCCGCTCCGGGCCGCCTGGGCCGTCGGCCCGGTCGGCGGGCAGCTCAAGGGTGCCCTCCGGGCCCGAGCGGGGCCCGGCGTCCTCGGGTACGGGAGAGGGGGCTGGCTCCCCGGCGACCGCCGGCTCCCGGCCCACATCGGTGACCGGGGTGCTCCCGTCGGCCGGCCGGTCTGCACCCGGCTGCGGCTGCGGCATCGCGGCAATCTCCTCTCGCGCCGGTTGCGAGGTTAGTACCGGCATGCCACCGCCGACGAACCCGTCCGCCGCCGACGCCCGTGGCGGCGCGGCGGCCGGCCGGCGGGCGCGTACCCTTGGGCATCATGAGTGCCCCGTCCACGACGCCGCGCCCCGCCGCGGCCAATTCCGTCTGGCCCCGGCTGGAGCCACTGCTGCCCCAGGTGACCAAGCCCATCCAGTACGTCGGTGGCGAGCTGGGCGCGGTGGTCAAGGACTGGGACGCGGCGACCGTGCGCTGGGCGCTGATGTACCCCGACGCGTACGAGGTCGGCCTGCCCAACCAGGGCGTGCAGATCCTCTACGAGGTGCTCAACGAGCTGCCGGACGTGCTCGCCGAGCGCACGTACGCGGTCTGGCCGGACCTGGAGAAGCTGATGCGCGCCCACGGCGTGCCGCAGTTCACCGTCGACGCGCACCGCCCGGTGCGCGACTTCGACGTGTTCGGCCTCTCCTTCTCCACCGAGCTGGGCTACACCAACCTGCTCACCGCGATCGACCTGGCCGGTATCCCGATGCTCGCCGCCGACCGCACGGACGCCGACCCGGTGATCGTGGCCGGCGGTCACGCCGCGTTCAATCCGGAGCCGATCGCCGACTTCGTCGACGCCGCCGTGCTGGGCGACGGCGAGGAGGCGGTCCTGGAGATCACCGCGATCGTCCGGGAGTGGAAGGCCGAGGGCTCGCCCGGCGGCCGGGACGAGCTGCTGCTGCGGCTGGCCCGCACCGAGAGCGTCTACGTGCCGCGCTTCTACGACGTGGACTACCTGCCGGACGGGCGGATCCAGCGGGTCGTGCCGAACCGGGCGGACGTGCCGTTCCGGGTGCACAAGCGCACGACGATGGACCTGGACGCCTGGCCGTACCCGAGGAAGCCCCTGGTGCCGCTGGCCGAGACCGTGCACGAGCGGTTCGCGGTGGAGATCTTCCGGGGCTGCACCCGGGGCTGCCGGTTCTGCCAGGCCGGCATGATCACCCGCCCGGTGCGGGAGCGCTCGATCACCACCGTCGGCCAGATGGTCCGGGACGGCCTGGAGTTCTCCGGCTTCCACGAGGTCGGCCTGCTGTCGCTGTCGTCGGCCGACCACTCCGAGATCGGCGACATGTGCTCCGGCCTCGCCCAGCAGTACGAGGGCACCAACGTGTCGCTCTCGCTGCCGTCGACCCGGGTGGACGCGTTCAACATCGACCTGGCCCAGGAGCTGTCCCGCAACGGCCGGCGCACCGGCCTGACCTTCGCCCCGGAGGGCGGGTCGGAGCGGATCCGCAAGGTCATCAACAAGATGGTGTCGAAGGAAGACCTCATCCGCACCGTCGTCACCGCGTACACCAACGGCTGGCGGCAGGTGAAGCTCTACTTCATGTGCGGCCTGCCCACCGAGACCGACGAGGACGTCCTCGAGATCGCCGACATGGCGCACGAGGTGATCAGGGCCGGCCGGGCGGCCACCGGGTCCAAGGACATCCGCTGCACCGTCTCCATCGGCGGGTTCGTGCCGAAGCCGCACACCCCGTTCCAGTGGGCGTCCATGGCGCGGCCGGAGGTCATCGACCACCGGCTCAGGCTGCTCAAGCAGGCGATCAACGCGGACCGCTCGCTGGGCCGGGCGATCGGCTTCCGCTACCACGACGGCGAGCCGTCGCTGATCGAGGGCCTGCTCAGCCGGGGTGACCGCCGGGTCGGCGCGGTGATCCGCAAGGTCTGGGAGAACGGCGGCCGGTTCGACGGCTGGAGCGAGCACTTCTCGTACCAGCGCTGGGTGGACGCCGCCGCCGAGGTGCTGCCGACCTTCGGCGTGGACCTGGACTGGTACACCACCCGGGAGCGCGACGAGCTGGAGGTCCTGCCCTGGGACCACCTCGACTCGGGCCTGGACAAGGACTGGCTCTGGCAGGACTGGCAGGACTCGCTGTCCGAGTACGAGCAGGACGACTGCCGGTGGACCCCGTGCTTTGACTGCGGCGTCTGCCCGTCGATGGACACCGAGATCCAGATCGGCCCGACCGGCAGGAAGCTGCTTCCGCTCACCCCGGTCAACGGCCTGAGGGTCCCCACCGGCGCCCAGCAGTGATCGTCCCGCGCGGTGGGCGCGCCGCGCGCGACGGCGCGCCGCCCGCCCCGCCCCGGCGATCATGAAGTTATCGTCACGGGCAGTCCGCGACACCTTCCTGACCGACCGGTCCTGACACCGAGGAGCACGACGATCAGCAGGAAACCACAGCCGGAGGGCGGGCAGGCGCCGGTCGTCCAGCGCATCCGGATCCGGTACGCCAAGCGCGGACCACTCCGGTTCACCTCGCACCGGGACTTCGCCCGGGCCTTCGAGCGCGCACTGCGCCGGGCCGGCGTCCCGATCGCCTTCTCCCAGGGCTTCACCCCGCACCCCAAGATCTCCTACGCCAGCGCCGCCCCCACCGGCGTCGCCAGCGAGGCGGAGTACCTCGAGATCGGCCTGCGCGAGCCGGTCGACCCGGGGCAGTTGCGCGCCGCGCTGGACGCGGCACTCTCCCCGGGGCTGGACGTGCTCGACGCGGTGGTCGCCGCGAGCGGCAGCCTGGCCGACCGGATCGAGGCCTCGCACTGGCGCATCGAGCTGCCCGAGGTCGAGCCGGCCGTGCTGGAACGCGCCGTCGCCGCCTTCACCGCCGCCGACGAGATCCAGGTCGAGCGGATGACCAAGCAGGGCCGGCGTACCTTCGACGCCCGCGCCGCCGTCATGCGCATCGATGTGGTGCCGCCCGTGGAGACGCCTTCCGGGGTACCGGGCGTGTCGTGTGCGATACTCGAACTGGTCGTGCGGCAGGTCACCCCGTCCGTACGACCCGATGACGTCCTTTCCGGCCTCCGCGTGGTGGCCGACCTGGAGCCGCCGGTCTCGCCGAGGGTGATCCGGCTGGCGCAGGGCACGGTGACCGCGCAGGGTGCGATCGTGGATCCGTTGGAAGCGGATCGCGACGGGGCAACCATCGGTGAGCGCTGACCGTCGGTCAGTGTTCTAGGCAGGCAGACTTCGGCGGTCGCGCACCTCGCGCGCCGGCGGAAACACTTTTGCGGCAACCCTGCGTGGCAGCGCTCACCCGCGCCCGGGGCGGCCAGAACTGGAGAACGTCCATGCTCGAGAACGAGCCCGAGGGCGGCGAACGGACCGGCTCACAGCCGGCCGGCGAGACCGCCGACGCCACCACCGACAGCGCCACCACCGACAGCGCCGCCGACGCCGCGCCGAAGCGTCGGCGCACCACCCGGCGCAAGGCGGCCCCGCTGAACCAGCCGGAGCAGGTCGACGCCCCCGCGGAGGCGTCCCCGACCGGCGCCTCGGCCACCGACGAGGCGCATCAGGCCGAGGTGGTCACCCCGGTCGCCGGTGAACTGGACACCGCGCCGAAGACCACCCGTCGCCGGCGCAAGGCGACGCCCGCCAAGGCGGCCGAGGAGCCGGTGGTGGCCACCGGTGCGGAGGAGCACTCCGCGGAGGTCGTACCGCCGGTGAAGGTCACCCGGACCCGGCGCAAGAAGGCCGCCGCTCCGGCCGCCGAGACCACGGCCGAGCCGGTCGAGGTCACCCCGCCGGCGGTCGAGCCGGTCGAGGAGGAGGAGCCCGCCGTCGAGGCGGCGGCGCCCACCGAGCCCACCGCGGTCGACGAGGAGGCCACCGAGCCCGCGGCAGCCGAGCCCGCCGAGGCCGAGCCGGGCACCGCGGGGCCGACCGTCGCCGCGTCCGGCGCCGAGAGCCGGGCCGGCGAGGTCCCGCCCGGTGTCGCGGTGACGACCGGCGAGCAGCCGGCGGAGGCCGCGCCGGAGCCGCGTACCCGCCGCCGGCGGGCCGCGCTCTCCGCGCCCACCGTGCTCTTCATGGCCCCGCTGCCCGAGGAGTTGCCGGCCGTTCGCGTGGTCGAGCCCGGTCCGGCGGCCGAGGAGGCCGTCGAGGAGCCGGCCGAGACCGGTCGCCGGCGTCGCCGGGGCCGCCGCGAGGCCGAGCCGGTCGAGCCGGTCGAGGTCGAGGTCGAGGAGGAGCCCACCGGCGAGGCCGAGGAGGCCCTCGAGACCGAGGACGAGGACGAGACCGCGGCGGCCCGCCGTCGGCGCCGCCGTGGTCGCCGGGGCCGCGGTCGCGGCAAGGGCGGCGCCGAGGACAGCGACGAGGAGGAGGCCGAGGAGGCCGCCGAGGCCGAGGCCGAAGGTGGCGAGGCCGAGGAGCCCGAGGACGAGGAGGGCGAGGGCGACGGGATGACCCGCCGCCGGCGTCGTCGTCGCCGCCGGGGCGCCGGGGACGTCGAGGGGGGCGCCGACGACGGCGTGCCCACCGTGGTCAAGATCCGCGAGCCGCGCAAGGCCGTCGACGAGGTGCAGGGCGTCTCCGGTTCGACCCGGCTGGAGGCCAAGCGCCAGCGCCGCCGGGACGGCCGTGAGCAGCGCCGTACCCGGCCGCCGATCCTCAGTGAGTCGGAGTTCCTGGCCCGCCGGGAGGCGGTCGACCGGGTGATGGCGGTACGCCAGCGCGGCGACCGCACCCAGATCGCGGTCCTGGAGGACGGCGTGCTGGTCGAGCACTACGTCACCCGCAACTCCTCCGGCACCATGGCCGGCAACGTCTACCTCGGCAAGGTGCAGAACGTCCTGCCCAGCATGGAGGCGGCGTTCGTCGACATCGGGCGCGGCCGCAACGCCGTGCTGTACGCCGGCGAGGTCAACTGGGACACCACCGGCCTGGAGGGGCGGGCCCGCTCGATCGAGCAGGCGCTGCGCTCCGGCGACTCGGTGCTGGTGCAGGTGACCAAGGACCCGATCGGGCACAAGGGCGCCCGGCTGACCAGCCACATCGCGCTCTCCGGCCGGCACCTGGTCTACGTGCCCAACGGCAACGCCTCCGGCATCAGCCGGAAGCTGCCGGACACCGAGCGCAAGCGGCTGCGGGACGTGCTCAAGAAGCTGGTGCCGGACGGCGCCGGCGTGATCGTCCGGACCGCCGCCGAGGGGGCGAGCGAGGACGAGTTGGCCCGCGACGTCAAGCGGCTGCAGGCGCAGTGGGAGGACATCCAGGCCAAGGCGGCCGAGGGCGGCGCCCCGGTGCTGCTCTACGAGGAGCCGGACCTGGTCATCCGGGTCGTCCGGGACCTGTTCAACGAGGACTTCCGCGACCTGGTCATCGAGGGCGAGCAGTCGTACGACATGGTCGAGTCGTACCTGTCGCACGTCTCGCCCGACCTGGTGGCCCGGCTGCGCCGGCACGTCGGCACCACCGATGTCTTCGCCGAGTACCGGATCGACGAGCAGATCATCAAGGGGTTGGACCGGAAGGTCTACCTCCCCTCCGGCGGGTCGCTGGTCATCGACCGCACCGAGGCGATGACCGTCATCGACGTCAACACCGGCAAGTACACCGGCTCCGGAGGCAACCTGGAGGAGACGGTCACCCGCAACAACCTGGAGGCGGCCGAGGAGATCGTGCGCCAGCTCCGGCTGCGCGACCTCGGCGGCATCGTGGTGATCGACTTCATCGACATGGTGCTGGAGTCGAACCGCGAGCTGGTGCTGCGCCGGCTGACCGAGTGCCTGGGCCGGGACCGGACCAAGCACCAGGTCACCGAGATCACCTCGCTCGGCCTGGTGCAGATGACCCGCAAGCGGATCGGCGCGGGCCTGCTGGAGGCGTTCAGCGAGACCTGCGAGTGCTGCAAGGGCCGCGGCCTGATCATCCACACCGAGCCGGTGCCGGAGAAGCCGCGTGCCGGCGGCGCGGGGGAGAAGGTCAAGGCGGTCGCCTCCTCGGTGGCCGGCCCCGCAGCGGCGACCGAGCCGACCGGCGGGTCGTCGCGGCGGCGCTCCCGCAAGGCCGCCGCGCCGGAGCGCATCGTGGTGGAGACGACCGAGGACAGCGACGCCGGCATTCCGGCCGAGCCCGACTACCACGACACCATGGGTTACGACCTGTCCCGATACGAGTCGGAGACGCCGGCCGCGCCGGCAATCGCCGACAGCCTGGAGGGCGAGTCGGCCCGGCTGGCCGGGGCGGACGACCCGGACGCGCTGGGCGACGGCGACACCGGGGAGGAGAGCGGTGAGGGCGGCACCGGCCGGCGCCGGTCCCGCCGGGGCGGTCCCCGGCGGCGTACCCGCCCGTGACCGGCTGACCAGCCCGACGTTTCGCGGGGCTCCTTCCCCGGCATCAGTGCCGGCGGGAGGGGCCCTGCTGCGTTCTCCGGCCCCGGCTACGATCGGTCCCCCCGGCTAGGAGAAGACAATGCGCCGCCTGCTCGCCGCCACCCTGGTGACCGCCGTCCTGCTGACCGGCTCCGGCTGTTCCGGCGACCGATCCGACGAGGCTGCCCCGGCCACCTCCGGCCCGCCTGTCCTGCCGTCTGTCCCGGTCAGCATCGCCCCGGCCGGGGGCAACGGGCCGCAGGTCTGCGCCGAGGCCGAGCAGGCCTCCTCGGCGGCCGTCCGCACGTACGTCGAGGAACTGGGCAAGATGATCGCCGCGGTCGGCGCGAACGACAGCACCGGGGCGGAAACCGCCCGCAAGCGGGCGGAGTCGGCGTTGACCACCTGGCGGTCGGCGCTGCGCGAGCAGTCCGCCCGGGCCACCGACCCGCAGCTGAAGACCCTGCTCACCGAGTTGGCCACTGAGGTCGGCACGCTCGGCGCCGACGTCGAGTCGATCGACGAGACCGAGCTCGACCGCCTCCAGCAGCGCCTCGACCAGCTCTGCGGCCGCTGACCGGTGGGCCCGGTTTTGGTGTCGGCCGGTGCATGGCGTACGCTTGCCTGCGGCGCACTTTGGTGTGCCGAGTTCCCGCGTGCCCGCGCCGCCGGTGTCACTGCTACCCGGCGAGTCGCCGTGGGAACGACCAGCCAGCAGCCTCAACGACAGGGAGTCCGCCTCCGATGTACGCGATCGTCAAGACCGGCGGCAAGCAGTACAAGGTCGCCGAGGGCGACGTGATCGAGGTCGAGAAGCTCGTCGGTGCCCCCGGCGACGCGGTGAAGCTCACCGCGGTGCTCCTCGTCGACGGTGACGACCTGGTGACCGACGCGGCGAAGCTCGCCAAGGTCGCAGTGTCCGGCGAGATCGCCGCGCACACCAAGGGCCCGAAGATCCGGATCCACAAGTTCAAGAACAAGACCGGCTACCACAAGCGCCAGGGTCACCGCCAGCCGCTGACCCAGGTCAAGGTGACCGGCATCTCCAGCGGGAAGTAGGTCGTCCTCCAATGGCTCACAAAAAGGGTGCGTCCAGCTCGCGTAACGGCCGTGACTCCGCGGCCCAGCGACTTGGCGTGAAGCGCTTCGGTGGTCAGGTCGTCAGCGCGGGTGAGATCCTCATCCGTCAGCGTGGCACCAAGTTCCACCCCGGTGACCTGGTCGGCCGCGGCGGCGACGACACGCTCTTCGCGCTGGCTGCCGGCTCGGTCCAGTTCGGCACCAAGCGCGGTCGCAAGACCGTCAGCATCGTGCCGCAGCAGTAGTTCGAAGGCGAAGCGGGCCGCGGACCTCGTGTCCCGGCCCGCTTCGTCTTTTCGCGTGCGGGGGCAGACCCCGCTGGAAGGATTGGCGTCGTGACGACGTTCGTTGACCGGGTCGTCCTGCACATGCAGGCCGGCGACGGCGGGCACGGCTGTGTCTCCATCCACCGGGAGAAGTTCAAGCCCTTCGGCGGCCCCGACGGGGGCAACGGCGGGCACGGCGGCAGCGTCTCCCTGGTGGTCGACCCGCAGGTGACCACGCTGCTGGACTTCCACTTCCGTCCGCACCTCAAGGCCGAGAACGGCAAGGGCGGCGCCGGTTCGAACCGGGACGGCGCCAACGGCCACGACCTGATCATCAAGGTGCCGAACGGCACCGTGGTGCAGACCCTCGACGGCGAGGTGCTCGCCGACCTGGTCGGTGCCGGCACCACCTTCGAGGCGGCCCGGGGCGGCCGGGGCGGCCGGGGCAATGCCTCGCTGGCCAACGCCCGGCGTAAGGCGCCCGGCTTCGCCGAGCTGGGTGAGCCCGGCGACCGGCTGGACGTGGTGCTGGAGCTCAAGAGCGTCGCCGACGTCGGTCTGGTGGGCTTCCCATCGGCCGGCAAGTCGTCGCTGATCTCGGTGATCTCCGCCGCCAAGCCGAAGATCGCCGACTACCCGTTCACCACCCTGGTGCCCAACCTGGGCGTGGTCCGGGTCGACAACCACACTTTCACCGTGGCCGACGTGCCGGGCCTGATCCCGGGCGCGGCCACCGGCAAGGGGCTCGGGCTGGAGTTCCTCCGCCACGTCGAGCGGTGCGCCGTGCTGGTGCACGTGGTCGACACCGCGACGTTGGAACCCGGCCGGGACCCACTGGCCGACATCGACACCATCGAGGCCGAGCTGGCCGAGTACGGCGGTCTGGCCGACCGGCCCCGGCTGGTCGCGCTGAACAAGGTCGACGTGCCGGACGGGCGGGACCTCGCCGACATCGTCCGGCCCGACCTGCTGGCCCGGGGCTTCCGGGTGTTCGAGGTCTCCGCCGCCACCCGGGAGGGGCTCAAGGAGCTGACGTACGCGATGGCGGAGCTGGTCGAGCAGTCCCGCGCCGCCGCCCCGCCGGCCGAGCCGACCCGGATCGTCATCCGCCCGAAGGCGGTGGACGACGCCGGCTTCACCATCGAGGCGGAGGTGGACGGCTCCTTCACGGTGCGCGGCGTGCGGCCCGAGCGCTGGGTCCGGCAGACGAACTTCGACAACGACGAGGCGATCGGCTTCCTCGCCGACCGGCTCGCCCGCCTCGGCGTCGAGGAGAAGCTGGCCAGGACCGGCGCCAACCCGGGTGACCTGGTGCGCATCGGCGAGCGGGAGTTCGACTGGCAGCCCACCCTCTACGCCGGCGTCGACTTCGTCCCGGGCAACCGGGGCACCGACGTGCGGCTGGAGGAGAAGTCGACCCGGGCTTCGGCGGCCGAGCGGTTGGCCGCCCGCAAGGCGCGCCGGCAGCGTCCCACCGACGAGGTGGAGGCCGGCGGCCTGGACGCGGACCTCTCCGACGATCTGGACGACGACCTGGACGACGACGCCGAATAGCTCGGCAATGTCCGTGTCCGGGTCGTTCGCCGGAAACCTCCGTGAAATCGGGCCGGCATAGCGTGGGTGAATGCTGATCGAGTCCCGTCCCTCCACCGACCCGGAGATCGACGCCCTCGTCGTCGCCCAGCAGCGTGAGCTGCGCGAGGCCGACGGCGGGCTGGACGGGCAGGTCACCGTCACACACGACGACATCCGCTACCTGGCGGTGGTCGTCAACGGTCGGGCGGTGGCCTGCGGGGGGATCCAGTCGCTGGACGCCGCCACCGGGGAGCTCAAGCGGATGTACGTCCGTCCCGCCTGCCGGGGCAGGGGCATCGCCCGGCAGTTGCTGACCGCGCTGGAGGAGTTGGCCTTCCAGCGGGGGCACTCGGTGGTCTGCCTGGAGACCGCCGTGTACCTGCCGGCGGCGGTCGGGCTCTACACCTCCTGCGGGTACGAGCCGATCCCGGTCTACGGCGAGTACGTCGACAACCCGTACAGCGTCTGCTTCGCCAAGCGACTGCCGGTGGCCGCCTGAGCCTGCGCCAGGTCGCTGGTGCCGAGGAACTGCCAGGCGCTGATCGGGGCGGCCCCGCTCTGCTGCTCAGCGGCTCCGAGAGCGATCAAACTCGGACACGCCGGGCGGTCCGGGCGGCGCGGCACTCAGGGCCGGTCGGCCGGGGTGTCCAGCCGGCCGCCGGTGCCCGCGTCGTTGGAGAGCAGCAACCCGAGGACGAGCATGCCGAAACCGAGCCCCAGGTGCAGCCAGTTGTCGGCGTCGTTGAGCGGGATGAAGTTGACCGGCCCGGCCTTCCCGTCGATCGCGAAACCGTACAGCCACAGTCCCAGGTAGGCGGCGCCGCCGCCGGCCACGAACAGCCGGGCGCCGCCGACCCCGCGGGCCAGCACCAGCCCGAGCAGGCCGAAGAGCAGGTGCAGCGCATTGTGCAGGACCGACACCTGGAACAGGCCGAGCAGCTTCGCGCCCGAGTGGTGACCGGCGAAGGTCATGTCGCCGTACCCGGTGGTGACGCCCGGGACGAAGCCGAGCACGCCAATCACCAGGAAGATCGCGGCCACCGCCAGTGCGACCACCTGGATCCGGGGTCTCGGCCCGGCCGCGCCACGTCCGCGCACGCCACGTGCCATTGATGTCACCTCCACGGAGCAGCTGCCGATCACAGCCGGACGATCCTTCATTCTGTGGCCGTCCGGACACGGGGTGCAGAGAAATGGCGAATCAGGCATGGACCCGACGACCGAGGGTGGGCCAGCGGTGACGCCGGCGTGACCGTCGGTCGAAACCCCAGCCCAGAACCGCTCGGCCAGGCTCGCGAATCGGCCGGCCAAACCGGGCGTTTCGACCGGTTCACCGCGGGTAGCGCACCGGGATGCGGGCGGCCGTCCCGGGGCGCCCCGGCGGAGGAGACGTGATGACCAGCAACGGAACGAGGTGGGCCCTGCTCGGTGCCACCACGGTGGCCGCCGTCGGGGTCGGGCGGCTGGTGGCCCGGCGGCGGCGCCGTCACCAGCCCGACCGGCAGGGCGGCTGGTACGTGGTGCGCCGTGGGATCACCGTGGACCGGCCGATGGACGCCGTCATCGGCTTCTGGACCGACCGGGAACGGCTGGACCGGGCCCTGGCCGAGTGGGCCACCCTCGAACAGCTCGGCGAGAACAGGTGGCGCTGCGTCGCCAGCGATCCTGCCGGCGGCGGCGCCGAGTGGCGGGCCGAGATCGCCGTCGACGGCCCGGGCCGGCTCAGCTGGCGGGTCACCGACGGCCCCGTGCCGCAGCAGGGACACGTGGACCTGACCCCCGCGCCGCAGGACCGGGGCACCGAGATCCGGGCCGAGCTGCGCTACCGCCCCGGCGGGCCGTTGGGCCGGCTGCTGGGCCTGGCCCGGGGCGACGAACCCGACCTGGCGCTGCGGGACGCGCTACGGCGGATCAAGTCGTTGATCGAGAGCGGCCAGATGATCGACACCCGGCACGACCCCTCCGGGCGCACCCCGGCACAGGAGGAGGCGACCGACATGGTCCGCGAGAGGCTGACGGCGGGAGGGCGGGCGTGAGGGCGCTGTGCTGGGAAGGGGTCGGCAAGCTGGCGGTACGGGACGTGCCCGAGCCGCGGGTCCGGGCCGAGGGGGACATCGTGGTCAAGGTCCGGGCGAGCAGCGTCTGCGGTTCCGACCTGCACCTGATCAACGGGTTCCTGCCGGCGATGCGGGAGGGGGACATCCTCGGCCACGAGTTCATGGGCGAGGTGGTGGAGACCGGGCCGGGCGTGCGGCGGCTGCGCGTCGGCGACCGGGTGGTGGTCGGCGCGGTGGTGGCCTGCGGCGGCTGCTGGTACTGCCGCACCGAGCAGTTCTCGCTCTGCGACAACTCCAACCCACAGCCCGTCGGCCCGGAGAAGCTGTGGGGCCACTCACCGGCCGGCATCCTCGGCTACTCGCACGCCGCTGGCGGCTACTCCGGCAGCCACGCCGAGTACATCCGGGTGCCGTTCGGTGACGTCGGCGCGTTCAAGGTCCCCGACGGGGTGCCCGACGACGCCGTGGTCTTCGCCTCCGACACCATGCCCACCGGCTGGATGGCCGCCGATTTCTGCGGGCTCTCCGGCGGCGAGGTGGTGGCGGTCTGGGGCGCCGGCGGGGTGGGCCAGATGGCCGCCCGCGCCGCCCAGCTGCTCGGCGCCGAGCAGGTCATCGTCATCGACCGGCTGCCGGAGCGGCTCTCCACGGCCGCCGAGCGGTTCGGGGTGGAGACAATCAACTACGCCGAGACCGACGTGCTGGAGGCGCTGCGGGAGATGACCGCCGGCCGGGGGCCGGACGCCTGCATCGACGCGGTCGGCATGGAGGCACACGATGTCGGCCCGGTGTACGCGTACGACAAGGCGATGCAGACCGCCCGGCTGGGCACCGACCGCCCCACCTCGGTCCGCCAGGCGATCATGGCCTGCCGCAAGGGCGGCACGGTGAGCATCGTCGGCGTCTACGGCGGGCTGGTCGACAAGTTCCCGCTTGGCGCGGCGATGAACAAGGCCCTGGTGCTGCGGATGGGGCAGCTGCACGCCCAGCGCTACATTCCGATGCTGCTGGACCGCCTCGCCGCCGGCGAGGTCGACCCCCGCTACCTGGCCACCCACCCGATGTCGCTGGCCGAGGGCGTGCGCGGCTACGAGATCTTCGAGAAGAAGCAGGACGCCTGCCTGCGCACTGTCCTGCACCCGGCGACGGCCTGACCGGGCCGGTTCCACTGCGGCGACCCGGCCGGTCAGCGTCCGCTGGCCCGCCGAATCCCGCCGGGGCCGCCGTCCGGGCGGTGGGCGGGCGTACCGCCGGGGGTGTGGGCCAGTTGACGAGCCGTCCGCTGGCCCCTCCCAGGGCGCCAGAAACCTGGTTGGCTCGTCACCGGGCCGGCCACGGGTGTGCGGCCGGCGTGACGACGGGGAGGGCCGATGGGGGACAACAGGCTGCCGTACCGGCGGCAGCGGCGGGTGATCGAGGCGTTCGGGAGCGCCCGGTCCGGCGAGGCGGACGCCGGGCCGCTGATCACCCCCGCCCGGCGGGCACCCCGGCCGCCCCGGCGCTTCACCGCCCACCTCGGCTTCGAGGCGGACGGGCCGGAACAGGCCCACGACCTCGCCGTCGCGTACGCCGAGGCGTTGAGCCTGCTCCGCCCGGAGGTGGCGCTCGGCGCGGCCGCGCTCTCGCCGGCCGACGCCTGGCACCGGGCCGAGCGGCTCTTCTGCGGCGCGCCGGGGCCGGACGGCGAGCGCTGCGCCGACGTGGCCGGTCATCCCGGCTTCCACCACGCCCCCGGCCCTGGTGGCCTCGGCTGGGGCGAGGGCGACGGTTGAACGCCCCGGGCCGGCGACCCGGCGGTGTCCCGGTGGAGGTGACACCGCCGGATCGCCGGCCCGGAGTCGACGGGGCGCGGCCCGCCTCGTGACGCCCCGGCGTTCAGTCCAGGTCGAACTCGCCGTCCTGCGCGCCGGCGACGAAGGCGTCCCACTCGGCCTGGGTGAAGACCAGCACCGGCCCGTCCGGCTCGGCGGAGTTGCGCATGCCGATCAGGTCGTCGACGAAGGCCACCTCGACCGCGCTGTCGGAGGTGTCACCCTCGGCCCGCTGCCAGACCGCCCGGGACACGTCGAAATCGCCCTTGGGGTGCTGACCCATTGTTCGTCCTCCATCACCACGCGTCATGGGGAACCCGTCCGGTTCCCCGTCGGGCAGGATAAGCGGATGCCGAGCCTGACCCGTGTAGAGGCGACCGCGCGTCGCGCGCTGATCACCGTCGAGTCCTACCAGGTGGACCTCGACCTGACCGGCGGCGGCGAGCGGTTCCACTCCACCGCCACCATCCGGTTCCGGGCCACCCCCGGAGCCGGGACCTTCGTCGAGGTCAAACCCGCGCGACTGCTGGGGGTACGCCTCAACGGCCGGGACCTCGACCCGGACTCGCTGGACGACAACCGGCTGCCGTTGACCGGGCTGGCCGGGGAGAACACGCTCACCGTCACCGCCGAGATGGCGTACTCGAACACCGGCGAGGGGATGCACCGCTTCGTCGACCCCGCCGACGGCGAGACCTACCTCTACGCGATGTCCTTCCTGGACGACGTGCAGCGCCTCTTCGCCGCCTTCGACCAGCCCGACCTGAAGGCGCCGGTGACCCTGTCGGTCAGCGCGCCACCGGAGTGGACGGTGGCCGCCAACGGGCAGCTCGCCGCCAACCCCCGGCCGGGGCGCTGGGAGTTCGCCCCGACCGCGCCGCTGGCCACGTACTTCGTCTCGCTGATCGCCGGCCCCTGGCACGTGCGGCGCGCCGAGCACGACGGCATTCCGCTCGGCGTCTACTGCCGCCGCTCCCTCGCTGCGCACCTGGACGCCGACCTCGACGAGATCTTCACCGTCACCAGGCAGTGCCTCGACCGTTTCCACGAGCTCTTCGCCGAGCGCTACCCGTTCGGCAAGTACGACCAGGCGTTCGTGCCGGAGTTCAACGCCGGCGCGATGGAGAACCCGGGCCTGGTCACTCTCCGTGACGACTACGTCTTCCGGTCGGCGGTCACCGACACCCAGCGCGAGCTGCGGGCGACCACCATCGCCCACGAGATGGCGCACATGTGGTTCGGCGACCTGGTCACCATGCGCTGGTGGGACGACCTCTGGCTGAACGAGTCCTTCGCCGAGTACCTGGGCACCCGGGTGACCGCCGAGGCGACCCGCTTCGACCAGGCCTGGACGACCTTCGCGATCCGCCGCAAGGCGTGGGGGTACACCGCCGACCAGCGGCCCTCCACCCACCCGGTGGCCCCGGAGGAGGTCGCCGACGCCGCCCAGGCCCTGCTCAACTTCGACGGCATCTCGTACGCCAAGGGCGCCAGCGTGCTGCGGCAGCTGGTCGCCTGGCTCGGCGACGAGGCCTTCCTGGCCGGCCTCAACGCCCACTTCGCCGCCCACCGGTTCGGCAACGCCACCCTGGCCGACCTGCTCGCCAGCCTGAGCACCGGGGGCGCGAGGAGTGAGCCTGCGAGCCCCGCAGCCGCGAACGGAGCCGGCACCGCCACCGGCCGGGACCTCACCGACTGGGCGGAGCGCTGGCTGCGCCGGCCGCAGGTCAACACCCTGCGGATGGAGACGGCGGTGGACGCCGACGGCCGCTGGGTCGACGCGGCCGTGGTGCAGACCGCCCCGGACGCCCACCCCGTGCTGCGTCCGCACCGGATCGGGGTGGGCCGGTACGCCACCGACGGCACGGCGCGCCGGGTCGACGTGGACCTCGATCCGGACGCCGGCAAGGGCCGCACCGAGCTGACCGAGCTGATCGGTGAGCCGGCCACCGGCCTGCTGCTGCCCAACGACGGCGACCTGACCTTCGCCAAGATCCGCCTCGACCCCGCCTCCGCCGACGCGGTGCCGATGCTGCTGCCGGGCCTGGACGACCCGCTGGCCCGGGCGCTGCTCTGGGGGGAGGCGATGGACGCGGCCACCGACGGGGAGCGGCCGGTGACCGGCGTGGTCTCGCTGATCGCGGCGGCCCTGCCCGCCGAGACCGAGGTGATCATCGCCGAGGAGGTGCTCACCCTGAGCCGCCGCCTGATCGACCGCTACCTCGACCCGCTGGCCCGGGACGCCGCGCTGCTGCGGGTCGCCGGGGCGTGCGCCGCGCTGCTCGCCGGAGCCCCGGCTGGCGGCTCGTTGCAGCTCGCCGCGGCCCGGGGCCTGATCGCCGCCACCACCGACACCGCGCTGCTGCGCGGCTGGCTGGCCGGGGACGGGGTGCCGGAGGGGCTGGCGGTGGACACCGATCTGCGTTGGGCGTTGCTGCTACGGCTGGTGGTGCTGGGCGCGGCCGGTGAGCCGGAGATCGCCGCCGAGGCCGCCGCCGACCGCAGCGCCACCGGGGCGGAGCGGGCCGCGTGCTGCCGGGCGGCGCTGCCGGACGCCGCCGCCAAGCGGGCCGCCTGGGAGATCGTGACCAGCAGCACCGAACTGTCCAACCGCCTGGTCGAGGCGACCGCCGAGGGATTCTGGCAGCCCGAGCAGGCCGAGCTGACCGCGCCGTACGTCGAGCGGTACTTCGCCGACATGCCGGCCGCCGCGCGGCTGCGTACGGCCTGGACGGCCGACGAGGTCACCATCCTGGCGTTCCCCCGCTACGCGGCGGCGCAGCCCACCCGGGACCTGGCCGCGGCGCTGCTGGCCCGCGACGACCTCACGCCCGGGCTGCGCCGTTGGGTCACCGACCTGGACGACGACCTGCGCCGCGCGCTGGTCGCCCGGACGGCGGTGGCCGCCGCGTCCGCCTGAGCCGGGTCGGCGGACGGGATGGTCCGGCGGCCCCGACGGGTCGCCGGCCGTCCCCGGCCTACGATCGTCAGGTGGAGGAAGACATCCGGCGGATCGGCATCATGGGCGGCACCTTCGACCCGATCCACCACGGGCACCTCGTGGCGGCCAGCGAGGTGGCCGACCGGTTCGGCCTGGACGAGGTGGTCTTCGTCCCGACCGGTCAGCCGTGGCAGAAGGCGGACGAGCCGGTCAGCCCCGCCGAGGACCGCTACCTGATGACGGTGATCGCCACCGCCTCCAATCCGCGCTTCCAGGTGAACCGGGTGGACATCGACCGGGGCGGCCCCACCTACACCGTCGACACCCTGCGCGACCTGCACGCCGAGTACGGCCCGAAGGTGCAGCTGTACTTCATCACCGGCGCCGACGCGCTGGAGAAGATCCTCTCCTGGAAGGATCTGGACGAGATTTTCGAGCTGGCCCACTTCATCGGGGTGACCCGCCCCGGGTTCGAGCTCACCGACAAGCACCTGCCCGCCGACACGGTGAGCCTGGTACAGGTCCCGGCGATGGCGATCTCCTCCACCGACTGCCGCGCCCGGGTGGCCCGGGGGGAGCCGGTCTGGTACCTGGTGCCCGACGGTGTGGTGCAGTACATCGCGAAACGGCGGCTCTACCAGCAGTGAATCCGCCGGGTATGTGGGTGTCTGTCCAGGTAATCGACCAGAACTGACAAGTCGTCGCGCCGCCGGGTGTGAGACCCTTGGAGGGTCGTACGGTTGATCGAAGGAGAACGGTGACAGTTTCCGAACGCGCTCACGAGCTGGCGATGGCCGCCGCCCAGGCCGCGGCCGACAAGAAGGCGCAGGACATCGTCATCATCGACGTGGGCGACCAGCTCGCCATCACCGACGCGTTCGTCCTCGCCGCGGCCCCCAACGAGCGTCAGGTGCTGGCCATCGTCGACGCCATCGAGGAGCGGCTGCTCGAGCTGCCGGAGAAGGCCAAGCCGGTCCGGCGCGAAGGCGAGCGGGGTGGCCGCTGGGTGCTGCTCGACTACGTCGACATCGTGGTGCACGTGCAGCACACCGAGGAGCGCGAGTTCTACGCCCTCGACCGGCTCTGGAAGGACTGCCCCCAGGTCCCGTTCGTGGACCGGGACCTGGTCGAGGCGGACGCCTCCGCCGGCACCGCCAGCGCGGAATGACCCGCCTGATCGTCTGGCGGCACGGCAACACCGACTGGAACGCCGCCAGCCGGGTCCAGGGGCAGACCGACGTGGCGCTGAACGACCTGGGCCGCGAGCAGGCGCGCGAGGTCGCGCCGCTGCTCGCGGCCCTGCGTCCGGACGCCATCGTCGCCTCCGACCTCAGCCGGGCCTCGGCCACCGCCGCCGCCCTCGCCGCGCTCACCGGTCTGCCGGTACGCACCGACGCCCGCCTGCGCGAGCGGTACTTCGGCCGCTGGCAGGGGCTGGCCCTCACCGAGGTCGCCGCCCGCTTCCCCGAGGAGTACGCGCGCTGGCGGGCCGGCGACCCGGACCCGGGCGCGGAGATCGAAACCCTCGACGACCTCGGCAAGCGGGTCGGCGCGGCACTCCAGGACGCGGCCGACCTCGTCGCCGGTGGCACCGTCGTGGTCGCCACCCACGGGGGCGGGGCCCGGCAGGGCGTCGGCCACCTGCTCGGCTGGGACCACGCAGTGCTGCGGACCGTAGGCTCCCTGCAGAACTGCCACTGGACCGAGCTGCGCCACGACGACGTCCGGGGCTGGCACCTGCGGGCCCACAACGTCGGCCTGATCACCCGGCCGGCATCCGCGGAGTCGGTCTGAGCCCTCCGGCCCGGGCGGTCAGCGCCGTCATCGGCTAGCGTGCCGGGCATGCCCGTCGCGGTCGTCACCGACTCCACCGCCTACCTTCCGCCCGAGCTGGTGCAGGCGCACCGGCTGACCGTGGTGCCGCTGACCGTTGTGCTCAACGGGGCGGAAGGGCTGGAGGGGGTGGAGACCTTCCCCGCAGACGCCACCCGGGTGCTCGGCGGTCGGCGGGTCTCGGTCAGCACCTCCCGCCCGGCCCCGGAGCAGTTCGCGCGGACGTACCGGAAACTGCTGGACGGCGGCGCGGACGGCGTGGTGTCGGTGCACCTGTCGGCGGAACTCTCCGGCACCGTCGAGGCGGCCCGGCTGGCCGCCGCCGAGCTGGGCGACCGGGTCGAGGTGGTCGACAGCCGATCCACCGGCATGGGCCTGGGCTTCCCGGTGCTCGCCGCCGCCACCGCCGCCGAGGCCGGCGCCGACCTTCCCGGGGTACGGCAGGCGGCCCGGGACGCCGTCGACCGGACCACCATCTACTTCTACGTCGACACGCTGGAGTTCCTGCGCCGGGGCGGCCGGATCAACGCGGCCGAGGCGCTGCTCGGCACCGCCCTCTCGGTGAAGCCGATCATGCATATGCCGGACGGGGCGATCGTGGTCAAGGACAAGGTGCGCACCGCCAGCCGGGGTGTGGCCCGCCTGGTCGACCTGGCCGTCGAGGCGGCCGGCGACGCCGAGGTGGACCTCGGGGTGCACCACCTCGCCGCGCCGCAGCGGGCCCAGCAGCTTCTCGACGCGCTCACCGGGCGGCTCGGCGACCGGCTGCACGACACGTACGTCTCCGAGGCGGGCGCGGTCGTCGCCGCCCACGCCGGGCCGGGCCTGGCCAGCGTGGTCGTGCACCGCCGGCCCTGATCCAAGGTCCGCAGGGTGGTCGAGCGCGCGTTCGCCTGGCTGCACCACTTCAAACGGCTCCGCGTCCGCTACGACTGGTGACGTGCCGTCAGTCCGCCTTTGTGGCTTGAGGGCGGTGCCGATGTTCCGGCAGACCTGGCGGAGCTGAGCAGTCGTTGGCGTTCCTGGCTGCGCTCGCCCAAGCCGGCCCTCGCGACGCCTTCTATCTGCGGATGACGCACTGGGCAGCACCGGACTCGTGGCACGTGTCCGCCCGGCCGATGGACCGGGCAACCTTCAACCAGCTGTGCGAGTCGCAGTTCGAGCTACGGCTCCTGTTGGTTCGCTTCCCGAGCTTCGACCGCGCGGAGATACTGCGACGGCTGACCGCCTACGAGGCCGGCCGACTCACGCCGCCGGGGTTGATCGACCGGTCAAGCATGACTCCCAGGCACCTGGCATGGTGGCGCGTCCTCAGGCAGGCCCATGACTGGTGTGCATGGTGGCGAACAGGCCAGTGACCGGCGCACCTGATCTCCGGCAGATTCGTGCGTGCGTTCATGGTCTGGCATCTACATGACGGTCCCGACCGTTTCACTCGCGCGGATCGATGGTGGCGTTGCCCAGGGCGACGCGAGCACCTGAGTCGGGGCTAGCGTCTTCGCATGCGCGTTCCCGGTTGGCTCGACGACGCTCGGACTTCCTACGACACTGTGGCGGTCAGCTATGCCGACCTGCTGCGCGACGCCCTCGCCGGCGAGCCGTTCCAGCGGGGCATCCTGGCGCTCTTCGCCGAGCTGGTGCGCGCCCAGGGGAACGGGCCGGTCGGCGACGTCGGCTGCGGTCCGGGCCGGATCACCGCCTACCTGCAGGGCGTCGGCCTGGATGCGTTCGGCGTCGACCTGTCGCCCGCGATGATCGACGTGGCCCGCCGGGACCATCCCGGCCTGCGGTTCGAGGTCGGCTCCATGACGGCTCTCGAACTGGCCGACGGTTCCCTGACCGGCCTGCTCGCCTGGTTCTCCCTGATCCACGTCCCCGACGACGAGGTACCCACGGTCCTCGCCGAGTTCTTCCGGGTGCTGCGGCCTGGCGGGGCCCTGCTGCTGGGCTTCCATGCCGGCGACGGCAGCAAGCTCAAGACGGAGGGGTACGGCGGCCACCCGATGAACGTCTACGTGCACCGTCGCTCACCGGCCCGGGTGGCGGCCTGGCTGGATGCCGCCGGCTTCACCGTCGAGGCCGAGATGTTGCATCGGCCGGCCCCAAATGTCGAGGGTGGCTTCGTCTTCGCCCACAGGTGAAGTACGCGGGGAAGCGCCGGTGATCGGGGTCACAGATCGGCCGCGCGGCCTGCTGACCACCTTCGACTTTCTGGCTCGGTCCGAGGCGTGCGTTCAATATCAGGATGCCTATGCGGCACGCCATCCCCGCTCTGTCCCGGTGCCTGCTTCTCGGCAATTGAGTGTCCTGCGAATGCGTGCGGAGCCCTTACCGCCGTCCGGTGACGCAGCCGTTACCAAGGATCGACACGGCCTGACCGCAGCAGGACCCGCCGACTGGGACGAACTGCGAGACTGCCGGCGGGTGTCCAGTCCTGGTGTCTGTCGGATATACCTCGCGCCACTGGGCACCTTTCGGTCGTACCTACCTGGGCACGTTCCGCGGCTCCCTTGGTCAACGGTCCGAACGAGAGCGCCATCGAGGGTGCCGCCACCCGCTGGCTGCCCAGGTGTCCGCGCCTACCTGTCCTGTCCAGACACGCTGGACACCAGCCGTGTCCGGCGGCAGCCGGCCAAACGGCAGGCGGCTGACCGGGGCCTGACTGGCGGCGGTGGCCGCTGGCCGCCCCGGGCGGTGTTGCCCGCGCTGAGCGCGGCGGTGGGCGTCCTGGTCCTCGGCGGACCCGGAGTTCCATCCGCACCGAGCGGCACCGCCTTCGTGGCCGAGCGGGAGACCGCCGAGGGGAGTGGATCGAGGCGGACCTCGCCCGATTGCATCCGGCCGGCCGGATGAGGCGCGTTGACGAGGTGGCGGATGCCGTGGCGTACCTGCTCGCGGCGAGCTTTGTGAACGGGTTGACCCTGCCAGTCGACGGGGGACGGGCGGTGCTCGGCCTCGACCCGGAGGCCAGCTGATCCGCCGGCTCGACAGCACGCGAGCTCGCCATAGCACGGCGGCGCATGATCAGGCGATTGTCCACAGGGGCCTGCCTTGTCCACAGGCCGTGACCGTCGGCCTGCCGCCCCGGCCCTTCGCTTCCTAGCCTCGCGTCGTGTCACAGGACGAGGAGACGATGGTGCGGCAGCGGCTGTTCCGCATGCTCGGGGCGGCGCCGTCGGAGGGCGGGACATCACGTCTCCGGCCGACCACGCCGGGACGCACCGACCCGGCTCCCCTGTCCGCGTCGGGGTCGTTCGCCGAGCCGGAGGCGCCGCCGGTCCGGCCGGGCCTTCCGGTGCATTCCGCCTCCGAGAAATCCTTTCCCTGGACGTCGGCCGGAAAGGTCGACCACGGAGTGCCGGTACCGGACGAGGACGCTCCTCCCGTCGCCCCGGCGTCGCGGCTGCCCGGGCCCGGCGCCTTCGATCCGGGTCGCCGCGGCGTACGGGCGCTGGCGGCCGTCGCGGTGGTCGTGGTGCTCGGGGCCGGCTTCTGGGCCTGGCGGTCCCGGCCGCAGGCCGAGCCGGTCCGCCCGGTGTCGCCGGTGTCCGCGCCCGACCCGTCCGCCGCTCCCGAGGCGACCGGGACCCCCTCCGGCGAACTGGTCGTCGCGGTCGCCGGCAAGGTACGCCGCCCCGGCCTGGTCCGGGTGCCGGCCGGCGCGCGGGTCGCCGACGCGGTGCAGGCCGCCGGCGGTGCCCTCCCCGGCGTGGATGTGGCCCTGCTGAACCCGGCCCGCAAGGTGGCCGACGGGGAGCTGATCCTGGTCGGGGTCGCCACGCCGCCCGGCCAGCCCGGCGCCGCCGCGCCACCGGCCGCCGGTGCCGCGCCCGCCCTGGGCGGCCTGGTCAACCTCAACACGGCGACGCTGGCGCAGCTCGACGGGCTGCCCGGGGTCGGGCCGGTGCTCGCCCAGCGGATCCTGACCCACCGTGACCAGCACGGCGGGTTCCGCTCGGTCGGTGACCTGCGCCAGGTCGAGGGCATCGGTGACACCCGCTACGAGCAGCTCAAGGACCTGGTGACGGTGTGAGGCCGACGGTGGACGGTGCCGGCGGCACGTCGGCTCGGGTTGGTAGGTCCGCGTCCGGCGTGGCCGCAAGCGGGGCCAGGCCGGATCGTGCGGGTGGATCTGCGGCCGACGTGGCCGGGGGAGGGCCGGATCGTGCCGCTGGGGCCGCAACCGGACCGGACCAGGGTGGTGGGTCGGCCCCCGGCGTGGAGGCGGCCGGTGATCCGCCGGACCTGCGGCTCGCCGGCCTGGCGGTGGCGGCGTGGCTCGCCGCGCTGGCCTGCCTGCACCTCACCGCGCCGACGGCGGCGCTGCTGGCGGCCGCCGCGGCAGGTCTCGCCGCCCTGGTGGTCGGGCACCTGCTCGGCGTGCTCGGCCGTCCCGCCGGCACCGCCCGCCGCTACGGCTGGATCGTCGTGGCGGTGCTGATCGGGGTGGTCTGTGGCGCCAGCGCCACCGCCGCCCGGCTGCACGTCCGCGACGCCGCCCCGCTGCGCGCGCTGGTCGACGAGCGGGTCCGGGTCACCGCCGAGCTGGTGGTCCGCGACGATCCCCGCCCGGTCCGCGGCGCTCCCGGCCGGCCGGCGACCCTGCTGGTGGCCGCCGAGCTGACCCGCCTCACCGGCCCCGACGGCCGGCGGGTGAGCGCCCCGGTGCGGATGCTGGTGCTGGCCACCGACCCGGCCTGGCGAGGGCGGCTGCCGGGGCAGCGGGTGACCGCCGAGGGGCGGTTGACCGCGCCGCGCGGGGGAGACCTGACCGCCGCCGTGCTGATCGTGCCGGGCCCGCCGGTGGCGCACGGGCCACCGCCGTGGCTCCAGCGCGCCGCCGGTACGCTCCGCGCCGGCCTGCAACGGGCCTGCGCCCCGCTTCCCGACGAGCAGGGCGGCCTGCTCCCCGGACTGATCGTGGGGGACACGAGCCGGCTGCCGGCCACGGTGGAGGAGGACTTCCAGGCCACCGGGATGACACATCTCAACGCGGTCTCCGGCTCCAACGTGGCCATCGTGGTCGGCGCGGTGCTGCTCCTGGTGCGCTGGGCCCGGGCCGGCCCGGGGGCGGCGGCGGTGCTCTGCGGGCTGGCCCTGGTCGGCTTCGTGGTCCTGGTCCGCCCGTCGCCGAGCGTGGTGCGGGCCGCCACCATGGGTGCGATCGGGCTGGCAGCGCTGGCCGCCGGGCGGCCCCGGGCGGCGCTGCCCGCGCTGAGTGCCGCGGTGGGCGTCCTGGTCATGGTCGACCCGGACCTGGCCGGGGACGCCGGGTTCGCGCTCTCCGTGCTGGCCACGGGTGGGTTGCTGCTGCTGGCGCCGAGGTGGCGGGACGCGCTGCGCCGGCGGGGTGTGCCGGCCGGGCTGGCCGAGGCGTTGGCCGTCCCGGCGGCGGCGCAGCTCGCCTGCGGGCCGGTGGTGGCCGGCATCTCCGGCACGGTGAGCCTGGTCGCGGTGCCGGCGAACCTGCTGGTGGTGCCGGCCATCGCGCCGGCCACGGTGCTCGGGGTGCTGGCTGCCGTCGTGTCCCCGGTCTGGCCGGCCGGCGCGGAGTTCGCCGCCTGGCTGGCGAGCTGGCCGGCCTGGTGGCTGGTGACCGTGGCCCGGGTCGGCGCCCGGTTGCCGGCCGGCACGGTGCCCTGGCCCGGTGGGGTGCCGGGCGCGCTGCTGCTGGCCGGGCTGACGGTGGCGCTGCTGCTCGCCACGCGGCGGCCGGTGGTACGTCGGCTGGTGGCGGTCGGCACCGCCGCGGTGATCCTCGGCACCCTCCCGGTCCGGATCCTCGCCAGCGGGTGGCCGCCGGCCGGCTGGGTGGTCGTCGGCTGCGCGGTTGGCCAGGGCGACGCGCTGGTGCTGCCGGTGGCGGCCGGTCGCGCCGTGGTGGTCGACGCCGGCCCGGAGCCGTCCGCCGTGGACGGCTGCCTGCGCCGGCTCGGCGTACGGGAGGTGTCGCTGCTGGTGGTGAGCCACTTCCACGCCGACCACGTGGGCGGCGTGGACGGGGTCTTCCGGGGCCGGCGGGTGGCCGAGGTGCTCACCCCGGGGCTTGCCGAGCCGGAGGCCGGGCGTGACCTGGTGGCTGCCGCCGCGGCCGGAGCCGCCGTGCTGCGAGCGGCGCCGGCAGGCTGGTCGTACCGGGCGGGCGGGTTGGAGCTGGTCGCGCTCGGTCCGCCGTACCCGTTGCACGGCACCCGGTCCGACCCGAACAACAACTCCCTGGTGCTGCGCGCCACCGTGGCCGGGGTGCGCATCCTGCTCGCCGGGGACGCCGAGACAGAGGAACAGCGGGCCCTGCTGGACCGGATGCCGCCCGACGCCCTGCGCGCCGAGGTGCTCAAGGTCGCCCACCACGGCAGCGCGTACCAGGATCCGGCCTTTTTCGACGCCGTCCGGCCCGCCGTCGCGCTGGTCGAGGTCGGCGTCGACAACGACTACGGGCACCCCAGCCCGTCGGTGCTGGCCCGGCTGGCCCGGGGCGGTGTCCGGGTGTTGCGTACCGACACGGACGGGGACGTGGCGGTGGTGACCGGCCGGCACGGTCTGGCGGTGGTGACGCGGGGCATCGCGCCGGGACGCCGGTGAACGGAATCGGTGGCCACGGGATCGAGCCGCATTGTCGGGGTCGGCCCGGTAATCGATGCAAATGTCGGGATTTGCGCTGCGTGCGGGGTCCGCCGTCACAGCCGCCGATGAGCAGGCACGATCCCGCTGTGGAGCGTGCCAAGATGGGCCACGTGACCGCCGCCAGCCTCGCTCCCATCCTGCTCGTCCTCGGCGACGAGGAGCTGCTCGCCACGCGCGCGGTGAGCGAAGCCGTGGCGATGGCCCGTAGCGTCGACCCCGACGTGGACGTCCGGGAGTACCAGGCGGGGTCCCTCACGGTCGGCGAGATCGACGAGATGCTCAGCCCGTCGCTCTTCGGCGGGCGCCGGGTGCTGGTGCTGCGGGCCGGCCACGACGCCCGCAAGGACCTCGTGGCCGCGCTGCTCGCGTACGCGAAGAGTCCCGACCCGGACGTCCAGCTGGTGGTGCTGCACCTGGGCGGGGCCAAGGGCAAGGCGTTCGCCGACGGCCTGAAGGCGGCCGGTGCCACCGTGGTGCCCGCGATGAAGCTCAAGGGGCACCGCGACCGGGTCGCGTTCGTGCGGGACGAGATCCGCCGGGGCGGCGGCAGGTGCACCGAGGACGCGGCCGAGGCGTTGATCGCCGCCGTCGGCGGGGACCTGCGGGAGCTGGCCGCCGCCTGCTCCCAGCTGATCGCCGACACCGACGGGCGGATCGGCGCGGACACCGTTGCCCGGTACTACCGCGGCCGGGTCGAGGTGAGCGGCTTCACCGTCGCCGACGCGACCATGATCGGTGACGTTCCGGCGGCGCTGGAGGCGCTGCGCTGGGCCCTGCACGTCGGGGTCGACCCGGTGCCGATCGCCGACGCCCTCGCCGACGGGGTTCGCACCGTGGCCCGGGTCGCCGCCGCCGGCCGGGGCGACCCGTACCAGCTGGCCAGCACCCTCGGCATGCCCCCCTGGAAGATCAAGAACGCGCAGCAACGGGCCCGGGGCTGGACCCCGGAGGGCCTGGTCGAGGCGATGCGGGCGGCCGCCGAGTGCAACGCGGCGGTCAAGGGCGGCGCGGACGACCGGGCGTACGCGTTGGAGAAGGCGGTCTTCTCCGTCGCCGCCGCCCGGCGGGGCGGCGCCCGGTGACCGGCCTCACCCGGACGGCGTGGAGCACCGTGCCCAGGGAGGAGGAGCGGCACCGAGCGCTCTACGCCCGGGCGCTCGGACTGCGCGTCGTCGACCCGGGTGGGGTGCTCTGCTTCCTCTTCTTCGAAGGCGTGGTGGCGCTCGCTGTGCTGCTTGCCCTGGCCGAGCTGGTCAGCTGGTGGGCCGTGGTGGTGCTGCCCGCCGCCGTGGCACTGATGGTCAAGCTCAACGACATGGTGGCCGAGCAGGTGGTGCGCTCGGCGGCACTGGTGCCGGAGCAGGAGCGGGACCGGTTCCGGCGGCAGATGGAGCCGGTGGTCGGCCGGGTACGGGTGCCCCGGACCGTGCCGGGCGTGGTGGTCGCCGCCGAACCGGCGCCGGCCCCGGCGGGGCAGCGGCGGGACGGGACGCAGGCGTGGCGGTCCGGGGCCACCCGCTGGCCCGCCGGCACGGACGGCGATCCCGCCGACCGACCCTGACCCGTCCCATGGTCGTCGGCGTCCGCGACCGTGATCGACTCCGCTCGCGCGATGTTGCGGTGTCCGTGCCATCGCGACGCCGCCACCTGCCGTAGACGGGGTGGACCATGCGGCGGAAGGCGGACAGCCTGAAGCCCCGGGCGACGCCCGGGGCTTCAGGTCAGGTCTGAGGTCGCTCGGTCAGGCCGAGAGCGAGCCGACGCGCTTGGCGATCGCCGACTTCCGGTTCGCCGCCTGGTTGGAGTGGATGACGCCCTTGCTGGCGGCCTTGTCCAGCTTGCGGGCCGCGTCACGCATGAGAACGGTGGCCTTCTCGGCGTCACCGGCCTCCGCAGCCTCGTTGAACTTCCGGATGGCGGTCTTCAGCGACGACTTGACCGACTTGTTGCGCAGCCGGCGCTTCTCGTTCTGCCGGTTGCGCTTGATCTGGGACTTGATGTTCGCCACGCGACAGCCTCGTCTTGATAGCTCGGTTTGGTCTGCTTCCGCACGCGACGAGCAGGCGTCATCGCTGCGCGAAGAGCCAGGTTACCAGGTCGGCCGGGACGAGCCAAAACGACTCAGCTCCAGCCCCGCCGGGCGGCCAGCCAGCGCAGCGCCTGCTCCCCGCTGAACCGCTGGTGCGCCCGCAGGTGCGGGGAGACCGGCGGCGCGGGTCTCGGGGCCGGCGGGGCCGGGGGCGGGCCGGTGGCGGCGGAGGTGAGGTAGTAGCCAGCCAGCGCGGCCAGCGTCACGTCGAGGGCGTCCGGCGGGGCGTCGGCCGTGGCCGGATGGCCGGCGAAGATCGTGTCCACGGGCCGGCCGCTGGCGTACCCGGTGATCAGCAGGCCGGCCAGGTCGAACCAGGCGGGGCCGTGGCAGAGCCAGTTCCAGTCGCAGAACCAGGCCCGGCCGCCGGCGTCGAGCAGCACGTTGTCCACCCGCAGGTCGCCGTGGACCAGGCCGCGGCCGGTGGCGGCGTACCCGGGCAGTCGGGACTCCAGCGCGACCAGCTCGGGCAGCCGGTCGCGCGCCGCAGCTGGCATCGGTGGCGCCGGTTCGCGGCCGGCGGCGACCTCGCCCCACCAGAGGATGTCGTCGCGGGCCAGGTCGGCCAGGCGGGGCAGCCCGAGGGCGACCAGGCCGGCGGGCGGATCGGCCAGCGCGGTGGCCAGCTCGGCGTACCCGGCGAGGACGGCGTCCAGCTCGGCCGGGTCCCAGGGCAGCCGGGGCGTGCGGCCGTCGAGGGCGTCCAGGCCGAGCGCGTACCAGCCGGACGCGGTCAGCGCCCAGCCCGGGCGGGGGACCGGCAGGCCGGCCGGGAGCCGGGCGAGGACCGCCGCCTCCCGGGCGTACCAGTCGGCGAGGTGCCGCTGGTGGGTCAGGTCGGCGGCCTTGACGAAGACCTGGCCGCCGTCGGCGGCCGTCAGCAGGGCGGCGAACCCGCCGGTGAAGCCGGCCCCCGCGGTACGCGCCGACACCACCGGCGCGCCGAGCCGGGTGACCACCGCGTCGCGCAGCCCGGCCGGCAGCGCCGACCAGTCCGGTCGGACGGCGGTGGCGTGGTACGGCACCGGGGGCGGCGAGATCGCGGGCACCCCACCATGCTGCCCTGCCGGTGCGTGCGCGCCCATCCGACGCGTCCCCGTCGTCGGCGAGGCGGTGGACTCCGCCGTCCGCCGGTACCCGCGACTCGCCGCGCTGTTCCCGCTGCCGGCTCGCGGCCGGGAGTGGGTCTGGGAGACTGCCAGGCCATGAGGACCGACGACTTCTGGCAGCTGATCGACCAGGCCCGCGCGGGTGGCGGGGGAGAGCCCGACGCGGTCGCCGCCCGCGCCGTCGCCCTGCTGGCCGAGCGGGACCCGAAGGACATCGTCGGGTACGCGCGCCACCAGCAGCGGGTGCTGTCCGCCTCCTACCAGGTCGACCTCTGGGGCGCGGCCTACCTGATCAACGGGGGCGCCTCCGACGACGGCTTCGAGTACTTCCGTGGCTGGCTGATGACCCAGGGCCGGGCGGTGTTCGCCCGGGCGGTCGGTGACCCCGACTCCCTGGCGGAGCTGCCCCGGGTGCGGGCCGCCGCGCTCAGCGGCGAGGAGTTCGAGTGCGAGGACATGCTGGCGGTGCCGTGGGAGGCGCACCGGAAGGCGACCGCGACTGAGTTGCCGGCGGAGCGGGACCCGGTCGTCGCGCCCGACCTCAACGACTTCTGGGACTTCGACGACGAGGACGAGGCACGGCGTCGGCTGCCCCGACTCGCGGCGCTCTTCGTCGAGCCGCCCGAGGAGTGACCCGGCCCGGCCGGGGAAGGCGGCGGCGGAGCACCGGACCGTGAGCCGCGGCACCCAGGAGTGATCGGAGCGCGTCCGGAGCGACGTGGGAGCATAGAGGGGGCCGGCGCGCGCCGGCCCGCTCACGTCAGCCGACCAGAACGGACCGCTGTGCCACCGACGCTCGATCCCGGCGCGAACGCTCCTGGTGCCACCGACCCGGCGCGCATCAGGAACTTCTGCATCATCGCCCACATCGACCACGGGAAGTCGACCCTGGCCGACCGGATGTTGCAGCTCACCGGCGTGGTCGACCCCCGGCAGATGCGCGCGCAGTATCTCGACCGGATGGACATCGAGCGCGAGCGTGGCATCACCATCAAGAGCCAGGCCGTCCGGATGCCGTGGACCATCCGGGAGGGCGAGCGGGCCGGCGAGCAGGCCGTGCTCAACATGATCGACACCCCGGGCCACGTCGACTTCACCTACGAGGTGTCCCGCTCGCTGGCCGCCTGCGAGGGCGCGATCCTGCTGGTCGACGCCGCGCAGGGCATCGAGGCGCAGACGCTGGCCAACCTGTACCTGGCGCTCGAGAACGACCTGCACGTCATCCCGGTGCTCAACAAGATCGACCTGCCGGCCGCCCAGCCGGAGAAGTACGCCGAGGAGCTGGCCCACCTGATCGGCGGCGACCCGGCGGACTGCATCAAGGTCTCCGGCAAGACCGGCGAGGGCGTGCCGTACCTGCTCGACGAGATCGTCCGACAGTTCCAGCCGCCGGTGGGCGACGCCGACGCGCCCGCCCGGGCGATGATCTTCGACTCGGTGTACGACGTCTACCGGGGCGTGGTCACCTACGTCCGGGTGATCGACGGGCGGATCAGTGCCCGCGACCGGATCAAGATGATGTCCACCGCCGCGGTGCACGAGCTGCTGGAGATCGGCGTCATCTCGCCCGAGATGGTGAAGGCCGACGCGCTCGGCGTCGGCGAGGTGGGTTACCTGATCACCGGCGTGAAGGACGTCCGGCAGTCCCGGGTCGGTGACACGGTGACCATCAACTCGCGGCCGGCGACCAAGGCCCTGGGCGGGTACAAGGACCCGAAGCCGATGGTCTACTCCGGGCTCTACCCGATCGACGGCTCCGACTACCCCAACCTGCGCGAGGCGCTGGACAAGCTCAAGCTCAACGACGCCGCGCTCGACTACGAGCCGGAGACCTCCGGCGCGCTCGGCTTCGGCTTCCGCTGCGGCTTCCTCGGCCTGCTGCACCTGGAGATCATCCGGGAGCGGCTGGAGCGCGAGTACAACCTCGACCTGATCTCCACCGCGCCGAACGTGGTCTACCGGGCCATCACCGAGGACGGCCAGGAGCTCGTGGTGACCAACCCGAGCGAGTACCCCACCGGCAAGATCGCCGAGGTGTACGAGCCGGTCGTGCGCGCCACCGTGCTCACCCCGACCGACTACGTCGGCGCTGTGATGGAGCTCTGCCAGGGCCGCCGGGGCAGCCTGCTCGGCATGGACTACCTCTCCGCCGACCGGGTGGAGCTGCGCTACACGCTGCCCCTCGCGGAGATCATCTTCGACTTCTTCGACCAGTTGAAGAGCCGCACCAAGGGTTACGCGTCGCTGGACTACGAGCCCTCCGGCGAGCAGGCGTCCGACCTGGTCAAGGTCGACATCCTGCTGCACGGCGAGCCGGTGGACGCGTTCAGCGCGATCGTGCACAAGGACAAGGCGTACAACTACGGGGTCACCATCGCGGCGAAGCTGCGCAGCCTGATCCCGCGCCAGCAGTTCGAGGTGCCGATCCAGGCCGCCATCGGCAGCCGGGTGATCGCCCGGGAGACCATCCGGGCGATCCGCAAGGACGTGCTCGCCAAGTGCTACGGCGGTGACATCAGTCGTAAGCGCAAGCTGCTGGAGAAGCAGAAGGAAGGCAAGAAGCGGATGAAGATGGTCGGCCGGGTGGAGGTCCCCCAGGAGGCCTTCATCGCCGCGCTCTCCTCCGACTCCGGGGACGGCAAGGCGCCCGGCAAGAAGTAGCGCCCGCCGCCGCGACGGCCACGGCCGGCACCCCCCGACAGGTGGGTGCCGGCCGTTTCGCGTGCGCGCTCCCACGTCGTACCCGGGAATTCTCCGGCGGCCGGGCGGCCCTGCCCGGTGGTCGCCGTACGCGCCCTGAGCGGCGGGGTTGCTCGTCCCTGGTGGCAATGGACGCGGGGGCGCGCATCGACGGGCGGCGACCGCTGTTCCGCTGAATCGGTTTGGATTTTCGGACGGTCGGGAATTTAGCGGTCACGACAGGAACCACACACCGTGTGACTCATCTTCAGAAGGAGGACGGTCGTGGAGCTCACCGTCTGGGGCATCATCACCGCTATCGTCGTCGGTCTCATCGTCGGCGCTCTGGGCCGCCTGGTCGTGCCGGGCCGCCAGGACATGCCGATCTGGCTGCACATGCTGATCGGTGTCGGCGCCGCCCTGCTGGGCACCGTGCTGGCTCGCGCGATCGGCATCGCGACGGAGACCGCCGGCATCGACTGGATGGAGCTGCTGGTCCAGGTCGTGCTCGCCGCCATCGGCGTGGCCCTGGTGTCCGGCGTGGGTCGCCACCGCGGCGTCACCCACCGGTAATCCCGCACCGCACGCACGCTCAGCGGGCGCCCGTACCCCCTCGGGGACGGGCGCCCGCTCGCGTCCGCGCCGGGAATTCGCGTACGCCTGCCGCCTCGGCGCTGTTCACCCTGCCGGGCTCCCGTCAGGGCAGCACGCTCGCGCCGGCCTGCGCGACGATCTGCTGCAGCGCGGCGACGTGCCCGTCGAACGCGCCGCGTCCGCGCCGGCTCAGCTTGACCGAGGTGCGCGGCCGCTTGCCGACGAAGCTCTTGCGCACCTCGACGTAGTCGGCCTGCTCCAAGGTGGAGAGCTGCTTGGACAGCGCCGAGTCGGAGAGGCCGAGCTGCTCGCGCAGGTAGCGGAACTCGGCCCACTCGGTGGCGGCGAGCAGGCTCACCAGGGAGAGTCGGGTCGGCGCGTGGATCAGCTCGTCGAACCGGGGTGCGGTCACCGGCCACCGCCGATCGGCCGGGCGGTCATCACGCCGCGAAGGTACCCCATCAGCGATTGCCCGGTGGCGGTCATCGCACCCGCCGTGGCCGCCGCGCCGATGGTCGCCGGCCAGGCCAGTCCCGCCGACTCCGCTGCGAACCCGGTGACCAGGCCGAGGGCGACCAGGCCGAGCGCGTAGCCCACGATGGCGACCGCCCCGCGGACCCCGATCAGGGAGTTGCGCACCTGGGCGCGGTGCCGCAGCGCGACCCGGGCGACCAGGGCGCCGAGGCCCAGGGCATACCCGACCGATCCGACCGCGACCACCCACGGCCGGTGGGTCTCGACGGCGGCGGTGAAGGCGACCATGAGGCCGCCCAGGGCGGGCCAGTACCAGCCGGGGACGAGGGCGGCGGTGACTGCCTGGTCCCGGCGGGCGTGGATCTCGGCCAGCGCGTCGGCGGCGGCCGCGGGGGAGACGGCGGGTTCGGACACGGCGTTCTCCTTGAGAGTGAGGCGAGTACTTGCCTATAAGGAAAGTAAACAACTTGCTTTCCTTGTAGGCAAGTACTTTCCGGGGAAGCCGTCACCCGAGTAACCGACTAGGCTGACGGCCATGACGGGCAGGCTGGCGGCGGTGAACCTCGGCGTGGTGACCGAGGCGGAGTGGGCGGGCGACGTGAGCGGCCGCAGCGGCATCGACAAGCGGCCGGTCGACGGCGCGGTGCTGTTGCGCGCCGACGGGGTGACCGGAGACTTCATCGGCGAACGCGCCCACCACGGCGGCCCCGACCAGGCGGTCTACGCGTACGCGGCGGAGGACGCCGAGTGGTGGTCGGCCGAGCTGGGGCGCACCGTCCCGCCCGGCGGGTTCGGCGAGAACCTGACCACCTGGGCGGTGGACGTGACCGGGGCGGTCATCGGCGAGCAGTGGGCGATCGGCTCGGCGGTGCTCCAGGTGACCAAGCCGCGCACCCCGTGCACCACCTTCGCCGGCTTCTGGGGCGTACCCGACCTGATCAGGCGGTTCACGGTGCGGGCGGCGCCCGGGGCGTACCTGCGGGTGCTGCGCGAGGGCGAGGTCGGCGCGGGCGACCCGGTCGAGGTGGTGGACCGCCCGGCGCACGGGGTCACCATCGGCGAGGTGTTCCGGGCGACGAGCCTCGAACCGGAGTTGCTGCCCCGGCTGCTCGACGCCGCCGAGCTGCCGGAGCCGATCCTGGCGAAGGTGCGCCGCCGGGTGGCGGGCAGCCGCCCCTGACCCGGTCGCCGTCCGCGCGGCGGGCGGCCGGGGTCACCCCTCGGCGAAGACCTCCGCCAACACCTGGGCGTCGGCGGGACGGCCGTCGGACACCTTGGCCCAGGTGCCCTCCTCGGCGGTCCACTCCAGGTTGGCGAAGCGGACCCGCTTCACGCCGTGGTCGGGCGCGTGCGACACCAGCCAGTGGGCGTACCGCCAGCCGTCGCGACGGTCGGCGGCGGGCACGGTGAGCCCGGTCAGTGCGGCGACCGTGCCGGTGCCCGTCAGGCCCCAGTCCAGGGTCAGGCCGCGGGTCAGCGCGGCCGCGGCGGCCTCGCCCCGCATCGCCGGCGTCCGGCCCACCGTGCAGGCCACGGCGCCGGTCGCCTCGCCGAGCAGGGCCCGGGTCAGCACCTCGGACTCGTCCGCCCACTTCTGGTACGCCGTCGGGAAGGCCGACCGCTGGACCGCCTGGGCCGCGTCGGTGACCCGCATCGTCTCCCAGCCGCGCACCTTCTTCAGTGCGGCGTAGAACCGGTTCGCCGCGTACCGCTGGTCGCGGATCTGCTCCGGGGTGCCCCAGCCCTGGCTGGGTCGCTGCTGGAACAGGCCGACCGAGTCCCGGTCGCCGCCGGCGAGGTTGCGCAGGCCGGACTCCTGGTACGCGGTGGCCAGGGCCACCACCACCGCCCGCTCGGGCATCTGCCGCTGGATGCCGATCGCCGCGATGGTCGCCGCGTTCGCCATCTGGTCGGCGTCCAGCACCACCGTGCCGTCGGCCTGGACGGTGCAGGTGCGGCTGGCGACGGGGAGCCGGAGCTGTCCACCGAGCTGGCGGACGACGACCCAGACCCCGAGAAGGGCGACGACCGCGAACACGACACCGGCTGCCACTATTGCCCTGGTTCGCACCCGCACCTCCTGTCTCACGGTCCACACCAGCGTACGTCTCCGAAACGCGAGCCGGGTCGGCCGACCGGTTCACGTTCCCGGGATAAAAGGAAGAAAACCGCCCGAGGTGGGCGCTACCGTGCCTGCTCTGCCGGACCACCGTCCAGAGCGGCCACCCATCGAGCAGATCGCTTCTCGCGGAAGGCCAGCACTCCCTCGCGGCCCTCCTCGGAGAGGAAGTAGCCGGTGGAGAGGGCGGACAGCTCGGCGATCTCGCCGCGCAGGTCGGTGGCGGCCGGGCGGCGCAGCAGTTCCTTCGCGCCGGTCAGCGCCCGCGGCGCCCCCCGTACCAGCGAGGCGCACCAGCGCTCCACCGCCGCGTCCAGCCCGTCCGCCGGGACGGCCGCGGTCACCAGGCCGATCTCGGCGGCCCGCCGGCCGTCGAAGATGTCCCCGGTCAGGTACAGCTCGGCCGCCGCGCGCGGGTGCAACCGGGGCAGCACGGTGGCGGAGATGACCGCGGGAATCACCCCGATCCGCACCTCGGTGAAGGCGAACGTCGCCTCCTGCGCGCAAACCGCCAGGTCGGCGGCCGCGATCAGGCCCAGCCCGCCGGCCCGGGCCGGCCCGGCCACCCTCGCCAGCACCGGCTTCGGGCACTCCCAGACCGCTGCCAGCACGTCGCCCAGCATCCCGGCCGGCACGGTCCCGCTGGCGTACGCGGCGGACGTCTCCTTCAGGTCCGCGCCCGAGCAGAAGACCGGCCCGGTGTGGTCCAGCACGATCACCCGTACGGCGTCGTCGGCGACCGCCGCGGCGATCCCGGCCAGCAGCTCGGTCATCAGGGGAGTGGAGAGCGCGTTGCGGTTGTGCGGGCTGTCCAGGGTGAGGGTGGTCACCCCACGGGCCGTGGCGACCCGCACGAGGCGGTCGGGAGACGTCATGCCGGGCACACTAGTGGCCATGCCCGGCGTCCTTCCAGAAGGCGAGACCGTCCCCGTCGACGGGTCGCTGCCCGCCACCGCCCTGAGCGCGGTCGGCGCGCGCGGCTTCGGCGTGTACGTCCACGTGCCGTTCTGCGCCAGCCGCTGCGGGTACTGCGACTTCAACACCTACACCGCCGCTGAGCTCGGCGGCGGCGCCGACCGGGAGTCGTACGCCGACACCGTCCTGGCCGAGCTGGCGCTGGCCGCCCGGGTCCTCGGCGACACCCCGCCGCCGCGGGTGGACACCGTCTTCGTCGGCGGCGGCACGCCCACCCTGCTCCCCGCCGACGACCTGGCCCGCATCCTGGACGGCATCGACCGCACCTGGGGGCTGGCCGCCGACGTCGAGGTGACCACCGAGGCCAACCCCGAGTCGGTCACCCCGCAGTCGTTGCGCACGCTGCGGACGGCCGGGTACACCCGGATCTCGCTGGGCATGCAGTCCGCCGCGCCCGGGGTGCTGGCGATCCTCGACCGGAAGCACAGCGCCGGCCGGGCCACCGCCGCCGCACTGGAGGCCCGCGACGCCGGGTTCGACCACGTCAACCTGGATCTGATCTACGGCACGCCGGGGGAGCGCGCGGAGGACTTCGCCGCCTCACTCGACCAGGTGGTCGCCGCCGGGGTGGACCACGTCAGCGCGTACGCCCTGATCGTGGAGGACGGCACCCGGCTCGCCGCCCGGATGCGGCGCGGCGAGCTGCCGTACCCCTCGGACGACGTGGCCGCGGACCGGTACCTGGCCGCGGAGGCCGCCCTCGGCGCGGCCGGCTTCTCCTGGTACGAGGTCTCCAACTGGGCCCGCTCCGAGGCGGCCCGGTGCCGGCACAACCTGCTCTACTGGACCGGCGCGGACTGGTGGGGCCTCGGCCCGGGGGCGCACAGCCACGTCGGCGGGGTGCGCTGGTGGAACGTCAAGCACCCCACGGCGTACGCGAAGCGCCTGGCCGCCGGGGAGTCACCCGGCCTGGCCCGGGAGGTGCTGAGCGCCGACGAGGCGCACATGGAGGACGTCATGCTCCGGCTGCGGCTCGCTTCGGGGCTGCCGCTGGACGCCCTCGACCCGGCGGGCCGGGCGGGTGCCGAGCGGGCGCTGGCCGACGGCCTGCTGGCCGGCCCGGAGTACGCGGCCGGCCGCGCCGTGCTCACCCTGCGCGGCCGGCTGCTCGCCGACGCCGTGGTACGGGACCTGCTGCCCTGACCTGCCGCGGGCCGGCCGGCCCACGCGGGCCGGCCGGGACCGGTCACTTCTTGAAGGCGTAGCTCATCGGGTAGCGGTAGACCACACCCTCGGTGGCCTTCACGCCGCCGATGATGCCGAAGATGATCGGCACCAGGGCGGTCAGCAGCGGGATGAAGAAGAGGATCCCGCAGGTGATGATGGCCAGGACGAAGCCGATGGCGCTGGCGATCGCCCAGGTGATCTGGAAGTTCAGCGAGGCCGTCGCGTGCGCCTGCACGGTGGGCGACTGCTGACCCTTGGCGGAGAGCGCGATCAGCGGCGCCACCCAGCCGAGCAGACTGCCGCCGACGATCACGCCGACCGGGCCGCCGAAGTGCGCGATCAGCGACCAGGTCTTGTCGTCGTTGGTGGCGTAGCCGCCGCCGGGAGCGCCGTATCCGCCGGCGGTCGGATAGCCGACGCCCGGCGCGGAGTAGCCGCCCGGCGGGGGGTAGCCGCCCGACGGCGGTTGGCCACCGGTGGGTGGCGGATAGCCGCCGGGCGGGGGATAGCCGCCCGCGGCCGGTGCCCCGGACAGTGGTGCGGTGGGCGGCTCGTACGACGAGCCGGAGGGGGCGGTCGGGTCCGGCCGGTCGCCGGGGTCCCCCGCTCCGGGAGGGCGAGGTGGTTCAGTCATGGATGTCACGGTAGGGGCTGGTGGCAAGGGTGCACCAGAGCGACATCGCGCGGGATGTCCGGCTGTTCGGCCCTGTCGCCGCACCGGTGGTCTGTCGCTGATCATCGCGCTGGCGGGGGCGCCGACGTAGACTGGCACTCGCTACAGTCGAGTGCCAGTGCGCTCGCCCGGGGCGGGCCAGCTGCCCCGGGCCGACCTGCGTCAGGAGGTGGAGATGGGTCTCGACGACCGCAAGCTCGCCGTGCTGCGCGCGATCGTCGAGGACTACGTCGCCACGCAGGAGCCGGTCGGCAGCAAGGCCCTGGTCGAGCGGCACCAGCTCGGCGTCTCCCCGGCGACGGTGCGCAACGACATGGCCGTGCTGGAGGAGGAGGGCTACATCCGGCAGCCGCACACCAGTGCCGGCCGGGTGCCCACCGACCGTGGCTACCGCCTCTTCGTCGACCGGCTCTCCCGGGTCAAGCCGCTGAGCCCGGCCGAACGCCGGGCGATCGAGCGCTTTCTGGTCGGCGCGGTCGACCTGGACGACGTGGTGCACCGCACCGTCCGGCTGCTGGCCCAGCTGACCCGGCAGGTCGCCGTGGTGCAGTACCCCAGCCTGGCCCGTTCGTCGGTACGCCACCTGGAGCTGGTGCCGATCTCCACCACCCGGCTGATGCTGGTCATGATCGCCGACACCGGCCGGGTCGAGCAGCGGCTGGTGGAGCTGCCCGCGCCGATCCCCGCCGACCACGTCACCGACCTGCGCCGGCTGGTCAACGAGAAGCTGGTCGGCAGCCGGCTGTCGGAGACCCCGCCGCTGGTCCAGGCGCTGGTCGACGAGTCCGCCCCGCACCTGCGCGGGGCGATGACCACGCTCTCCACGGTGCTGCTGGAGACGCTGGTCGAACGGCACGAGGAGCGCATCGCGCTGGCCGGCACCGCCAACCTGACCCGGGGCGGCCTGCTCGACTTCCAGGGCTCGCTTCGCCCCATCCTCGAGGCGCTCGAGGAGGAGGTGGTGCTGCTCAAGCTCATCGGCGAGGCCGAGCCGAGCACCACCCGGGTGCTGATCGGCGACGAGAACGAGATCGACAACCTGCGGGCCGCCTCGGTGGTCAGCACCGGGTACGGCCCGGGCGCGACCATCGTCGGCGGCCTGGGCGTGCTCGGACCCACCCGGATGGACTACCCCGGCACCATCGCCACGGTGAGGGCCGTGGCACGCTACGTGGGCGAGCTGCTGGCCCAGAACTGACCCAGGGCAGGGGCCGGTGGCCGGCTCCGGCCGACGACCGCGCAACGCGAGACGAACATGAGGACACCGAACGCAGTGGCCAGGGACTACTACGGCATTCTCGGCGTGAGCCGGGAGGCCTCCGACGACGAGATCAAGCGCGCCTATCGCAAGCTGGCGCGGCAGTTCCACCCGGACGTCAATCCGGACCCGGAGGCACAGGAGAAGTTCAAGGACATCAACGCCGCGTACGAGGTCCTATCGGACGACCGGAAGCGGCAGATCGTCGACCTCGGCGGCGACCCGCTCGCCCCGGGTGGCGGCGGCGCCGGCCCGGGCGGTCCCGGCGGGGCGGGCCCGTTCGTCGGTTTCCAGGACATCATGGACGCGTTCTTCGGCGGTGCCGCGGGCGGCGCCCGGGGGCCGCGGTCACGCACCCGGCCGGGCGCCGACGCGATCCTGCGGCTGGAGCTGGACCTGCACGAGACCGCGTTCGGCGTCGAGGCGCCGATCACCGTGGACACCGCGGTGCTCTGCACCACCTGCTCGGGCGCCGGCACCGCGGCCGGCACCCACCTGGCCACCTGCGAGGCGTGCGGCGGCCGGGGCGAGGTGCAGTCGGTGCAGCGCACCTTCCTCGGCCAGGTGGTCTCCGCTCGCCCCTGCACCGTCTGCCAGGGGTACGGCACCACCATCCCGCACCCCTGCCCGACCTGCGCCGGGGACGGCCGGGTGCGCACCCGCCGCTCGCTGACCGTCAAGATCCCCGCCGGGGTCGAGGACGGCATGCGGATCCGGCTGGCCCAGCAGGGCGAGGTGGGCCCGGGTGGCGGCACCGCCGGCGATCTCTACGTGGAGATCCACGAGCGGCCGCACGACGTGTACTCCCGCAAGGGCGACGACCTGCACTGCCGGGTCACCGTGCCGATGACCGCCGCCGCCCTCGGCACCCGGCTGACCATCAAGACGCTGGACAGCGAGGAGACGGTCGACGTCAAGGCCGGCACCCAGCCGGGCAGCACGCTGCGGCTGCGCGCCCGGGGCGTGCCGCACCTGCGCGGCACCGGCCGGGGTGACCTCTACGTCCACCTCGACGTGCGGACCCCGGCCAAGCTCGACGCCGACCAGGAGCGGATGCTGCGCGACTTCGCCAAGACCCGGGGCGAGGAGGTCGCCGAGCTGACCAAGCAGGGCGGCTTCTTCTCCCGGATGCGCGACGCCTTCAACGGGCACGCCTGACGTGTCCGCGCCGCTGTTCCTGGTCGAGGCGCTGCCCACCGGCGACACGCTGACCCTGGACGGCCCGGAGGGCCACCACGCGGCCACCGTGCAGCGGCTGCGCGTCGGCGAGGAACTGCTCCTCGCCGACGGTCGGGGCGGCACGGCCGCCGCGGTGGTCACCGCCGTCGGCCGGGGCACCCTCGACCTCGACGTCACCTCCCGGGGGTACGCCGACGCGCCCGTCCCCCGGATCGTGGTGGTGCAGGGCATCGCCAAGGGGGACCGGGGCGAGCTGGCCGTGCAGGCGATGACCGAGGTCGGGGTGGACGAGATCGTGCCCTGGGCGGCGTCCCGCTCGGTGACGCAGTGGCGCGGCGACCGGGGCGTACGGGCCCGGGACAAGTGGGTGGCGACCGCCCGGGAGGCGGCCAAGCAGGCCCGCCGGCCGTGGCTGCCGGTGGTGGCCGGCGCCCCGGACGAGTCCACCGCCACCGTGGTCCGGCGGATCACCGGGGCCGGTGCCGCGTTCGTGCTGCACGAGGAGGCCGAGGAGCGGCTGACCACCGTCGAGCTGCCCGGGACGGGCGAGGTCGTGCTGGTGGTCGGCCCCGAGGGCGGCATCGCCCCGGTCGAGCTGACCGCCTTCGCCGACGCGGGCGCCCGCCCGGTCCGGCTCGGCCCGTCCGTGCTGCGTACGTCCACGGCCGGCGTGGCCGCGCTGAGCGTGCTGGCCACCCGCCTCGGCCGCTGGTAGGCCGTCCCGCCGACAGGCCGGCACGCCGCCACGACGGTGTCGGCGCGCCGGTCAGGTGCGCAGGTACGACGCGCCGTTGAGGTCGACGATGGTGCCGGAGGCCCACTGGGCCTCGGGGCTGGCGAGCCAGTACACCGCGGCGGCGATCTCCTCCGGGCGGGCCACCCGGCCGAAGGGGCTCTGCGCCCGGATCGCGTCGCCCCGCTCGCCGGCCAGGTGCTCGGTCGTCATGTCGGTCGCCACGAACCCGGGCGCGACGGTGGCGACCGCGATGCCGTACGGGGCGAGCGCGACGGCGAGGGACTGGCCGAGCGCGTTCAGGCCGGCCTTGCTGGCGCCGTAGGCGGGCTGGTCCGGCTCGCCCCGGAAGGCGCCCCGGGAGGAGACGTTCACCACCCGGCCACCGCAGTCCCGCATGTGCTGGGCGGCGCACCAGGTGACGTTGGCCGCCCCGGTCAGGTTGGTCTCCAGCACCAGCCGCCACTGCCGCTGCCACTCGGCGTAGGAGGCGCCGAAGACCGGGTGCGGGGCGTCCCGCTCGCCGTACACCCCGGCGTTGTTGACCAGCACGTCCAGGCCGCCGAGCCGCGCCGCAGCCTCGTCCACCATGGCGCGGACCGCGTCGGGGTCGGTGAGGTCGGCGCGGACCACGACGTGCCCGTCGCCGGGGAGTGCGGCGCGGACCGCCTCGGCCGCCTCCGCCGAGTCCCGGTGGTGGATCGCCACCCGGTCCCCGCTCGCCGCGAACGCCCGCGCCACCGCGCGGCCGATGCCGCGCGAGGCCCCCGTCACCAGTACCGCCCGTGAAGTCACGCGGCACATCATGCCCCAGCCGGACGGCACGGCCTACCATGCCCCGATGGGATCCGACTGCCTGTTCTGCCGCATCGTCGCCGGGGAGATCCCGGCCACCATCGTCCGGGAGACCGACACCACCCTCGCCTTCCGCGACATCGACCCGAAGGCGCCGGTGCACGTGCTGGTGATCACGAAGGAGCACTACGCCGACGTGGCCGCGCTCGGGCAGGGTGCCCCGACGCTCGCCGGCGAACTGCTCGCCACGGCGGCGGCGGTGGCGGAGGACGAGGGGTTGCTCGGCGACGGCTACCGGCTGATGTTCAACACCGGCGCGTACGGCGGCCAGGAGGTCTTCCACGTGCACGCGCACCTGCTCGGCGGCGCGCCGCTCGGCCCGATGCTGGCCCGGGACGTCGCGTGACCGCTGGACACGACCGGCTGGCCCGGATGGTGCGCCGGGTGCAGGCCCAGGCCCGGGTGCCGGCCCTCTCGGCGGCCCTGCACCGGGCCGACCGGCCGCTGTGGACCTGCGAGGTCGGCGGGACTGGCACCGACGCCGACCTCGGTCCGGGCACCCGCTTCCGGATCGGCTCGGTGACCAAGACCTTCACCTCGGTGCTGGTGCTGCAGTGCCGCGACGACGGACTGCTCGACCTGGACGACCCGATCGGTCGCCACCTGGCGCTGCCCGCGCACGGGGAGCTGACCGTACGCCGGCTGCTGTCGCACACCGCCGGCCTGCAACGCGAGCCGTACGGCGACGTCTGGGACACGCTGCGCGCTCCTGGCGCGGACGAGCTGGTCGCCGAGCTGGCCCGGGCGGAGCAGGTGCTGCCGACCGGCCGCCGCTACCACTACTCCAACCTGGGCATGGCGCTGCTCGGCCGGCTGGTCGGCGAGCTGCGCGGCGGCTCCTGGGCCGAGGTGCTGGGTGAGCGGGTGCTGACCCCGCTGGGGCTGGCCGGCACCTCGGTCACGCCGGGGCCGCAGGCGGCGACCGGGTTCCTGGTCGACGCGTACTCCGACGAGGCGCACCCGGAGCCGCCGACCGACTTCGGCGCGATCGCCCCGGCCGCCCAGCTGTGGAGCACCGCGACCGACATGGCCCGGTGGGCGGCGTTCCTGGCCGACCCGGCGGCGCTGGACCCGGCCGGCGCGGTGCTCGCCCCGGCCACCCTGGACGAGATGCGCTGGCCGCTCACCACCACCGACGAGACGCTCTGGGCGGCGGGCTTCGGGCTCGGCCTGATCCTGGTCCCGTACCCGGACCGGGTGGTGCACGTCGGTCATGACGGCGCGATGCCGGGCTTCCTGGCCGCGGTCTACGGCCGGCGCGGCGGCGACGGCACGGCCGGCGCGATGGGCTGCGCGGTGCTCGGCTCCTCCAGCACGGCGGCGGAGGTCTTCGACCTGCCGCACCGGCTGCTCGCCGCGTCCGCCGAGCACGACCCGGCGGACATCGCGCCCTGGCGGCCGGGCGGCTCCGCGCCCGGGCCGCTGCGCGGGATGCTGGGCCGCTGGTGGGGCGAGGGTTTCGAGTACGTCTTCAGCTGGCACGACGGGACCCTGCGCGCCCGGGGCGCCGAGGACCCGGTGGGCCGGCCCCCGGCGGTCTTCGTGCCGCTGCCGGACTCTCCGGACGTCTTCCGGACGGTCGCCGGGCGGGAGGTCGGCGAGCTGCTGCGGCTGACCCGCGACGAGCACGGGACGGTGGTCCGGATGCACTGGGCGACCTACCGGTTCACCCGCCACCAGGAGACCTTCGACCGGTACGACTTCCGGGCCGGCTGACCGGGCCGCCGGCCGCCCGCGGGCGGGGTGCGGGTGCGTCGTGTCGGTGCCGCTGCGAGGTATCGCCCGCCCTGCCCCCGCCCCCGTGGGCCGCGGAAATGGGCGCGGTACCGCCGGTGTTGAGCAGATACGATGGGTGTAACGTCCGCACGCCGCGCCAGCAGGGCCCGGCGCCGAGATCGGAAGCAGGTGGCACAGGGCCCGACGGCCCGAATCCATGACCGGCACCCCACCTCCCGGCCCGCCCCGGGTGCAGACCAGGATCACGGTTCCCGACTCCAAGATCATGGTCAACCTGCTCGGCGCGGGCGACGAGATCCTGCGCCTCGTCGAACGCTCGGTCGACAGTGACGTGCACGTGCGCGGCAACGAGATCACCATCACCGGCGCGCCCGCGGACAACGCCCTCGCCGAGCGCCTCTTCAGCGAGCTGCTCGAACTGATCGAGAAAGGCGAGACCCTGACCACTGACGCCGTCCGGCGTACCGTCGGCATGCTCGAGCAGGGCAGCGCGGAGCGGCCCGCCGAGGTCCTCACCCTCAACATCCTCTCCCGGCGCGGGCGCACCATCCGCCCCAAGACGCTCGGGCAGAAGCGCTACGTCGACGCGATCGACGCGCACACCATCGTCTTCGGCATCGGCCCCGCCGGCACCGGCAAGACCTACCTCGCCATGGCGAAGGCCGTCCAGGCGCTCCAGGCGAAGCAGGTCAACCGGATCATCCTGACCCGGCCGGCGGTCGAGGCGGGGGAGCGGCTGGGCTTCCTGCCCGGCACCCTCAACGAGAAGATCGACCCCTACCTGCGGCCGCTCTACGACGCGCTGCACGACATGCTCGACCCGGAGACCATCCCCAAGCTGATGGCCGCCGGCACGATCGAGGTCGCGCCGCTGGCGTACATGCGGGGGCGTACGTTGAACGACGCGTTCATCATCCTGGACGAGGCGCAGAACACCACGCCGGAGCAGATGAAGATGTTCCTCACCCGGCTCGGCTTCGGTTCCAAGATCGTGGTGACCGGTGACGTCACCCAGGTGGACCTCCCCGGCGGGACGACCAGCGGCCTGCGGGTGGTCCGGGAGATCCTGGAGAACGTCGAGGACGTGCACTTCGCCCAGCTCTCCAGCTCGGACGTGGTCCGGCACAAGCTGGTCGGGGAGATCGTCGACGCGTACGCCCGCTGGGACGCCGAGCGGGAGAACCAGCAGGCGCAGAGCGTGCACGCCGTGCCCGGGCGGACCGCCCAGGGCGGCCGGGCCGGCCGGCGCCGCTAACCCAGAGGAAGACAGTTGTCCATCGAGATCGCCAACGAGTCCGGTGTCGAGGTCGACACCGACGCCGTGCTCGCCGTCGCCCGGCACGCCCTCGACGAGATGGGGGTCAACCCCCTCGCCGAGCTCTCCGTGCTGCTGGTCGACATCGACTACATGACCGAGCTGAACCACCGCTGGATGGGTGGGGACGGGCCGACCGACGTGCTCGCCTTCCCGATGGACGAGGGAAGCGTCGATCACGGGCCGGGCGAGAGCGCCCCGGCCGGCGGTGAGCCCGCCCTGCTCGGCGACATCGTGCTCTGCCCGGAGGTGGCGGCGAAGCAGGCCGTCACCGCCGGTCACACCACCGCCGACGAGCTGCACCTGCTCACCGTGCACGGCGTACTGCACCTGCTCGGGTACGACCACGCCGAGCCGGAGGAGGAGCGGGAGATGTTCGCGCTCCAGGCCCGACTGCTGGGCAGCTGGCGGTCGACCCGGACCCGGTGATGACCACCCAGGCGGCGACCGCCGCCGACCTACCCGACCTCCAGCTGATCTTCTTCGCCGCGGGGTTGGTGGTGCTCGCCGGCCTGATCGCGATGACCGAGGCGGCGCTGGCCGCCGTCTCCCCGGCCCGGGCCGCCGAGCTGGCCCGGGACGGGGCGCGCGGCGCGCGTACCCTCCAGGCCGTCGCGGGCGACGTGGTACGCCACCTCAACCTGCTGCTCCTGCTCCGGCTGCTGGCCGAGCTGACCGCCACCACGCTGGTGGCCCTCGTCGCGGTGGACACCTTCGGCGCGGGCTGGTGGGCGGCGCTGGTCACCGCCGGCGCGATGACCGTGGTCAGCTTCGTCGTGGTCGGCGTGGCGCCACGCACCATCGGCCGGCAGCACGCGTACGCGGTGGGCCGGGCGGTGGCGCCGCTGGTCCGCTGGCTGGGCCGGGCGCTGAATCCGCTCGCCTCGCTGCTGATCCTGATCGGCAACGCGGTCACCCCGGGGCGCGGTTTCCGTGAGGGGCCGTTCGCCAGCCAGGTGGAGCTGCGGGAGCTGGTCGACCTGGCCGAGCAGCGCGGCGTCGTGGAGCACGGCGAGCGGCAGATGATCCACTCGGTCTTCGCGCTCGGCGACACCATCGCCCGCGAGGTGATGGTGCCCCGCACGGAGATGGTCTGGATAGAGGAGGGCAAGACGCTCCCCCAGGCGCTGGTGCTCTTCCTGCGCTCCGGCTTCTCCCGTATCCCGGTGATCGGGGAGAGCGTCGACGACGTGCTCGGCGTGCTCTACCTCAAGGATCTCATCCGGCGCACCCAGGGCGGCGACCCGCGCGACCAGCGGACGCCGGTCAGGGAGCTGATGCGCCCGGCGACCTTCGTGCCCGAGTCCAAGCCGGTCGACGACCTGCTCTCCGAGATGCAGGCCGCCCGCAACCACCTGGTCATCGTCGTCGACGAGTACGGCGGCACCGGCGGCCTGGTCACCATCGAGGACATCCTGGAGGAGATCGTCGGTGAGATCACCGACGAGTACGATGTCGAACGCCCGCCGGTGGAACACCTGGAGGACGGGTCGGTGCGGGTCACCGCCCGGCTCCCGGTGGAAAACCTGGGCGAGCTGTTCGACACCGAGCTCCCCACCGACGAGGTGGAGACGGTCGGCGGCCTGCTGGCCCAGTCCCTGGGCCGGGTGCCGATCCCCGGGGCCCGCGCCGAGGTGGCCGGGCTGCGGCTGATCGCCGAGGGCACCACCGGGCGGCGCAACCGGATAGACACCGTGCTGGTCAGCCGGGTCGAGCCGACCGACGCGCCGGACGGGTCGGGGCGCGGCGAACAGGCCGAGTCCCGCACCAACCAGACCACAACCGAGGAGAGGCAACCCGCCGATGCCTGAGACAGCCGCCGTACCGGCCGCCCGGCCCACCCCGTCCGACCCGGCGCAGCTGAGCGCCGAGGACGGCAAGCTGGTCGTCCTGGCGCGTGGCGCCCGCGGCCGGGCGGCGGCCGTGGAGGGCGCGGCGGTCCGTGACCAGGACGGCCGGACGTACGCCGCGGCGAGCGTCTCGCTGCCCTCGCTGACCATCACCGCGCTCCAGCTCGCGGTCGCCTCCGCGGTGGCGGCGGGCGCGAGCCGGCTGGAGGCCGCCGTGGTGGTGACCGAGGCGTCGACGCTGGACGGGGCGGGGCACGCCGCCGTGCGGGACCTCTCCGCCGACGCGCCGATCCACGTCGCCGGGCCGGACGGCACCGTCCTCGGCACGGTGGTCGAGTGACCGCCATCGGGGAGCGTCCCTACCGGGCCGGGTTCGCCTGTTTCGTCGGGCGGCCGAACGCGGGCAAGTCGACGCTGACCAACGCGATCGTCGGGCAGAAGATCGCGATCACCTCGAGCAAGCCGCAGACCACCCGGCACGTCATCCGGGCCGTGCTGCACCGCCCGGAGTCGCAGCTGGTGCTGGTGGACACCCCCGGGCTGCACCGCCCCCGCACGCTGCTCGGCGAGCGCCTCAACGACCTGGTCCGCTCGACCTGGAGCGAGGTCGACGTGATCGGCCTCTGCATCCCGGCGGACGAGCCGATCGGCCGGGGCGACCGGTTCATCACCGGTGAGCTGGCCGAGCTGAAGGCCACCGTGCTGGCGGTGGTGACCAAGACCGACCTGGTCGACCGGAAGCGGCTGGCCGAGCAGTTGCTGGCGGTCAGCGAGCTGGGCGAGTTCGCCGAGGTGGTGCCGGTGAGCGCGGTCTCCGGGCACCAGGTGGACACCCTGGTCGACGTGATGACCGGCTACCTGCCGCCGTCGCCGCAGCTCTACCCGGACGACATGCTCACCGACGACCCGGAGCAGGTGCTGGTCGCCGAGCTGATCCGGGAGGCGGCCCTGGAGGGGGTCCGGGACGAGTTGCCGCATTCCATCGCGGTGGTCGTCGAGGAGATGATCCCCGAGGGTCAGGTCATGAAGATCTTCGCCGACGTCTACGTCGAGCGGCCCAGCCAGAAGGCGATCGTGATCGGTCACCGGGGCAGCCGGCTGAAGGCGGTCGGCACCGCGGCCCGGAAGCAGATTGAGGAGCTGTTGGGCACCAGGATCTACCTCGACCTGCACGTACGGGTGGCGAAGGACTGGCAGCGGGACCCGAAACAGCTGCGCAAGCTCGGCTTCTGACGCCACCGCCGGCGGTCGCCGGGTGACGCCGATCACTGACCGGTTTGCGGGCAGTGGTATGGGAAGGTTCACTTTCGGCCGGGGCGCTGGCCGTTTGGCGGGGCGAAGTCGGAGGGTAGGGAGCGTTCCTGCTCCCCTGCCCCCGACACAGATGCAGGCTCATGCGCAACCGATATCTGGACCTGCTCCGCTTCCTGGCCATCGTCCGGGTCGTGGTCTACCACGTCACCGGCTGGGCGTCGCTGACCCTCGTCTTCCCGGCGATGGCGGTGATGTTCGCCCTGGCCGGATCGCTGATGGCCGCCTCCCTGGACCGCTCCCGCGCCTCGGCCGTGCTGCGCCGCCTGCGCCGCCTGCTGCCCTCGCTCTGGGTGGCGGCGGTCGTCTTCGTGCCCGCCATGCTGCTGACCGGCCTGCCGCTGACCCCGAAGGTGCTGCTCTGGCTCTTCCCGGTCGCCGACCCTCCGGCGAACCACTGGGGCGCGCTGGCGTTGAGCGTCATCTGGTACCTGCGCGACTACCTGTGGTTCCTGCTCGCCTCGCCGGTCGCCCTCTGGCTGTTCCGCCGGGCGCCGGTCGCCACCCTGGCCGTGCCGTACGCGCTGCTGCTGGTGATCGAGCTGGGTCTGCTGCCCGCCGCACCGGCGCCACTACGCGAGTTCGGCATCTACTTCGGCGCCTGGCTGCTCGGCTTCGCCCACCACGACGGCCTGCTGCGCCGGCTCGCCAACCGGGTGCTCGTCCCGACCGCGCTCGCGCTGGCGGGTGCCGGGGGCGCCTGGATCCTCACCCATCCGGGGCCGCGCGGTTTCGACCTCAACGACATCCCCCTGGGCAACGCGCTCTGGTCCGCGGGGTTCATCCTGGTCCTGCTGGGCCGGGCCCCGGCCACAGCGGACTGGATCGAGCGCAGCCCGCTGTTCAGCCGGGTGGTCACCGTGTTCAACCGCCGCGCGCTGACCGTCTACCTGTGGCACATGTCGTTCGTGGTGCTGCTCACCCCGTTGGTCGACGTGGTCGGCTGGTCGCACCAGGATCCGCTCGGCCTGGCGATCCGGGTGGTGCTGGTCTTCGCCCTGGTCGGGGTGGTCACCCTGCTGGTCGGCTGGGTGGAGGACGTGGCCGCCCGGCGGCCGCCCGAGCTGGTGCCGGGCGGCCGGCGCCCACCGGCGCCCCGGCCGACCCGCACCGGCGACGGCACCCAGCCGCCGCGCCGGTCGACGGCCGGCGCCGCCGGCCGGGCGACGATCCCCGCTCCACGGGTGCCCGAGGTCGCCACCGTCGAGATCAACGCTGGCTGAGCCGCACGTTCCCGCTACCGGTGCTCAGGTCGAGCACCAGGGACGCCCCCGGATCGTTCGGCACGCCCAGCTCGCTGCCGCCCGACCCGGTGCTGGACCGCACCCGGTAGCGGCCGGCGGGCACCACCAGCTCGACGTCGCCGCTGGCGGCGTGCGCCCGCGCCGAGACGGGCTCGTCCAGCTCGATCGTGACGTTGCCCGACCTGGCCTCGGCGTCCACCTGGCCGCGCAGCCGTAGCCCGGTGATGTCGCCCGACGAGGCGCGCAGGTTGACGGGGGCGGCCACGTCCTCCACCTCGATGTTCCCGGAGCTCGTCTCGGCGCGTACCGGGCCGGTGGCGCCGGCGACCCGGATGTTGCCCGAGCCCAGGGTGAACTCCACCGCGCCGACCCGGGTCAGCTCGACGTCGCCCGAGCCGTTCTCACCCCGCACCCGCACCCCCTCCGGTGCGGTCACCTCGTACGACACCGTGCAGCGGGGGCCGCACTCCGCGTCCAGCACCAACTCGTCGCCCCGGACCTCGTACGTCGTGCGGGGCTGGTCGCCCTGGTAGCGCAGCACCCGCTTGATCCGTACCTCGGTGGTCGGACCGGTGGCCCGGACCACCACGTCGCCCGCGCCCGCCCGTACGGTGACGGTACTGATCCGTACCGCCTCGGTGTGGTCGAAGTCCAGCCGCCGGAAGGAGAGCGTGTCGCACCCGGCGGCGAGGATGACGGTGGCGGCCGCGCCCAGGGCAACGGCGGTGCGGGAAAGAGCCATGGTCAGCAACCTACGACCGGTCCCGCCCGCCGCACATCGGGGGCCCGGCGCCGGTCCACCCCGAACCGACCCTGATTTCCCACCCCGAGAGAGAATGGCCCGATGCCCGGGTACCGCCGACAGCTCTACCGCGACGACGCGGTGGTCCTGCGTGTGCAGAAACTGGGCGAGTCCGACCGGATCATCACCCTGCTGACCCGCCGGCACGGCCGGCTGCGGGCGGTGGCCCGAGGCGTCCGGCGCACCACCAGCAGGTTCGGTGCCCGGCTGGAGCCGTTCGGCCACGTCGACCTCCAGCTTGCCGGTGACCCGAAGGGCAACCTGGGCAGCTCGCTGCACACGGTCAGCCAGGTCGAGGGGATCGACCTGTACGGCAAGCGGTTCCTCGGCGACTATCCCCGCTACACCGCGGCCAGCGCGATCGCCGAGACCGCGGAACGCCTCACCCCGGTCGAGCGGGAGCCCTCGCTGCGGCTGTTCCAGCTCACCCTCGGCGCGCTGCGGGCGCTGGCCGAGGGAAGCCACGCCACCACGCTGGTGCTCGACGCGTACCTGCTGCGCGGGATGGTCCTCGCGGGCTGGGCACCGGCGCTGACCGCCTGCGCGGTCTGTGGCACGCCGGGGCGGCACCGGGCGTTCTCCGTGCCGGCCGGCGGCGCGGTCTGCCCGGACTGCCGGCCACCGGGCGCGGCCCACCCCGCGCCGGCCACCATCGACCTGATGTCCGCGCTGACCAGTGGCGACTGGCGGGTCGCCGACGCCACCGAGACCGGCGTACGCCGGGAGTGCAGCGGCCTGGTCGCGGCGCACCTGCAGTGGCACCTGGAGCGCGCGCTACGCTCGCTGCCGCTGGTCGACCGGGGTGCTCCGGCGGCCGGTGCGGTCCCGGCACCTGGCGGTGGCGGGGCCGGCCCGGTCCCGCCGCCGCCCGGCGCGGGGGCCGGCGTGGACGGCGCGGACAGGGGGATGACCGAGTGATCCGATCGTTGAGGGCCGGCCGGCGTGAGCCGGCGCCGCCGACACCGCACCCGTCGGGCGCCCGGCCGCCGGCGCTGCCCGCCGAGGCGGTGCCGAAGCACGTCGCCGTGGTGATGGACGGCAACGGCCGGTGGGCCAAGGAGCGCGGCCTGCCCCGCACGAAGGGTCACGAGCAGGGCGAGCACAGCCTCTTCGACACCATCGAGGGCGCGATCGAGCTGGGCATTCCCTACCTGTCGGCGTACGCGTTCTCCACCGAGAACTGGCGGCGCTCGCCGGACGAGGTCCGGTTCCTGATGGGCTTCAACCGGGACGTCATCCGCCGCCGCCGCGACCAGCTCGTGGACCTCGGCGTGCGGGTGGTCTGGTCGGGCCGGGCGGGGCGGCTGTGGAAGAGCGTCATCTCGGAGCTGCAGACCGCCGAGGAGATGTCCCGGGGCAACTCGACGCTGACCCTGCAGTTCTGCGTGAACTACGGCGGCCAGGCGGAGATCGCCGACGCCGCCGCCGCGATCGCCCGCGACGTGGCGGCCGGCCGGCTCGACCCGGCGAAGGTCACCGAGAAGACCGTGGCGAAGTACCTCTACCACCCGGAGATCCCGGAGGTGGACCTGTTCCTGCGTCCCTCCGGTGAGGAGCGGATCTCCAACTTCCTGCTCTGGCAGACCGCGTACGCGGAGCTGGTGTTCCTCAACACCCTCTGGCCGGACTTCGACCGCCGGCACCTCTGGTACGCCTGCGAGCTGTACGCGCAGCGGGACCGCCGCTTCGGCGGCGCGCTGCCGAACCCGGTCGCCCCGCAGGTCTGAGGTCACGCTCAGCGACGCGGCGGTGTGGGTACCACATTTCCGGCAGCGCCAAGCGTCGCCGGTTCTGGTGACCACTGACGTCCCACCCTCGTCGGCACCGTCCCCTTCGGGGCGGCGCTGACGCGTTCCGGCCGGTCGGCGCGGCCCGCCCGCGTACGATCGGCCCAGGGCGCGCCGCCCGGGCGCGTCGGCCACGGGGGTGGGGATGCCGGATCTCCGGGATAAAATGATCATGGGGCTGAACGCGGCCGACCTGGGCAGCCCGATCTGTGACCAGGTGGCCGAGATCTGTGCGGAGATCGCCGAGCAGCACTGCGCCGAGCTGGGGCACACCCCGAGCGTGCGCTCCGGCGAGATCGCCGAGCTGGCCACCGGCGACCCGGCGCTGGCCTGGGCGCCGACCGAGACCGGGCAGCGGGCCTGGTGACCGGCCCGGCGCCGAGCCCGGTGGTGGACGTACGCCGGGCCGCCGACCGGTTCGCCACCCGGCTGTCCTGGCTCGTCGCCTGACCGGGCTCGACCCGCGCCGCCGGCCGCCCGCGCCCCCCGGTTTGCGGCATGTCGCGGTCTCCCCGGGCGAGGACACCGCGACATGCCGCAAACCGCGCCGAGCGCGCCGAGCGCGCCGAGCGGGTCGGTGGCTCAGGCCTGCACTTCGGAGCGGTCGCCGGCCCAGAGCGTGTGGAACGACCCCTCCCGGTCGACCCGGTGGTAGGTGTGCGCGCCGAAGTTGTCCCGCAGCCCCTGGATCAGCGCCGCCGGCAGCCGCTCCGCGCGCAGCGCGTCGAAATAGGCCAGCGACGAGGAGAACGCCGGGGTGGGCACGCCGGCCCGGGCCGCGTCGGCCACCACCCGCCGCCAGCTCGGCACGCCGGCGCCGACCGCCTCGGTGAACCACGGCGCCACCAGCAGCGTCGGCAGGTCGGGCTGGGTGTCGTACGCCTCGCGGATGCGGTCCAGGAAGCGGGCCCGGATGATGCAGCCGCCCCGCCAGATGGTGGCGGTGCCGCCGAGGTCGATGCCCCAGTCGTACTCCTGGCTGCCGGCCCGGATGTGGTCGAAGCCCTGCGCGTACGCGACGATCTTGCTGGCCAGCAGCGCGCGCCGGACGTCTTCGACGAAGGTGTCCCGCTCCTCGACCGGCCACTTCTCGCCGGCGTCGCCGAAGGCCCGGCGGGCGGCGGCGCGCTGGTCGGCGTGGCCGGAGAGCGACCGGGCGAACGTCGCCTCGGCGATGCCGGTGATCGGGATGCCCAGGTCGAGCGCGCTCTGCACGGTCCACCGGCCGGTGCCCTTCTGCTCGGCCTGGTCGAGCACCACGTCGACGAAGGCCCGGCCGGTCGCCGCGTCGGTGTGCGCGAGCACGTCGGCGGTGATCTCGATCAGGAAAGACTCCAACTCGCCGGTGTTCCACTCCCGGAAGATGTCGGCGATCTCCGCCGGGCTCGCCGACAGCCCGGCCCGCAGCAGGTCGTACGCCTCGGCGATGAGCTGCATGTCGGCGTACTCGATGCCGTTGTGGACCATTTTGACGAAGTGGCCGGCGCCGTCCGGGCCGATGTGCCGGCAGCACGGGGTGCCGTCCACCTGCGCGGCGATCTTCTCGAAGATCGGCCCGAGCTTCCGGTACGACTCGGCGGAGCCGCCGGGCATGATGCTCGGGCCGTGCAGCGCACCCTCCTCCCCGCCGGAGACGCCGGTGCCGACGAAGTGCAACCCGTGCCCGCGCAGCGCCTCCTCCCGGCGGCGGGTGTCGGCGAAGTGCGCGTTGCCGCAGTCGACGACGATGTCGCCGGACTCCAGCAGGGGAACCAGCTCGTCGATCACCGCATCGGTCGGCGCGCCCGCCTTGACCATCACGATCACCGCCCGGGGGCGTTCGAGGGAGGCGACGAAGTCGGCCATGGACTCCGACGGCACGAAGGTGCCCTCGTCGCCGTGCTCGGCGACCAGGCTGCGGGTGCGTTCCGGTGAGCGGTTGTGCAACGCCACGGTGAAGCCGTTGCGGGCCAGGTTCCGGGCCAGGTTGCGGCCCATCACCGCCAGACCGGTCACGCCGATCTGCGCCGTCGCCTGCTGTGCCATCCGTACCGCCACCTCTCGTCGGACTGCCCGTACGGCGACCGTATCGCGGTCGGCGGCGGTCCGGGCCTGCTCGTCGGCGGCCGGTGAGCGGGCGGTGGCGGTCCGTTCTCAGCCTCGGCGAGGCGGGCCTCGACGTGGGCGACCTTCGCGGTCATCGCGTCGGTGACCCCGGGCCGGATGTTCGGCAGTCCGGACTCGCGGACCACCCGGACGGCCTCGGCGACCAGGTCACCGACGGACTCACCCACGCCGAGCGGGGTGATCGAGAACGCGATCAGCATGCCGCCGGCCGTGCCGGTAATTCGGCTGCGGGTCGCCCGGCCCGTCGGTTAGCCTGCCGGTATGCGTAACTGACGCCATCATTCGGAAGCTGGCCCGCCGCCGTCGCCGCGGGCCGCTGCTCCGGGCGTCCGCATTCCACCCGCCGCCGTCGTCTCGGCGCCTTCCGTGGTCGGGTCCGCCGGGGCAGCCCCGTTCCCGCTCGCCGCGCCACCGGCGCCACAGACAGGAGGCAGCGTATGCCCACCAAACGCAATCCGAAGAAATCCCGCAAGCCGTCCGCCGGGCTGTCCCAGATGGACGTGACCCTGCCCGACGTCGACATCCCCGCGGTGACATCGGCCGCGCCGGTCGCCCTGCCGGCGTCGACGCAGGCGGAGACCCCGCCACCGCCGAAGGCCGGCCCGCCGCCCGGTCGGGACGCCCGGTTCGCCGGGCGCAGCCAGCGCGCCGGCCAGACCCGCCGGTACGCCTTCCGCCGCAGCTGACCGGCGCGGCGACCAGCGGCCGGCCGATGATCCCGCCATCGCGTCGAGGGCCGGGCCGGGACGCCAGTGGGCGGGGTCGTGCGTGCTGCCGCGACCCCGCCCACGTCCCCCCCGCCCCGGCTAGGAGTGTGCGGCCACCGGCGCCTTCGCCTCGCCGGGCGAGTCTGCCGAGCGACGTCGGTCGACACCGAGGGCCAGGCCGAACAGCCCGGCCACCATCAGCACGCTGACCGCGATCCTGAGCGGGGCCCCCTCGGTGACGAAGTCGAGGACCTGCCCACCGGTGAGCACGACCGGCGGGCTGCACGTCGTACCCACGAGCGGCCGCCGTCCTCGCCGGCGGCTGTTTCGCCGCGCAGAGCTTCACGCCGGTCCTCCCGGAGTGGCCGGTGGTGCCGCTGGTGGCGTTGCTCGGCGCCTGCTTCGGCTGTGTCGCCGTCGGCGGTCGCGCCGCACCGGCCGTCGCGGCGGTCAGCTACTTCGTCTCGCTCGGGATCGAGAACACCGCCGCGGGCGACTCCGACTGGGTGTTCATCATCTTCGTCGCGCTCGCGGTGCTGGGTCCGGCCTACGCCGTGCGGATGCGGCGGGCGCAGGCGGCCCGGCTGGTCGCGCTCGCCGCCGAGCGGGAAGCGGCCGCCCGGACCGACGAGCGGCTGCGGGTCGCCCGGGAACTGCACGACATCGTCTCCCACGGTGTCTCGGTGATGGTGCTGCAGGCCGGTGCGGCGCAGGCCGTGCTCGGCGCGGACCCGGGCCAGGCCCGCGAATCACTCGAGGCCGTGCAGGAGGTCGGGCGCGAGGTGGTCAACGAGTTGCGCCGGCTGCTCGTCATCCTCCGCGGCGCGGAGGCGGCTCCGGAGGGCCTCCCGCCGTTGCGGCGCATCGAGGCACTGACGGCCGGGGTACGGGCCGCCGGCGGGCGGGTCGACGTGCGCGTCACCGGCGATCTCGCCAGCGTTCCGGTGGCCGCCGACGTCAGCGGTTACCGCGTTCTCCAGGAGGCGCTGACCAACGCCGCCCGGCACGCCCCGGGGGCGACCGTCGACGTCTCGATCGAGGTCGGCGGCAGCGGGCTGCGGCTGCACGTCGTCGACGACGGACCGGGTCCCGGCCGCCGGAGCAGCGGCACCGGTCACGGCCTGACCGGCATCCGGGAACGGGCGGAGCTGTTCGGCGGCACGGTCACCGCCGGCCCACGCGCTTCCGGCGGCTTCGAGGTGCGGGTCGAGCTGCCCTTCGACCCCGAGGCGTCGGCGCCCGCGCTCTCCCCGACGGGAACCACCAGGTGACCCGGGTCCTGATCGCCGACGACGAGGCGCTGGTCCGGGGTGGACTCCGGATGATCCTCGGTGCGCAGCCCGACATCGAGGTGGTCGCTGACGCGGCCGACGGCGAGGATGCCGTGCGGCTCGCGGCCCGGTTCGAGCCCGACGTGGTGCTGATGGACATCCACATGCCGCGGCTGGACGGGATAGCCGCGACCGAGCAGATCCTGGCCGAGCGCGCCGACGTCCGCATCATCATGCTGACCACCTGCGACCTCGACGAGTACGTCTACCGCGCGCTGCGCGCCGACGCGTCCGGATTCATGCTGAAGACCACCCCGCCGAAGGATCTGGCCGACGCACTGCGCACGGCCGCACGCGGTGACGCCCTGCTGTCCCCGTCGATCACGACCTCCGCCGCCGGTCCTGCCGCTCGGTCCTCAGCCGAGCAGCGGGCGGAAGGTGCCGAGGACGATGCTGACCGCCAGCGCCGCGCCGGCCAGCACCCCCGCCCCGACCACCAGCAGCCCGTCCGCGGTGGTGAAGCGCTGCCGCCGGGCGACCGTACGCGGGGTGCCGGCGTCGAAGCCGCGGGCGTCCATCGCGACCGCCAGCCGGGTGCCCCGGCGGATCGCCCCGACCAGCAGGGCGAACGCGGTCGACACGAAGAGCCGCAGCTTGGCCAGCGGATTCCGGCCGGCGTCCACGCCCCGGGCCCGCCGGGCCATGCTGATCATCTGCCATTCCTGTTCCAGCAGCGGCACCAGGCGGAATGCGGCCAGCGTGCCGATGGCGAACCGGGCGGGCGCCTTCGCGTTCTGGATCAGCGCGTCGGCCAGGTCGGTCGGATCGGTGGTGGCGAAGACGATAATCCCGGGCAGCGCCACCGCGAGCATTCGCAGCACCAGGCCGAGCGCGGTGAGCAGCACCCCTTCGGTCACCAGGACCGGGCCGGCCTCGACCAAAACCCGGCCGGAGCGGTCGGCGGCGAAGAGCACCAGGGTGACCAGGATGCCGGCGGCACCGGCCAGCACCGGCCAGGCCCGCCCGGCCAGCACCCGGTAGCGGATGCCGAACAGCGGCAGCACCGCCAGCTCGATCGCGATGGCGATCGCCGGGGCCACCGGGTCCAGGGTGGCGATGAGGACGAACGAGAAGACCAGGGCGGCGGCCAGCTTCGCCACCGGGTTGCGGCGGGCCAGCGGCGCCCCGGGCGCGGCGACCGGTTCAACGCTGATCATGGGCGTTCCAGCATGGCGGTCCGGTCCGTGCCGGTGCTGGGCGCGGCGACGGGATCTCGGCTGATCATGGGCGCTCCAGGGTGACCGTCCGGTCCGTGCCGGTGCTGGGCGCGGCGACGGGATCTCGGCTGATCATGGGCGCTCCAGGGTGACCGTCCGGTCCGCGAGGGCGGCGACGAAGTCCGGGTCGTGGGTGACCGTGACGACGCCGTGCCCGGCGTCGCGCAGCTCGGCGAAGAGGTCGACCAGCTCCGCCCAGGTCCGCCGGTCCTGGCCGAAGGTGGGTTCGTCGCAGATCAGCAGGCGGGGCGCGGTGGCCAGAGCGGTCGCCACGCTCAGCCGCCGCGCCTCGCCGCCCGAGAGGGTGAACGGGTTGGCCCCGGCCAGCCGCGCCAGGCCGAGCCGGTCCAGGAGACCGTCCACGGTGGACTTCACCGCCGACTCGGACTGGCCGATCCGGCGTGGACCGAGCGCCAGCTCGTCGAAGACCGTGGCGGTGACGAACTGGTGCTCCGGGTCCTGGAAGACCGAGCCGATCCGGCGGGCCAGCGCGGGCGCCCGCCAGTGGTGCGGGGGAGTGCGATGATCCGCCCCGGCCAGCGCGGCCGTCGCGGTGACCCGGCCAGTGCCGGGGCGGAGCAGACCACCGACGAGCAGGGCCAGGGTGGACTTGCCGGCGCCGTTCGGCCCGAGCACGGCGAGCGCCTCGCCGGCGCGTACCGGAAGGTCGGTGGGGGCCAGCCGGGGCGGCAGGCCGAGCCGGTCGGCGGTGAGCAACAGCTCCCCGGCCGGGCCGGCAGCCCGGCGGCGCGGCACGCTGTGACCCGGCACCCAGACCCCTGCGGCGGCGAGCGCGTCGCCGTGCGCGGCGAAGACTGCGCCCGGCGGGCCGTCGGCCCGGACCCCGCCGCCCGGTTCGAGGACGACCACCCGGTCGACCAGCGGCAACGCCTCGGCGACCCGGTGCTCGACCAGGAGCAGGGTGGTCTCGGCGTCGAGTGCTCCCGCGACGGCCTGCCGGACCAGCGCCGCGCCGGCCGGGTCGAGGTTGGCGGTCGGCTCGTCGAGCAGCAGCAGGCCGGGGCGCAGGGCGAGCGCGCCGGCCAGGGCGAGCCGCTGCTGCTCGCCGCCGGAGAGCGCGGCGGTGGGCCGGTCCCGGTGGTACGGGAAGCCGACCCGGCGCAGCGCCTCGTCCACCCGCGGCCAGATCTCCCCGGCCGGCACCCCGCGGTTCTCCAACCCGAACGCGACGTCATCGCCGCAGCGGGCCATGACCAGCTGGGACTCCGGGTCCTGGAAGACGATGCCGACCCGTTCCCGGTCCTTGCGCGGGTCGATCCCGTCGATCTCGACGGTGCCCTCCTGGTCGCCGGAGTCCTCCGGAAGCAGCCCGGCCAGCGCGGCGAGCAGGGTGCTCTTGCCCGCCCCTGAGGGGCCGAGCAGCAGCACCCGCTCCCCGGTCTCGACCCGCAGGTCCACTCCCCGCACGGCCCACGCCTTGCGCCCGGCGTGCCGCCAGCCGAACCCCCGGACCTCCACCGCGCCCACCGGCACCCCCTTCTCACAGGCCACCCCGGCTCCCGGCCGGTGATCAAGAGGTTGCGTCACGACGGTGGCTCCCGTTGACGCAACCTCATTGATCAACGAAGCGGGGGCGCAGCAGCGCGGTCAGATGGCGGCGCGTTCGCGGCCGACGGGGAACCGGTCCAGCACGCCGGTGCGGGCGAGGGCGCGGGTGAGGGCCAGACCGCCGAGGCCGGCGACCACCAGCGAGCTGACACTGGTGATCAGGATGTAGGGGAGCCGGAAGCTGCCCCACGCGGTCTCCGGGTACCAGACGAAGACGTCGTACATCGCCGCCGCCAGGCCGGCCAGCGTGGCGGCCAGCAGGGCGACCGGCAGCCGGAAGTTGCGGTACCCGAAGGCCGCGAAGGCGAGTTCCGCCGCAGCGGCCTCCAGTGGACCCTGGACGACCAGCGTCCAGCCCCAGCTGCTGCCCAGCGCCACCGAGAGCAGCGCCGCGACGGTGAGGGTGAAGAAGGCGGCACCTGGCTTGCGGATGATCAGCCCGCCCAGGACGGCGGGGACCAGCCAGACGCCGTAGATGACCGCCCGGCCGGGCAGCGGGATCGCGTCGGCGGGGCCGTTCCAGAGCAGGCCCCAGGCCCAGAAGATGATGCCGAAGGCTACCCCGAGGACCGCCGCGATGACGATGTCGATGGTGCGCCACCGGTTGCTGTCGGTGATGTTCATGTTGCTCCCAGTCCAGATGCATGAACCAGGAGAAGACGCACGCCGCGCCCGGTTGGGACCGGACGGCGGCGCGGCTGGAGGTCGACCGAACTCCCTGCGCTGGCATTACCCAGATCAGGTTCGAGGGTCTGCGGGCGGTGCCCGCACTCTCAGCGCTGTGCGCTCCCCTGTCGGATATGAAGTTGTCTCGTCGACGCTAACAGCTCGGCCCCGGCCACCGTCAGCCCGGGTGGACGACCGCCGGGCTGGGTAGGCTGCCGATCATGCGGGTCGAGGCGCGAGGGCTGACGTTCGAGGTACGCACCGGCGGCCCGGAGGGCGGCGATCCCGTCCTCCTGCTGCACGGCTTCCCGCAACACGGCGGGGAGTGGGACGACGTGGTGCCGGCGCTGCACGCCGCCGGACTGCGCACGTACGCCCCGGACCAGCGGGGCTACTCGCCGGGCGCCCGGCCGGCCGAGGTGGCCGCCTACCGGCTGCCGGAGCTGGTCGAGGACGCGGCGGCGGTGCTCGACGCGCTGGGTGTCGAGGCGGCCCACGTGGTGGGGCACGACTGGGGCGCCGTCGTCGCCTGGGGTCTCGCCGCGCGGCACCCCGAGCGGGTCCGCACGCTGACCGCCGTCTCCGTGCCGCATCCGGCCGCGATGTCGTACGCGCTGGCCAACGACCCACGGCAGAAGGCGCGCTCGTCGTACATGGTGCTGTTCCGCCAGGCGGGCAGGGCCGAGAAGGTGCTGCTGGCCCTGAACGCGGCCGCCCTGCGCAAGCTGCTCTCCGGGGTGGGCGACGCCGGGCGGGTGGCCCGGTACGCCGAGCCGATGCGTGAGCCGGGCGCGCTGACCGGCGCGCTGAACTGGTACCGGGCCATGTCCGGTGCCGACCTGGCGCGGACCGGGCCGGTCGCGGTGCCGACCACCTTCGTCTGGAGCGACCGGGACGTCGCCATCGGTCGGACCGCCGCCGAGGCCTGTGCCAGCCACGTGACGGGCCGGTACCGGTTCGTCGCGCTCTCCGGCGTCACCCACTGGATCCCCGACGAGGCGCCGGCCCCGCTGGCCGAGGCGATCCTGGCCCGGGTACGCGACCTGGCCTGAGCCGCCCGGCGGGGCGCGCCACGGCGGGTGGCGTACTCCCGGCCGGGGCGGCCCGGCGGCGGGGCCCGACCCGGGCGACGAGCAGGACCGACGAACGGACGGAGGAACGCATGACGGTGAGCGCCGAGGCATACCTGGCGGTGGTGACCGAGACGATCGGCCGGGTGGCGGCCAGCCAGCGGGAGGCGGTGGGCCGGGCGGCCGACCTGATCGCCGAGGCGCTGCGCGCCGACGGGGTGGTGCATGCCTTCGGCACCGGCCACTCCGAGGCCCTGGCGATGGAGATCGCCGGCCGGGCCGGTGGACTGGTGCCGACCAACCGGATCGCGCTGCGCGACCTGGTGCTGCTGGGCGGGGAACCGGCGAGCATCCTCGGGCCGCACCTGGAGCGCGACCCCGCGGTGGCGCACCGCCTCTACGACCTGGCCCCGGTCCGCCCGTCGGACATCTTCGTGCTGGCCTCCAACTCCGGGGTCAACGGGGCGATGGTGGAGTTCGCGTCGCTGGTCGCCGAGCGTGGGCACCGACTGGTGGCGATCACCTCGGCGTTGCACTCCGGACGGATGGACTCGCGCCACCCGTCCGGGCGCAAGCTCGCCGACTTCGCCGACGTGGTGCTGGACAACGGCGCCCCGTACGGTGACGCGACCCTGCCGCTGCCCGACGGCGGCGCGGTCGGCGCGGTCTCCTCGATCACGGCGGCCCTGCTGGCCCAGCAGATCGTGGCCGAGACGGTGGCCCGGCTGATCGCGGCGGGGGAGCGGCCCCCGGTCTACCTGTCGGCCAACATCACCGGCGGCGACGAGCACAACGCCGCGCTGGAGGCCCGGTACGCCGGCCGGATCCGCCGGGGTTCGTGAGCCGGTTTCGCGCCCGCCCGGCCAGGGCAATGGCGTTGCTGCCGGCGGGGTGAGCCCCGCCGACAGTCGCGCTCACCGCGCTGTGGTTCCTGACCTCCTGGGTGTTCCTGCCGTTCGCCGGGCGCAACTGGGGCGAGGACGACATCGACGACGACGATGACGACCCGCAGGTGCCGGCCGGCGGCTGACCGGGCCGCACCGGTCACAGGCCGGGAAATCCGACGTGCACGCAACGCTACCCCTGGGTAACACCCGGGGGTAGCGTTGCTCGTGTCGAGCACGTTGACGCATCCGGACCGAGGTTCGAGGGGGCAGCCGTGACCACGACGCACAACAGCCGACCCGCCCAGGACGGCGCCGGGCCGCTCCCCGGCGAGGCGGGCCAGGTCTCCGAGAAGGAGGCCCGCCAGGTCGCCGAGGCGGCCCGCGAGGCCGCCTGGGACCGGCCCAGCTTCGGCAAGGAACTCTTCCTCGGCCGGTTCCGGCTCGACCTGATCCAGCCCTGGCCCCACTCCGACCCGGACGACGACGCGCGGGCCGAGCAGTTCCTCGGCGAGTTCGGGGCGTACCTGCGGTCCGAGGTGGACGGCGCCGCCATCGAGCGGGACGCGTCCATCGCGGACGAGGTGTTCCAGGGGCTGGCCCGGCTCGGCGCGTTCGGCATGAAGATCGACCGGAAGTACGGCGGCCTCGGGCTGAGCAACCTGCACTACTGCCGGGCGCTGATGCTGGCCGGCTCGGTCAGCCCGGCGATCGGCGCGCTGCTCTCCGCCCACCAGTCGATCGGCGTGCCGCAGCCGCTGAAGATGTTCGGCACCGACGAGCAGAAGCAGCGCTTCCTGCCCCGGTTGGCCGCCGGGGAGGTCTCCGCGTTCCTGCTCACCGAGCCCGACGTCGGCTCCGACCCGGCCCGGCTGGCCACCACCGCCGAGCCGACCGGCGACGGCACCGGCTACCGGCTCAACGGCGTGAAGCTCTGGGCCACCAACGGCACCGTGGCCACCCTGCTGGTGGTCATGGCGCGGGTGCCGGCCGCCGAGGGGCGGCGCGGCGGCATCACCGCGTTCGTGGTCGACGGCGACAGCGAGGGCATCACCGTCGAGCGGCGCAACGCCTTCGTCGGCCTGCGCGGCCTGGAGAACAGCCTCACCCGGTTCCACGACGTCTTCGTGCCCGCAGAGAACGTCATCGGCGGCGAGGGCAAGGGGCTGAAGATCGCCCTGACCACGCTGAACACCGGCCGGCTGTCACTGCCGGCGATGTGCGTCGGCGCGGGAAAGTGGTCGCTGAACGTGGCCCGGGAGTGGGCCGTCGACCGGGTTCAGTGGGGCCGGCCGGTCGGCGAGCACGAGGCGGTCGCCCAGAAGCTGGCCTTCATCGCCGCCACCACGTACGGCATGGAGACCATGCTCGACCTCTGCTGCCTGCTCGCCGACGACGACCGCAACGACATCCGGATCGAGGCGGCCCTGGTCAAGCTCTACGCCAGCGAGATGGCCTGGAAGATCGCCGACGAGCTGATCCAGATCCGGGGCGGGCGCGGCTACGAGACGGCCGACTCGCTCGCCGCCCGGGGCGAACGCCCGGCTGCGGTCGAGCAACTGCTGCGGGACCTGCGGATCAACCGGATCTTCGAGGGTTCCACCGAGATCATGCACCTGCTCATCGCCCGGGAGGCGGTCGACGCGCACCTCTCGGTCGCCGGCGACATCATCGACCCGGACGCCGGCCTCGGCCGCAAGGCGAGGGCGGGGGCGCGGGCCGGGGCCTTCTACGCCAGGTGGCTGCCCACCCTCGCCGTGGGCAGGGGGCAGAGCCCGAACGCGTACGGCGAGTTCGGCCCGCTCGCCGGCCACCTGCGGCAGGTGGAGCGGTACTCCCGCAAGCTGGCCCGCTCGACGTTCTACGCGATGTCCCGCTGGCAGGGAAAGATGGAACGCAAGCAGGCGTTCCTCGGCCGGGTGGTGGACATCGGCGCGGAGCTGTTCGCGATGTCCGCGGTCTGCGTCCGGGCGTACGCGGAGCGGGACACCCGCCCGGAGAACCTCGAGCTGGCCGACCTGTTCTGCCGGCAGGCCCGGGTCCGGGTCGACCAGCTGTTCCGTGCGCTGTGGGAGAACACCGACTCCCTCGACGTCGCGGCGGCGAAGCGGATCCTCGCCGGCCGGTACGCCGCCCTGGAGGAGGGCGTGCTCACCCCGCCGGCCGACGCGCCCTGGGTGGCGCACTGGTCACCCGGCCCGTCGACCACGCCGGACGTCCGCCGCCGCATCCCCCGACAGGGCTGACACCGTCGGCCCTGGCGGCCCGTCACGGCATGCGGCAGGTCGCGCTGTCCGGCCGTCTGGACACCGCGACCTGCCGCATCCTGCAGGCGCATACCGCGACGGCGCGCGATCCGGACGGGGGCGTCGCGAGCGGTCAGCGGGCGATCGCCCAGGCCAGCACCCCGGCCAGGATCAACCCGTTGAGGGCGGCGAGCACCAGATAGGCCGCGGGTGGGATCTTCCGCCCCTTGCGGACGAAGCTCACCAGGACGGCGGCGTACCCGAGCAGCAGCACGGCGACGACGATCAGGAAGTACAGCACCGCCACACCCTAGCGGCCGCCGCGCAGGCCGAGTCGGCGCAGCTCCAGCGCGGCGAGCGCGTCGACGGTGGCGTCGTCGCCACGTCGCCACGCCTCGGCCACGTCCGGATCGATCCTCGTCAGCTTGCGCAGCGGCTGCCCGGCGAGCGCGCGCAGCGCCAGCAGGTCCCGCCCGGCCGGGGCGGTGGCCAGCGCCTTCGCCGAGGCGGCCCGGCGCATCCAGCGCACCCGCAGCGGCAGCCAGCCGAAGAGCACCAGGCCGAGCGGGAAGACCAGCACGGCGATGGCCAGCGCCAGGGCTAGCTGGCCGACCAGTTCCTGCTGGTCGCGGCCGGCGTCGGCGACCGCGCGGGCCGCCTCGGCCGCGCGCTCGAACGGCGCGGTCAGCTCGTCGCCGACCAGCGGCACCCGGCCGACCTTGCCGCCGGCGTCGGCCAGGTTGTCGGCGAGGCCACCGCCGGCCCCTTCCAGCTTCTGTCCGGGTACGGCGAGCTTCTGCACCAGGTCGTGCACCCACCAGGCGAAGCGGACCGCCGCGTACACCCACGCGACGACGAGCAGGTCGGTGAGGAGTTGGCGGAGGGCGACGGGGAAGCGATCGGCGTAGATCTTCACGCCGGACAGCGTGCCACGGGGCGGCGCGGCCGGCACCCCTGAACGGGGACGTCAGCCGGCGCACTCCGGGCAGGTGCCGAAGATCTCCAGGGTATGGCTGATGTCGGCGTACCCGTGCTGGGCGGCGACCCGCTCGGCCCAGGTCTCCACGGCCGGTCCGGCCACCTCGACCGTACGGCCGCAGGCCCGGCAGACCAGGTGGTGATGGTGGCCCTCGCTGCACCGGCGGTAGAGGTGCTCCCCGCCGGGCGGGCGCATCACGTCGATCTCGCCGGCGTCGGCCAGGCCCTGCAAGGTGCGGTAGACGGTGGTCAGCCCGACCCGCTCGCCCCGGTCACGGAGCATGGCGTGCAGGTCCTGCGCGCTGTGGAAGCCCTCCACCTCGGCGAGCAGCGCGCTCACCGCCGTGCGCTGCCGGGTGTTGCGCAGCGTCCCCTCGCTCATGCCGTCGCGAGGCTGCACCGCGCTGCGCCCGATGATTCGCTCGCTGCGCTCGCTCATGACCCCTCCCCGGCGTGGCTCACCGCGTCCGCCACGATGTGCGCGACGTGCTCGTCGACCAGGGCGTACGCGATCTCGCGGCCGCGCCGCGAGCCGCGGACCACCCCCGCGCCGCGCAGCACCCGCAGGTGCTGGGAGACCAGCGGCTGCGGGGCCCGGAGCTTTTCCACCAGCTCGTGCACACACCGTTCACCCTGCGCCAGCTCGCTCACGATCGCCAGCCGGATCGGGGCGGCGAGGGCGCGGAGCAGTTCACCCGCGCCCTCGTAGGCCTCGTACCCGTTCGTGCCGGTCACCCTGCAACGGTAACCAATACCACCGACAGGTCGCGGAGCGGCGTCACCGGAGCACGACCTCGTGCGGCTCGGGCGCCGGCGCGCCGGCCGGGGTGGCCCGCCGGCGCAGCAGCCGCCAGCCGGCGGCGGCGAGCGCGACCACCAGGAACGAGGCGATCGCCAGCAGCACCACCGAGGCGCCCGGGGCGGTGTCGGCGGTGGCCGCCACCCAGACCCCGGCCCCGGCCGCGAAGAGGCCGAGCGCCATGGCCGCCGTCATGGTGCTGCGGAAACCCCGGGTGACCTGCTGCGCGGTGGCCACCGGCACCACCATCAGGGCGCTGATCAGCAGCACCCCGACCGCCCGCATGGCGATGGTGACGGTGACCGCGGTGGCCACGGCCAGCAGCAGGTTCAGCGTCCGGACGGGCAGCCCGGAGACCCGGGCGTACTCCTCGTCCTGGCAGACCGCGAAGAGCGCCGGGCGCAGCGCCAGCGTGGTGATCAGGATGGCCGCGCCGAGCACCACGATGGTGATCAGGTCGGCCGCCGAGAGGGTGAGGACCGACCCGAACAGGTACGCGACGAGGTTGGCGCTGGTGGCGTCGGAGAGCCCGACCAGCATCACCCCGCCGGCGATGCCGCCGTAGAAGAGCAACGCCAGCGCCAGGTCGCCGGAGGTACGCCCGCGGGCCCGAACCAGCTCGATGGTGATCGCGCCGAGGGTCGCCACGACCACCGCCACCAGCACCGGGGAGCGGTTGAGCAGCAGCCCGGCGCCGACACCGGTCAGCGCGACGTGACCGATGCCGTCGCCGATCAGGGTCAGCCGCCGCTGCACCAGGTAGATGCCGAGCGCCGGGGCGGCCAGGCCGATGACCAGGGCGCCGATCAGCGCGCGCTGCATGTAGGTGTGCTGGAAGAGTTCCATGGTCAGCTGCTCCAGAGCCCGGCGGGCTCGTCGGGACCGTGCGGGTGCACGTGGTCGTGGTCGGGCTCCGCGTGGTGTCCGGCGGGCTCGGGCACCGCGCCGTCGTGGCAGATCCCACCCTGGTGCACCACCACCGCCCGGCTGATCAGCGGTCGCAGCGGGCCCAGCTCGTGGGCGACGAGCAGCACGGTGCCGCCGTCGGCGACGAAGTCGCGCAGCGCCGTGGCGAACGCCTCCTGGCTGGCCGCGTCGACCCCGGCGGTCGGCTCGTCGAGCACCAGCAGCTCCGGCCGGCCGGCGAGGGCCCGGGCGATCAGGGTGCGCTGCTGCTGGCCGCCGGAGAGGGTGGCGACCGGGTCGGCGGCCCGGTCGGCGAGCCCGACCGCGCGCAGCGCGTCGTCGATCGCCTCCCGGTCGGCGCGCCCCGGCGGGCGGAGCATGCCCCGGCGGGCCAGCCGGCCGGAGGCGACCACCTCGCGCACCGTGGCCGGTACGCCACCGCCGGCGCCGAGCCGCTGCGGGACGTACCCGATGCGCCGCCACTGCCGGAACCGGCGCAGCGGGGTGCCGAACAGTTCGACGGAGCCGGCGACCAGCGGGACCAGCCCGAGTACGGCGCGGATCAGGGTGGACTTGCCGGAGCCGTTGGCCCCCAGGACGGCGACCACCTCGCCGGCGGTGACGGTGAGCGAGACGTCCCGCAGCACGGGTCGGCCGTCGTAGCCGATCACCCCGTGCGTGACGGTGATGACGGGCGCGGTCACGAGCAGCTCAACGCCGTACGCAGGGTCTGCAGGTTGGTGCGCATCACCGAAAGGTAGTCCCCGCCGGAGTCGTTCGACAGCCCCTCGATCGGGTCCAGCACCGCGGTCTTCGCGCCGACCTCCGCGGCGATGGTCTCGGCGATCTTCGGGCTGACCAGCGTCTCGAAGAAGATCGTGGTGGCCCGGTGCGCGCGGGCCTCCGCGGCGACCTCGGCGAGGCGCTTCGGGGAGGGTTCGGTGTCGGGGGTGAGGCCGGTGATGCCGACCTGCTCCAGCTGGTAGCGCTCGGTGAGGTAGCCGAAGGCGGTGTGGCTGACCACGATCTCCCGGCGCTGGCAGGTCTTCAGCCCGGCGGCGAACTCGGCGTCGAGCGTCGCCAGCTCGCCGCGGAGCGTTCCGGCCCGGGCGGTGTAGTCGGCGGCCCGGTCGGGGTCGGCCCGGCCGAGCCGCTGGGCGAGCTGGTCGCCGACGGCGGCCAGCCGGGTCGGGTCGAGCCAGAGGTGCGGGTCGAGGCCGCCGATCCGCTCTTCGGTGTGACCGGCCTCACCCTCGTGGTCGTGGCCGCCGGCCGCGGCGGTCAGCAGCGGCTGCACCGTCGCCACGTCGAAGGCGCGGTCGCCGGCGTTCTGGTCCACGGCCTCGTCCACGTTCGGCTGGAAGCCCTTGAGGTAGACGACCAGCTCCGCCTCGCCGACCTGCCCGACCTGGCGCGGGTTGAGCTCCAGGTCGTGCGGCTCGGCGCCCGGCTTGGCCAAGTTGGTGACGGTGACCGCGTCGCCGCCGATCCGCTCGGCGAGGAACTGCAACGGGTAGAAGGCGGCCACCACGTCGACCCGCTGCGGGTCGCCGCCCGCCCCGCCCGGCGAGCAGGCGGCGGCGCCGCCGAGGGTGAGCAGTGCGGTGACGGCGGCCAGGGCGCGCGGAGCGGAGCGGATGTTCATGACTGCAACTGTCCGTGATAACGGAAATGATTGTCAAAAACGCATGAGTGCATGTCAGAGCAGCTTGGCCAGCGCGACCGCGACCAGCAGGGTCAGCATCAGCAGCCGGATCATCCGGGTCTGCGGCGCCTGCACCGGCCAGGTGGTCACCAGCAGCCAGCTCAGCCCGGCGGCGAGCGCCAGCAGCAGCACGCCGCCCACCGGGCCGGGCGCGAAGAGCGCCGCCAGCACCAGCACCAGCGTGGCGAGGAACACCGACGTCGGATTGGCCCGGGCCAGCCGGACCAGCAGGGGGCTCTGCGTACGCTGCATCCCACAGACTCTACGAGGAGGACGCCGGTGCTGGTGACCAACCGGTTCGTGGTCGAGGTCGTGCGCGCGGACGACTTCGTCGCCCGCGCGCACGCCGCCCTCGCGGCGCTCGCCGCCCGCCCCGGCTACCTGCGCGGCGAGTTGCTGCGCGCGCTCGACGACCCGGCCCACTGGTGCCTGGTCACCGAGTGGGAGTCGGTCGGGGCGTACCGGCGGGCGCTGGGCGGGTTCGACGTCAAGATCGCGGCGGTGCCGCTGCTCGCCGAGTCGCTCGACGAGCCGTCCGCGTACGAGACGCTCGCCAGCGCCGCCCCGGAGGGCGACGTCGTGGTGGTCAGCAGCGATCGGGCCGCGAGTCCGCACCGCTGAACCTGCGGGCACTACCCTTCACCTATGACCGCACCCGGCCCGGCAGCCCCACCGCCGTACCCCGCGACGCCCGGCCCGGACGGCTCCCCGCCACCGGCGATGCCGGCCGATCCGGGCGTGCCCGGCCCGCCGCCCGGCCCGGGAGTGGCCCCGCCGTTCGCCGCGCCGCCCACCGAGGGCGGCCGGAAGCGGCTCTTGCTGGGCCTCGGCGTCGGGGCGCTCGCCCTGCTGATCTGCTGCGGCGGGGGCGGCGCCGCCCTGGTCGGCCTGACCGTCAGCAACGTCCGGGCGATCGAGGAGCAGGGGCACACGGTCACCGACGCCTACTACCGCGCGTTGGAGCGCAAGGAGTACGGCGCGGCGTACGACAAGCTCTGCGACGACGCGCGGCGACGTGAGTCCCGGGCGCAGTTCACCCAGCGGGTGGCCGCCGAGCCCGCGGTCGCCGCCTACCGGGTGGGCAAGGTCGACCCGAACGCGCTCACCGTGCCGGTGGACGTCACGTTCAGCGGCGGCTTCCGGGAGACCCAGAAGGTGACCCTCGCGCCGGACCAGCAGACCGGCGACATGGAGGTCTGCGGGATCAGCTGAGCCGTGCCCGGTATTCTGCTGGGCTCGGGACGCCGCTGGTCGTACCGTTGTCCCGAACTGTTCGTTCCGTCCACATCACGTCCCCGCCGACCGCCAGCCGGCGTAGGAGGAAACATGCCAGCCGACCGTATCGACGCCGTCGTCAGCCTCGCCAAGCGTCGAGGCTTCGTCTTCCCCTCCAGTGAGATCTACGGGGGCACCCGGTCGGCGTGGGACTACGGTCCGCTCGGCGTGGAGCTCAAGGAGAACGTCCGCCGGCAGTGGTGGAAGAACATGGTCCAGGAGCGCGACGACGTCGTCGGCCTGGACTCCGCGGTCATCCTGGCCCGCAAGGTGTGGGAGGCCTCCGGCCACCTCTCCGAGTTCGTCGACCCGCTCACCGAGTGCCAGTCGTGCCACAAGCGGTACCGCGCCGACCACCTGGAAGAGGCGTACGCCGAGAAGCACGGCAAGCCGCTGACCTCGCTGTCCGAGCTGAACTGCCCGAACTGCGGCAACAAGGGCACCTTCACCGAGCCGAAGATGTTCAACGGCCTGATGAAGACCTTCCTCGGCCCGGTGGAGAGCGACGAGGGCATGCACTACCTGCGTCCGGAGACCGCCCAGGGCATCTTCGTCAACTACAAGAACGTGGAGACGGTCGCCCGCAAGAAGCCGCCGTTCGGCATCGCGCAGACCGGCAAGTCGTTCCGCAACGAGATCACCCCGGGCAACTTCATCTTCCGCACCCGCGAGTTCGAGCAGATGGAGATGGAGTTCTTCGTCGAGCCGGGCTCCGACGAGCAGTGGCACGAGTACTGGCTGCAGGAGCGCTGGAACTGGTACCTCGACCTGGGCCTGTCGGCGGAGAACCTGCGCCTCTACGAGCACCCGAAGGAGAAGCTCTCCCACTACTCGAAGCGCACCGTCGACATCGAGTACCGGTTCCAGTTCGGCGGCAGCGAGTTCGCCGAGCTGGAGGGTGTCGCCAACCGCACCGACTTCGACCTCTCCACGCACAGCAAGCACTCCGGCGTCGACCTGTCCTACTTCGACCAGACGAAGCAGGAGCGCTGGATGCCGTACGTGATCGAGCCGGCGGCCGGCCTCACCCGCGCGGTGCTGGCGTTCCTGCTGGAGGCGTACGACGAGGACGAGGCCCCCAACACCAAGGGCGGGGTGGACAAGCGCACGGTGATGCGCTTCGACCCGAGGCTGGCCCCGGTCAAGGTGGCGGTGCTGCCGCTGTCCCGCAACGAGGCGCTCTCGCCGAAGGCGAAGGGCCTGGCCGCGCAGCTGCGCAAGCGCTGGGTGGTGGAGTTCGACGACTCGCAGGCGATCGGCCGCCGCTACCGCCGCCAGGACGAGATCGGCACTCCGTTCTGCGTGACCGTCGACTTCGACACCCTCGACGACGACGCGGTGACCGTGCGCAACCGGGACACCATGGCCCAGGAGCGGGTCGCCCTGGACCAGGTCGAGCGCTACCTGATCGAGCGCCTGCCCGGCTGCTGAGACGACAGGTCCCGCCGGCCCCGCCCCCGCAATGCCGGGGCGGGGCCGGCGCGTTTCCGGGCCATCCGGACCATTGGGCGGCCGGGCCGGCCCGATGGTTGAGCCAGGCATGATCTCGTGCGAGCATTCCCATCGTTGAATCTCATCACGGGGGTGTGTGCATGACGCGCGCGTCGCAACAGGACAACGACCACGACCCGAAGCGGCGGCGCCTGCTGCGCCGCGCCGCCACGGTCGCCGCCACCACGGCCGGGGCCGGTGTCGCCGCCGCGGTGGGCATGCCCGGCGCGGCCCAGGCGGCCCCGGGCGACAAGCTCGTCATGGGTACGACGAACGACGCCGGCGGGGCCAGCACGACGCTCACCCACACCGACTCGCCGTTGGTGCTGGCCAACCCGGCCGGCGCGCCGCTGCGGCTGGTGCCGAGCTCGGGCCTCTACCCGCACGTGCTCGACGCCGAGGCCGGCACCGTGGCGGTCGACGACCAGGGCGACCTCTTCGTCCGGGCGGGCACCGCCGCCGCGCCCACCAACGGCTGGGCGTGGACCACCGAGTGGGCCACCACCTCTGTCGCCGTGCCGCCGACCCGGGTCCTCGACACCCGCGACGCCAACCTGCGGCGCAACATCGTCTCCGGGTCGTTGGACTCCCTCGGCCGGCTCCAGCCCGGCGTGCCGGTCGTGCTCGCCCTCGACCCGTATGTCCGCGACGGCTACGCGATCAAGGGCAACGTCACCGTGGTCGGGATGACCGGCTCCGGTGTGCTCACCGTCTGGGGCAACGGTGCCAAGCCCACCGCGTCCACGGTCAACTGGTCGACCGCCGGCACGATCCTGTCCAACTTCCTCTTCACCAAGCTGGGCGCGGTCGGGGCGTACCGCAGCGTGCTGACCCTCCAGGCCACCGCGTCGCCGACCCACGTGATCGTCGACATGACCAGCCTGCTGGTCGGCCACCCGAGCCAGGTCCTGCTGGGCGGTGGGGCGTAGGTGGCCCGGCCAATCCCGGCCCACCTCGACAGCCGCCCATCGCAGACCGTCAACCCATCCAACGGGGGAATGAGATGACTTCGTCCGAACCCGACCGTTCCGCCTCGCGGCGTACCCTGCTGCGGCGGGCCGCCGTCACCGGCGGCGCGGCGGTCGCCGCCACCGCCGTCACCGCCGCGAACGCCGCCCCGGCCAGCGCCGCCCCCGGCGACCCGGTCGTGCTGGGCGCGCTCAACAGCGGTGGCAAGACCACGGTGACCAGCCGCGCCGGCAACGGCGCGGCCACCCTCGTCGTGCAGAACGACAACGGCCCCGCGCTGCTGCTCAAGCGCTCGGAGTCGAAGCTGCCGGTGCTGCCCGGCTCGCTGGAGTCGACCACCCTCGGTCTCGGCGCCTCCGGCACCGACGCGGGCGGCGTCGTCCGGCGCTACGAGACGTTCACCACGGCGAACGCCACCATGCTGGTGCCGATCCCGCCCACCCGGGTGCTCGACACCCGGACCGCCGCCGGCCGGGCCCGGCTGCTGGAGGGCGCCGGGCAGATCGACTCGCAGGGCCGCGCGGTCGCGGGCGCCTGGCTGCTGGTCCACCTCGACGGCATCGTCGAGTACGGCGACGGCATGATCGGCAACGTGACCGTGGCCAAGACCGAGAAGGGCGGCTTCGCCACCGTCTACGGGCGGGGCGCTGCCCCGGCCGCGTCCACCATCAACTGGTGGGGCGCCGGCCAGCTGCTGTCCAACGGCGTGATCACGCAGACGCGCGCCTGGTCGACCGCCAACGGTGCCTACTACCCGGACACCGTGGCCATCTGGGTGCAGAAGAGCGCCAGCGCGATCATCCTCGACGTGACCGGCCTGCTGGTGTTCCACCCGGAGTCCGCCGTCATCAACAACCCGAAGCGCCTGACCGCCGACTCGGGCACCAGCGGCGTACGCGCCGACGTGATCAAGGCCAACGCCGAGCGCGGTGACCGGGAGGTGCAGCCCCGTGCGTGAGACCGAGGAGACCAGCAACGTGACCACCGACGAGACGTCGTCGCCCACCCGTCGCCGGATCATCAAGGCCGGTGTCGCCGCGGGCGCCGGCGTCGGCGCGGCGGCGGTCGTCGCCACCCCGGCCAGCGCCGACCCGGGGCAGCCGGTGCTCATCGGGGCCATCAACGACGCGGGCGGCACCGAGACCGTGCTGCGCGGCGGTTCCGCGTTGGCCCCGACGCTGAAGGTCGACGCCCCGAGCACCCGCCCCCCGCTGGTGCTGACCCCCACCCCGTCGAAGGACATCCCGCAGGAGCTGACGACCGGCTCGCTCGCGGTCACCCCCTCCGGTGAGCTGGTGATCGGCGGCAAGGGCGGCATCCGGGCGTACGTCAACACCTCGCGGTGGGCGAACCGGACGATGGCCGTCCCGCCGCAGCGGATCCTGGACACCCGGTCGGTCTCCAGCTACACCGCGCACGTGGTCAGCTCCACCACCGTGGTGACCTCGGGCAAACTGAACGCCGGCAAGATCATCCACCTGACCGTCAAGAACGTGAAGCCGGCGCTGGCGGAGCGGGCCACCGCGGCGTACGTCAACATCACGGTGGCCAACACGGTCTCCGCCGGGGTGCTGACCGCGTTCAGCTCCTCGATCGCCAAGCCGCAGACCTCGTCGCTGAACTGGTGGGGGCCGAACCAGATCCTTTCCAACCTCGTCGAGGTGCAGCTGGGGGCCTACAACGGCAACCAGCTCGCGTTCGCCATCCACGTCAGCAGCGCGACGTCGGTGATCGTGGACGTCTCGGGCCTGATCCTGTCCAGCCCCGGCACGTACTGACCCGTTACGCCGGTCGCCGTCGCGGTGCGAGTTCGCTCACCATCGCGGCGGCGACCGGCCACCGGGCCCCGGGCCACCCCGGTGGGCATGGAATTCTTGGGTACGTGACCAGTCCTGTTCCCCCCGTCGCGCTCCGCCCGCTCACCCTCGGGCGGCACCAGGTGTGGCCGCCGGTGGTGCTCGCCCCGATGGCCGGCATCACCAATGTCGGCTTCCGGCAGCTCTGCCGGGAGCAGGGCGGCGGCATCTACGTCTGCGAGATGATCACCACCGTCGCGCTGGTCGAGCGGAACCCGAAGACGCTGCGCATGATCGCCTTCGGCGCCGACGAGCGGCCGCGCAGCCTCCAGCTCTACGGCACCGACCCGGAGATCACCGCCGCGGCCGTGCGGATCGTGGTCGAGAAGGACCTCGCCGACCACATCGACCTCAACTTCGGCTGCCCGGTCCCGAAGGTCACCCGCAAGGGCGGCGGCTCGGCGCTGCCGTGGCGGCGGCGGCTCTTCGCCCGCCTGGTGAAGGCCGCGGTGGACGCCGCCGCACCGGCCGGAGTGCCGGTCACCGTGAAGATGCGCAAGGGCATCGACGACGACCACCTGACGTACGTGGAGGCGGGGCTGGCCGCGCAGGACGCCGGGGTGGCGGCGGTCGCCCTGCACGGGCGGACGGCCGCGCAGCGCTACTCGGGCACCGCCGACTGGGACGCGATCGCCACCTTGAAGCAGGCACTCGACGTGCCGGTGCTCGGCAACGGCGACATCTGGGAGGCCGACGACGCGCTGCGGATGGTGGCGCACACCGGCGTGGACGGGGTGGTGATCGGCCGGGGCTGCCTGGGCCGGCCGTGGCTCTTCGCCGACCTGGAGGCCGCCTTCGACGGCCGCCCCGAGCGGCGGCTGCCCACCCTCGGCGAGGTCGCGCAGACCATGCGCCGTCACGCCGAGTTGCTGGTCGACCAGTTCACCGCCGGCTCGCGCACCCCGGCCCGGGGCGAGCGGGACGGCTGCACCGACTTCCGCAAGCACGTCGCCTGGTACCTCAAGGGCTTTCCCGTCGGCAGCGAGCTGCGCCGCGACCTGGCGATGATCGAGAGCCTGGCGCAGCTCGACGACCTGCTCGGCAAGCTGGACCCGACCGAGCCGTTCCCGGTGGCCACCCTCGGCCAGCCCCGGGGTCGCACCAACTCCCCGGGCAAGGTGTACCTGCCCGACGGCTGGCTGGCCAGCCGGGACGACGACACCGTGCCCGAGGGCGCTGAGCTGGACGACTCCGGCGGCTGATCCTGAAGACGGCGAAAGGGCCGGCCCCTGGTGGGGCCGGCCCTTGTCGTTGGTTGCTTTCGCCGGATCAGGAGGCGGAGTAGCCGCGGGTGGCGATCCAGTCGGCGAGGTTGTCGACGCTGATGCGGTAGGAGGCCATGTTCGGGTTGGCCGAGTCGGCGATGGTGACGGTCTTGCCGCCGTCGCGGTAGCCCACGACGCTGATGTAGTGGCCGCCCTCGAAGGCGTGGGTGTTGCCGTCGGTGTCGGCGGTGGTGCCGGCGATGTTGGCGACCACGGCGCGGCCGTCGTCGACGGTGCGGACGATGTCGGCGCGCAGGGTGTCGGTCTGGGTGTCGTCGGCCTTGTTGTCGCGGATCTCCACCGAGCGGTAGGCGTCGTTCTTACCGGTTTCCTTGTTCAGGACCGGGGTGATGTCGTTGATGCTGTTGGTGCCGTTCTCGGTGGTGCCCATTTCCTTGGCCATGGCGTCGACGCTGATGGCCTTGCCCTGGACGCTGAGGGCGTTGCGGGCGGCGGCGGGGCCGCAGTAGTAGAAGTTCGGCTGGGCCTCGTAGTTGACCTTCAGTTCACGCTCGTTGTCGGGCTTGCGGTCGGCCTGCGTCATCGAGGTCGAGGGCTTCTCGGCGGGGGCGGCGTGGGCGGCGGTCATGGGGCCGGCGATGGCGCCTGCGGTGAAGGCGAGGCCGGCGGCGGTGAGGGTGGTCTTGCGGATCAGATCGGTACGCATGATGTGTGCCTCTCTGTTCGGGGGTGCGCGACGGCCCGTCGGGGGTGACGGTGTGCGCGAAAGGGAAAGTCAGGAAGGGGATCTGCCCGGCGGCCGGGGGTGGCTCTGCTCGGGTGTCCGGGGGGTGTAACCAACCCGGTGGGCTCCGCATTCCGCGGATCTTCCGGGGGTTGCCCGGGTGCCCGGGGGACCTGCTCGGGTGTCCGGGGGATGTAACCGCCCCGGCCTGCCATGCATTCCGCGGGCGCTGGCTTCGGGCCACCCTCGGGGCAGGGTTCCCCGTGGGTATGCCAGGTACAACGACCCTGGCCCATCGGCCATTCCACCGCCGGGGTGGCCCCGGCCACGGGATTCCGCGGCTCAGACCGGACATCAAAGCGGCAACCAGCCATCCCGAACCGGACACCCGGCTCGCGAACCGACGGCCCGGGTCGACACCCGCTCTCGCGGCCCACGGCGTCCACGCCGCCCCACCCGTGGCGGCTTGTCGGACCTCGACCCAGTCCGCCCACCTGACCCCTGGCGCGGACACCCGCCCCAGCCCCGGCCGCCGGGTTGATCAAGAAGTTCACACCCGCGACGCGCCCGTCTCCAGACGCAAACCCGCCGCGCACGCTGTTGGCGCGGAGATCTTGGACAGTTTCGGTTCGAGGGGAACGGAAACTGTCCAAGATCTGCGGCAGGAGGGGGTGAGCGGGCGCGGGGACGGCGGCCTCTTTCGAGGTCCGGATGGTGCCGCTCCGTGCGCGGCGGGCAGAGCGTGGGGCGTATCGCCGGGTTCGCGTTGCGCTGGCCGGCGAAACGGCCCCGCTGACGGCGGGGGCGACCACGTTCCGGGAGACCCTCTCGCTGGGCGGCGTCCGGATCCCCCTCGTCGTCGGGTCAGCTGGCGGGTGTCGAGGTGGTGGTCGGGGTGGGTGGGGTGTTCGGGGTCAGGGTGGTCGGGGTGGCAGCCTCGTCCCGGTCGGCCGGCCAGGGGATCTCCGGGGCGCGGTGGAAGGCGATGCCGGCGGTGGTCCAGCGCGGGGCGTGGCCGGCGAGGCGCTCGCGGAAGCCGGCCCAGTCGTGCCTTGCCCGGGGCGACCAACCCAGCTCGGCGATGGCGGGCAGCCGGGGGAAGAGCATGAACTCGATCTCGGCCACCGTGGTCACCGACTCGGTCCAGAGCGGCGCCTCGACGCCGAGCAACGCGTCGGCCGGTACGCCGGCCACGTGCGCGCCCGGGTCCCACTCGTACGCGCGCCGCACGTCGATCAGGCCGGCCCAGTCGTGCCCGATCGGCGTGTCCGGGGCGTACTTCATGTCCAGGTAGGCGTGGTTGGCGGGGGAGAGAATCAGCCGGGCGCCCCGGCGTACCGCCTCGGCGACCACCGGGTCGTCGCCGTTGGTGCCCCACCACTGCAGCACCCGTCCCTCGGCGTGCCCGGCCGGGGCGATCTGGTGCCACCCGATGACCGTCTTGCCGGTGCCGGCGACGATCCGCTGCGCCCGCTCCACGAAGCCGGTGTACGCCTCCCCCTTCACCTTGAACGCCTCGTCGCCGCCGATGTGCAGCCACGGGCCGGGGGTGAGGGCGGCCACCTCGCCGAGCACGTCGGCGACGAAGTCGTACGTCCGCTCGCTGGCCGGGTCGACGTAGCTGAACCCGACCTCGGTGCCGGTGTACGGCGGCGGCGCGATCCGGTCCGGCGCCAGCTCCGGGTACGCGGTCAGTGCGGCGTTGGTGTGGCCGGGCAGGTCGACCTCGGGGACGACGGTGATGTGCCGGCGGGCCGCGTGCCGGACGATCCGCCGGTAGTCCGCGCCGGTGTAGAAACCGCCCGGACCGCCGCCCACCTCGGTGGCCCCACCGACGGTGGCCAGCGCCGGCCAGGAGTTGACGGCGATCCGCCAGCCCTGGTCGTCGGTGAGGTGCAGGTGCAGGTGGTTGAGCTTGTACCGGGCCAGGTGGTCGATCACCCGCAGCACGTCGGCCACGCCGAAGAAGTGCCGGGAGACGTCGAGCATCGCGCCCCGGTACGGGAAGCGGGGCCCGTCGACGATCATGCCGCCGGGCACCACCCAGGGCGCGGCGACCGGGGACGGGCTCTCGATCGCCGCCGGCAGGAGTTGCCGCAGCGTCTGCACCCCGTGGTGAAGCCCGGTGGCGGTGCCGGCGGTGATCCGTACCTCGGTGGGGGTGACGTCCAGGCGGTAGCCCTCGCCCCCGAGCGCACCGGCGTCCACCGCGTCCGGCGTCGCGCCGCCCGGCGCGGCCACGGCACGGACCGCGTCTGGCGTCGCGTCGACCGGGCCGGCACCGCCCACGGTGGCCACGACACCGGCGTCCTGGCCGGCGCCGCCCGGGGCAGCCGCGCCCACCGCGTCGTCGGCGGCGGTCCGGGGCCGCGGTACGCCGGGGGGCGGCACCGCGGCGGCCAGCGTGAGCACCAGCGGGCCGTCGGTGGCGGTGGCCTCGACCACCACCGGCAGCGGGTACCCGGTGGCCGGTCGCAGCAGCTCGGCGAGCTGTTCGGCCACGTCCCGGGCGTCCGGGTCCGGGTGAATCCGCACGGCCGCGTCGGCGGGAAGGGTGAAGTCGGCCGCCGGGTCCGGCCAGGCCTGCTCCGGGGCCGGCACCACGTCGGTCAGTCGGGCCGGTGCGGGCGGTGCGAGCAGCTCTCCGGCGGCCCGCGCGGCGGCCCGGGCCAGCTCGGTGGAGGCCGGCCGGTAAGTGGGCAGGTCGACCTGGCCGACCGGTTCCCGGCCGGTCGCGGCGCTGGTCGAGCCGGTCTCCGGGCTGATGGAGGGGGTGGGCGGCACGGCGGCGGCTCCGGGGTGTATTCGCGGCGGATATGGCAAAAGTCAGGTTCAGCAGAACCAGTGTCGTCAAGAGTACGAGGAGACCCGGACTTGCGTGATCGTGCGCATGGAAGCGTTCCCAGAAACCACCACGAACGCGGATAGTCGCGATAGCTGTGCCTATTGTCACCGAACGGTCCCAGGCCATCCGATGTTCGCTTAACCTTCGCCCACCGATCGGTGTCGACACCGGGATTACCGGTGGTCCGCCCCGGGGTATGAGGCAACTGAACCTTCGTTAAGTGTCAATTCCGGCGCGCGTGGGAGGCTCTGGTGGCAGCGCAAGAGACGGTGGATCACAAGTACGTCTACGACTTCGCCGAGGGCAACAAGGACCTCAAGGACCTGCTCGGCGGCAAGGGGGCCAACCTCGCCGAGATGACCAATCTCGGGCTGCCGGTGCCGCCCGGCTTCACCATCACCACCGAGGCATGCAAGGCGTATCTCGCCACCGGGGAGGAGCCAGCCGGGCTGGCCGACCAGATCGCCGCCCACCTGGCGGACCTGGAACGGGAGATGGGCCGCCGGCTCGGCGACCCGGCGGACCCGCTGCTGGTCTCCGTACGCTCCGGCGCCAAGTTCTCCATGCCCGGCATGATGGAGACCGTCCTCAACGTCGGCCTCAACGACCGCAGCGTCGTCGGGCTCTCCGCCCAGGCCGGCGGCAACGACCGGTTCGCCTGGGACTCGTACCGCCGGTTGATCCAGATGTTCGGCAAGACCGTCTGCGAGGTGCCGGGCGAGCAGTTCGAGCACGCGCTCGACGAGGCCAAACGCGCCAAGGGCACCACCAACGACCTCGACCTCGACGCCGACGACCTGCGCGGGCTGGTCGACGCGTACAAGAAGATCTTCCTCACGCACACCGGCCGGGAGTTCCCGCAGGAACCGCGCGAGCAGCTCGACCTGGCCATCCGCGCGGTCTTCGAGTCGTGGAACGCCGAGCGGGCCGTGCTCTACCGCCGCCAGGAGCGCATCCCGGCCGACCTCGGCACCGCGGTCAACGTGGTCTCCATGGTCTTCGGCAACCTCGGCCCCGACTCCGGCACCGGTGTCGCCTTCACCCGTGACCCGGGCAGCGGCGCGCAGGGCATCTACGGCGACTACCTGGCCAACGCCCAGGGCGAGGACGTCGTCGCCGGCATCCGCAACACCGTGCCGTTGCAGGAACTGGAGCGGCTCGACAAGAAGTCCTACGAGCAACTGCTCGACTTCATGGCCCGACTGGAGGGGCACTACAAGGACCTCTGCGACATCGAGTTCACCATCGAGCGCGGCAAGCTCTGGATGTTGCAGACCCGGGTCGGCAAGCGCACCGCCGCCGCCGCGTTCGTCATCGCCGGGCAGCTCGTCGACGAGGGCCTGATCGACCTCGACGAGGCGCTGCACCGGGTCAACGGCGCGCAGCTCGCCCAGCTGATGTTCCCGCGCTTCCAGCTCGACCACGAGTTCCAGCCGGTGGCCAAGGGCATCGGGGCGTCCCCGGGGGCCGCCTCCGGCAAGGTGGTCTTCACCTCCGCCCGGGCGGTCGAACTGGCCGCCGAGGGGACGGCGGTGATCCTGGTCCGCCGGGAGACCAACCCCGACGACCTGAACGGCATGATCGCCGCCAAGGGCATCCTCACCTCGCGCGGCGGCAAGACCAGCCACGCCGCCGTGGTGGCCCGGGGCATGGGCAAGACCTGCGTCTCCGGCGCCGACGAGCTGGACGTCAACATCCCGGCGAAGAAGTTCGCCGTGGGCGAGCACGTCGTCACCGAGGGCGACATCGTCTCGATCGACGGCACCACCGGCAAGGTCTACCTCGGCGAGGTGCCGGTCATGCCGTCGGAGGTGGTGCAGTACTTCGAGGGCAGCGTCGACCCGGAGCACATCGACAACGCGCTGGTCCGGGCCGTACACCGGATCATGACGCACGCCGACGCCACGCGGCGGCTGGCGGTCCGGACGAACGCCGACACCGGGGCGGACGCGGCCCGGGCGCGGCGGTTCGGCGCCGAGGGCATCGGCCTGTGCCGCACCGAGCACATGTTCCTCGGCGATCGGCGGGAGCTGGTCGAGCGGCTGATCCTGGCCCGCACCGACGGCGAGCGGGCGGACGCGCTGGCCGCGCTGCTGCCGTTGCAACGGGCCGACTTCATCGAGATCTTCCGCGAGATGGACGGCCTGCCGGTCACCGTGCGGCTGATCGACCCGCCGCTGCACGAGTTCCTGCCCCCGCTGGAGCAGCTCGCGGTCAACGTCGCCGTCGCCCAGGAGCGCGGCGAGGACGTCGCCAAGGAGGAGGCGCTGCTCGCCGCCGTCCGGCGGATGCACGAGGAGAACCCGATGCTGGGCCTGCGCGGCGTGCGCCTCGGCCTGGTCATCCCCGGCCTCTTCGCCATGCAGGTCCGGGCCATCACGGAGGCGGCCGTCGCCGTCACCCGCGACGGCGCGGTGGCCAAGCCGGAGATCATGGTCCCGCTGGTCGGCGCGGTGCAGGAGCTGGAGACGGTACGCGCCGAGGCCGAGAAGATCATCGCCGAGGTGGTCGGGGACAGCGGTGTCGAGGTGCTGATCGGCACCATGATCGAGGTGCCCCGGGCGGCGCTGACCGCCGGGCAGATCGCTGAGGCGGCGCAGTTCTTCTCCTTCGGCACCAACGACCTGACCCAGATGGGCTGGGGCTTCTCCCGCGACGACGTCGAGGGCGCGTTCTTCTGGCGCTACCTGGAGCTGGGCATCTTCGGCATCTCGCCGTTCGAGTCCATCGACCGCGACGGCGTCGGCCGGCTGGTCCGGATCGCGGCGGAGGAGGGCCGGGCGGCCCGGCCCGAGCTGAAGCTGGGCGTCTGCGGCGAGCACGGCGGCGACCCGGACTCGGTGCACTTCTTCCACGAGGTGGGCCTGGACTACGTCTCCTGTTCGCCGTTCCGGGTGCCGGTGGCCCGGCTGGAGGCCGGCCGGGCGGCCGTCGAGACCGACGGCTCCGACAGCCGCTGACCGCAGCACCGACGGCGGCTCCGGGTGCTCCGGAGCCGCCGTCGTCGTCCGTGGGCGCGCCGGGCCGGCGATCGTCGGCCGTCCCGCGTCCGGCTCAGAGCGGCGGGCGCTGCCAGGCCGACCCCGGCCGCCGCCGGGCCAGCGCCGGCAGCGGGGTATGCACCGCGAGCGGGGCGTGCACCTGCGGCACCGGCGTCGCGCCCACCATGACCCGCTGCGAGTCGACCGCCGAGCCGGCCCGCTCGGCCACCGCACGCGCCTCCTCGTGCAGTGCCTCCAGGTCGGCGCCCGCGCCGGTGACCAGGGTGAGCAGCGCGTGCCGCCCGGCCGGGTAGGTGACCACGCAGCCGGTGGCCGTGTGCACCACCGACTCCCGGAAGCTGCCGCCGCGCACGGTGTGGGCGACCTGGTGGCCCACCCCGAAACTCACCGCGGCGAGGGCGGCCAGGTGGGTGGCGTCCGTCGCCGGCAGGTCGCTGGAGATGAGCATCCCGTCCCGCCCGGCCAGCACCGTGCCGGCCACCTCCGGGCGGCGTCGGCGCAGCCCCCGCAGCTCCGTGTCCAGCACCGTGTCAACGTGCACGAGCGTCCCCCGTTCGTCGCGTTCCGGTCGTCGGCGTCACCTACCGCTCCCGGCACGTTACCGAAGGCCACGCCGCGCCCGCGATCCCGTGACCGTCGGCGATCGGTCGACAACTGTCGTCTGATCGGCGGTTGTGGACCCGCCGCGCCCCGTTCGCCGCCGCGCCCTCCGGCACGCCCCGGCGTAACCTGGGCTCCCCGAGGAGTTGCGTACGACCGGCGAAGGGTGACCGCATGACCAGCGTCTGGGAGAGCTTGACCGTCGACGCCCGGGACCCGTCCCGGCTGGCCCACTGGTGGGCCGAGGCGCTGGGCTACCAGGTGGTCGCGGAGAAGTCGGACGAGGTGGAGATCCGCCAGTCGGCCGACCGGCTGCCCGGCATCGTCTTCGTCCCGGTCGCCGCCGGCAAGGAGACCAAGAACCGGCTCCACCTCGACCTGCGCCCGGCGGACCAGGAGGCCGAGGTCGAGCGGCTGGTCGACATGGGGGCCCGGCACGTCGACGTCGGCCAGGGCGACGCCTCCTGGACGGTGCTCGCCGACCCGGAGGGCAACGAGTTCTGCGTGCTGCGGCAGCAGGGCTGACGGGTGCGCGACGCCGAACCGGCCGGGCCGTGGGACGCGGCCGACGCGCGGCGTCGGGTCGACGAGGCGCCCAAGGACACCGGCTACGGCCGGTCCCCGTACGAGCGGGACCGGGCCCGGGTGCTGCACTCGGCGGCGTTCCGGCGGCTCGCCGCCAAGACCCAGGTGCACGTCGCCGGCACCGACGACTTCCTGCGTACCCGGCTGACCCACTCGCTGGAGGTGGCCCAGATCGCCCGGGAGATGGGTGCCCGGCTGGGCTGCGACCCGGACGTGGTGGACACCGCCGGCCTCGCCCACGACCTCGGGCACCCGCCCTTCGGGCACAACGGCGAGGAAGCCCTCGACCGGCTCGCCGCGCCCTGCGGCGGGTTCGAGGGCAACGCCCAGACGCTGCGCGTGCTGACCCGGCTGGAGGCCAAGGTGATCGGCCCGGACGGCGCACCGGCCGGGCTCAACCTCACCCGGGCCTCGCTCGACGCGGTCGGCAAGTACCCGTGGCCCCGGCAGCCGGGACTGCGCAAGTTCGGGGTGTACACCGACGATCGGCCGGTCTTCGACTGGCTGCGCGAGGGCGTACCGCCGGGGGACGCCGCCGTCGACGACGCCGGCCTGCCCGGCGGCGCGCGCCGCTGCCTGGAGGCCCAGGTGATGGACTGGGCCGACGACGTCGCGTACTCGGTGCACGACGTGGAGGACGGCATCCACGGCGGGTACGTCTCGCTGCGCCCCCTGCTCGACGACCCGGACGAGCGAGCCGGGCTCTGCGTCGACGTGGCCGACGTCTACTCCGGCGAGTCCCCGGCCGACCTCGGCGAGGTGCTGGTGGACCTGCTCGACGAGCCGGTGCTCGCCCCGCTGGCCGGGTACGACGGCAGCCACCGGGCGCAGGTCGCGCTGAAGGCCACCACGAGTGTGCTGACCGGTCGGTTCGTCTCCGCCGTGGTGACCGCCACCCGAGAGCGCTTCGGCCCCGGCCCGCACCGCCGGTACGCCGCCGACCTGGTGGTGCCGCGGCGGATCCGGGCGCAGTGCGCGTTGCTGAAGGGCATCGCCTGGCGCTACGTGATGAACCGGCCGGGCGTCCGCGCCCGGTACGACCGGCAGCGGGAGATCCTGACCGAGCTGGTCGCCGCGCTGGGCGACCGGGCGCCGGATGTGCTCGACCCGGTCTTCGCGCCGCTGTGGCGGGCCGCCCCGGACGACGTCGCCCGGCTGCGGGTGATGGTCGACCAGGTGGCGTCGCTCACCGACCCGGCGGCGGTGGCCTGGCACGGCCGGCTCGTCCAGTCCTGAGGGCCGCCCGACCGGTGTGGGGGACCCGCGGCGACTTAGGCTAGCCTAAGTGCATGACGGAGCGCCCCAAGAAGGTCACGTCCGCCCGGGTCCTGCGGACCGAGCGGCCCACCCCGCACCTGATCCGCCTGGTCCTCGGCGGGGAGGAACTGGCCGGGCTGCCGGTCGGGGAGTACACCGACCACTACATCAAGATCGTCTTCCCGGCGTCCGGGGTCGAGCACCCGAGGCCGCTGGACCTGGCCGCGATCCGTCGTGACCTGCCCCGCGAGCAGTGGCCCCGACTGCGGGCGTACACCGTGCGCGCCTGGGATCCGCGGGCCGGCGAGCTGACCGTGGACGTGGTGCACCACGGCGACGAGGGGCTGGCCGGGCCCTGGGCGGCCCGGCTGCGCCCCGGCGACGAGGTGCTCTTCACCGGCCCGGGCGGGGCGTACGCGCCGGACCCGACGGCGGACTGGCACCTGCTGGTGGGCGACGAGAGCGCCCTGCCGGCGATCGGCGCGGCCCTGGAGCGGCTACCGCTGGACGCCCCGGCCGTCGTGTTCGTCGAGGTCGACGGGCCAGCGGACGAGCAGCCGCTGCCCAGTCCCGGCGCGGTGGCACTGACCTGGCTGCACCGGGGCGACCGGCCGGTCGGCGAGGCGCTGGTCGAGGCGGTCCGGGCGCTGGAGTTCCCGCCCGGCGCGGTGCACGCGTTCGTCCACGGCGAGGCCACCTTCGTCAAGGAGTTGCGCCGCCTGCTGCGCGTCGAGCGCGGGGTGCCCCGCGAAGCCCTGTCCATCTCCGGCTACTGGCGTCGCGGCATGGACGACGAGGGCTGGCGCTCCGCCAAGGCGGACTGGAACCGCCAGGTCGAGGCGGAGGAGGCCACCCCCGTCGCCTGACCCCGCCGATCTTCCACTCGGCGCTTCAGCACGGCATGGTGGCGGCCTGGACAGCGCGACCGCGGTGGCGGTGGGCACGGTCATGTCCCCGTCCTCGGCGCGACACGCCCGAGCGGCGGTCAAACCGCCCGCCGGTGACCGAGTGGTTCCGCCGCCGCCCGCGCTGACACCGCCCGGCCGGCGGCGTTCGCCACACGCCCGTCCCCCCGGCGGCGGATCGTCGGTCCGGCAGGGCAGGATGTACGCCGAGGGGGGTGGCACAGATGGCTGGGCGGATCCGGGACGAGGACATCGCGCTGGTCCGGGAACGCACCTCGATCGCCGAGGTCATCTCCGACACGGTGACCCTCAGGTCCGCCGGCGGCGGCAACCTCAAGGGCCTCTGCCCGTTCCACGACGAGAAGAGCCCGTCGTTCAACGTCTCGCCCGCCCGCAACGTCTGGTACTGCTTCGGCTGCGGGGCCGGCGGGGACGCGATCAAGTTCCTGATGGACGCCGAGCACCTCAGCTTCGTCGAGTCCGTCGAGCGGCTCGCCGCCCGCGCCGGCATCCAGCTGCGCTACGTCGAGAACGACCAGGCTGCCCCGCGCAGCCGCCCCCAGCAGGGGCAGAAGCAGCGGCTCGTGGCCGCGCACGCCGCCGCCGTCGAGTTCTACCGGGCCCAGCTCACCACGGCCGCCGCCCGGCCGGCCCGGGAGTTCCTGGCGCAGCGGGGCTTCGACCGGGCCGCCGCCGAGCGGTACGGCTGCGGCTTCGCCCCGGACGCGTGGGACCTGCTCACCAAGCACCTGCGCCAGCAGGGCTTCAGCCACGACGAGCTGGTCACCGCCGGGCTGTCCCGGCCGGCCCGCTCTGGCTCGCTGATCGACCGGTTCCGCCGCCGGCTGCTCTGGCCGATCCGCGACCTGGCCGGCGACGTGATCGGCTTCGGCGCCCGCAAGCTCTTCGACGACGACGACGGCCCGAAGTACCTCAACACCCCCGAGACGCCGATCTACAAGAAATCGCACGTCCTCTACGGCATCGACCAGGCCAAGCGGGAGATCGCCAAGCAGGGCAAGGTGGTCGTCGTCGAGGGCTACACCGACGTGATGGCCTGCCACCTCGCCGGCGTGCCGACGGCCGTGGCGACCTGCGGCACCGCCTTCGGTGCCGACCACATCGGGGTGCTGCGCCGGCTCCTGCTGGACACCGACGCGGTGGCCGGCGAGATCATCTTCACCTTCGACGGGGACGCCGCCGGGCAGAAGGCCGCGCTGCGCGCCTTCGAGGACGACCAGCGCTTCGTCGGGCGTACCTTCATCGCGGTCAGCCCCGACAACATGGACCCGTGCGAGCTGCGCCTGGCCAAGGGCGACCTGGCCGTGCGCGACCTGGTCGCCCGCCGCGAGCCGCTGGTCGACTTCGCGCTGCGCCACGTGATCAACCGGTACGACCTGGACACCGTCGACGGCCGGGTGGAGGCGATGCGCCGGGCCGCGCCGCTGGTCGCCAAGATCAAGGACCGGGAGAAGCGACCGGAGTACGTCCGCAAGCTCGCCGGCGACCTCGGCCTGGAGATCGAGCCGGTGCAGCGCGCGGTGCTCGCCGCCGACGCGGCCCCGACCGCCGAGCGGCGGGCGCCCGCGCCGGCCCGGTCGACGGCCGCGCCCGAGCCGACGGTGGACAGCCCGCAGTCGATGGTGGAGCGCGAGGCGTTGAAGCTGGCCCTCCAGGAGCCGGTGCTCGCCGGGCCGATGTTCGACGCGGTCGAGGCCCCGGAATACCGCCATCCGGTGCACGGGGCGGTACGCGCGGCGATCGCCGCGGCGGGCGGGGCCGCGGCCGCCGCCGGCGGCGCGGTCTGGATCGAGTCGGTCCGCGACGCCTGCGAGGACCTCGTCGCCCGGGCGCTCGTCGGTCAACTGGCCGTGGAGCCGTTGCGCATCGACGGGGAGCCCGACCCGCGGTACGTCTCGATCACCATCGCCCGGTTGCAGTGGGGCTCGGTCACCGCCCGGATCCGGGACCTCAAGTCCAGGATCCAGCGGGTCAACCCGGTGAACAACAAGGACGAGTACTTCGCCCTCTTCGGGGAACTGCTCTCGCTGGAGCAGCATGCGCGGGCGCTGCGCGAGCAGGCCGCGGGAGGACTGTGATGGGACTGTTCAGCCGCAAGCCGAAGCTGCCGCCCGCCGCCCGGCCCCCGCTCGCCGACGACGAACGGGTGCTCGCCTGGGCCGTCGCCGGCAACGGCGAGGGCGACGGCGTGGTGGTGGCCAGCAACCTCGGGCTCTGGCTGCCCGGCCGGGGGCACCGGCTGGGCTGGCACGAACTCCTCAAGGCCGTGTGGTCCGGTCGCGAGCTGACCGTCACCCCGGCCGAGCGGGTCACCGAGCGGGACGGCTACCAGGTGGTGGCGGACTGCCCGGCCGAGACGTACCTGCTGGTCGACCCGGGTGACGTGCCGCACCAGGTGCGTGCCCGGGTCACCCGCTCGGTGGCGTTCACCGCGCACCACCCGGTGCCGGGCGGCGCCGGGCGGGTCGCGGCCCGGCGGGTGGCCGGTGTGGACGGACTGAGCTGGACGGTCCGCTTCGACCCGGGCACCCCCTCGGACGACGACGCCGTGCTGGCGGAGGCCGACCGACTGGTCGCGGAGGCCCGCGCCGCGACCGCCCCGGCGGACGTCTGACCCACGCCCGGCTCACCGGCCCTGGTAGAACCGGGCCGCGCCGGGGTGCAGCGGGATCGGGTCGGTGCCCGACGCGCTGTGCCGGGTGAAGTTGCCCGCCTCCGGGTGCACCCCGATCAGGTCGCCCTGGTATGCGAAGAGCAGCCGGGTCAGGTCGTACGCCAACCCGTCCGGCATGTCGGCGTTGACCAGGATCATGTTCGACACCGTGACGGTCGGCGTGCCCGACGGTGTGCCGTAGGCGTCCTTCGGCAGCTCGGCCGTGGTGTAGACCGAGCCGTATGCGGCGTTGAGCGGCTCGATCAGGTCGGCGATCGGCAGCAGCTGGAACTTCCCCGGCGCGCTGGAGAGCAGGTCGGCGATGCCCGGGGTGGGCAGGCCGCCGGAGAAGAACATCGCGTCCAGCGTGCCGGCCCGCATCCGCTTGACCGTCTCCGGCAGCGACAGCGTGAACCGGCGGACGTCCCGGTCCGGGTCCATTCCCGCGGCGTTCAGCAGCCGCCGGGCGATGATGTCCGTGCCGGACCTCGGTGAACCGGTGGAGACCCGCTTGCCGCGCAGCCCGGCGAAACCGGTCACCTTGGCGTCGGCCCGCACGATCACGTGGGTGTAGTTGCTGTAGACGCGGGCCAGCGCCCGGACCGGCTGGGGCTGGCCGGTGAAGGCGCCCCGGCCGGCGACCGCGTCCGCCGCGGTGTCGGCGAGGCTGAAGGCGACCTCCATGTCGCCGCTGGCCAGCCGGGTGACGTTCTCCACCGAGGCGCCGGTCGGCTCGGCCCGCGCCTCGTACCCGGGCAGGTGGCGGCTGATCACGTCGGCGTAGCCGCCGCCGAGCTGGTAGTACACGCCGGTGGTGTTGCCGGTGGCGAGGAAGATCCGCCCGCCGTGCCAGGCCTGCGGCGCCGCCGCCGGCTGCCCGCAACCGGCGACGAGCAGCAGGACCAGCAGGGCGACCAGCCACCGCGGTGGCCGGCCGGTCACGCCCGGACCGCCGGTTCCAGCGCCTCCGCCACCCGTTGCACCAGCGTCGCGGTCTCGAAGCCGATCTGACCCAGGTCGCAGCCCGGCGCCGCCAGCACCCCGAGCAGCGCGCGTTCGCCGACCGCCATCACCAGCATCACCCCGCCGTCCATGTCGACGATCTGCTGGCGTACGCGGCCGGCGGACATCAGTCGCGCGGCGCCGACGGTCAGGCTGGCCAGGCCGCTGATCACGGCGGCGAGCTGGTCCACCTGGTCGGGGGAGAGGTGGGGCGAGGAGGCCAGCCGCAGCCCGTCCTCGGAGACGGCTAGGGCGTGCGACACGTCCGGCACCTGCTCGGCGAAGTTCGCCAGGAGCCAGTCGAGGCCGGCGATCACGGGTGGGGTCATTGGGGTCTCCCGGTTGGTCTGGTCTGCTGGTTACGTCGCATCGCGCTGGCCACCCCCTCGGCGAGCGCGGACAGCCGGGCCCGCACCACCTCGGGTTCGAGCAGGTCCTCCGCCGGCCGGGCCGGCGGGGTGTGGGGCGGCCCGGCCGGGAGCTGGCCGCCCCGGGTCCGGCGCGGCAGGCCGGTGCCGGTGGCCGCGGCCGGCCCGGTCGACGACGGGCCGCCGGGACCGGGTAGGGGCGGCTCGGCGCCCTGGGCCACCAGCGGTCGGGCCGAGGCCCCGGCGCGCGTGCCGGGGCTGATCACCGGCAACGTCACCGTGGGCGCGTGGTGGACGTCGGCCGGCTCGGGCCGGGGCCGGCTGGCGGCGTACGCCGCCCCCACCAGGGGCGTGGCCATCCCGTTCGGCACGGCCGTTGCCAGGGCCGAGGCGCCGCCCGGGGGCCGGAACCAGGCCGCCGAAGGGGAGGACTGGCGGGTCGGACCGGCACGGCGGGACACCGCCTCGACCCGGGTGAGCGCCGCCTCGGGCACCTCGACCTGGGCGACCGTGCCGGTGCCGGTGTTGTGCAGCTGCACCCGGATCCCGTGCCGGGCGGCCAGGTGGGCCACCACGTGCAGGCCCATGCTGCCGGCCGCGGCGCTGGAGAGCACCGCCGGGGCGAGGAGCCGTTCGTTGATCGCGGCGAGCCGGGCCTCGCTGATCCCGATGCCGTGGTCGTGCACGCGCACCGTGAGCCCGTCGATGGTACGCCGGCCGTCGACCTGCACGGCAGCCTGCGGCGGCGAGTAGGTGGTGGCGTTCTCCAGCAGCTCGGCGAGGAGGTGGACCAGGTAGCCGACCGCCGAGCCGCGCACCGCGGCGGCCGGTACGTCGATCTCCACCCGGGCGTAGTCCTCGATCTCCGAGGAGGCCGCGCCGACCACGTCGGCCAGCAGGTGGTCCCCCTCGTACGCCCGGCCGGGCTCGCCGCCGGCGAGGACCAGCAGGTTCTCCCCGTTGCGGCGCATCCGGGCGGCGAGATGGTCCAGCGCGAAGAGCCGTTCCAGCGCGTCCGGGTCGGTCTCCTCTTGTTCGAACTCGTCGAGCAGCCGCAGCTGCCGGGTGATCAGCGTGCGGATTCGGCGGGCCAGCGCCTCGGCCATCCGGGTCACGTCCAGCCGCAGCTCGGCCTGCTCGCCGGCGAGCCGCAGCGCCGCCCGGTTGACCGTGTCGAACGCCTCCGCCACCTGCGCGACCTCGTCACGCCCCTGCCGGATACGGGCGGTGAGCCGGGTGGCCGCGCCCTCGGCCGGCGCGCCCTCGCCGGCCGCGATCGCGGTGATCCGCTCGGGCAGCTCCGAGTTGGCCATGGTGAGCGCCGCCACCCGCAGCCGGCGCAGCCGGCGGCTGGTGCGTACGGCGAGCAGCGCGGCGGCGAGCAGCGCGGACGCCGCGACGGCGGTGGTGGCCCCGCCGGTGACCAGGGCCCGCCGCCGGGCGTCCCGGGCCAGGCTGGTGGCCCGCTGGTCCAGGTTCTCGGAGAGTTCCCGGCCGAGGAGGTTGTACCGCCGGATCGTCCCGCTCTGGGCCACGTACCAGGCGTCGCCGTCGATCTTCAGCGCGGCGGGCAGAGTCTCGCCCTTGACCGCGCTGTCCCGCATCCGCTGCGCGGTCGCGACGTCCGTGCCGGCGACCAGCCGGGCGTACGCGGCTTGCGCCGCGCCGTCGGCGATCCGGGAGAACTCGGCCTGGCGCTGCTCCCGCGCGCCCCGGAGCTCGCCGAGCCGGACCAGTTCCCCCTGGGCCAGCGTGCCCCGGACGAAGACCGCCCGGAGCAGGTCGCGTTCCAGCGAGGCCAGGTGTTCCTGGCTGGCGACCGTGGCCACCTCCCGCGCCGCGTTGGCCAGCTCGGCGTCGCGCAGCTGCGCCGGCAGCGCGTCGGCGACGGTGAGCAGCGACTCGACCAGCGCCAGGTAGGTGGGGTCCGCTCGCTCCGACTCGGGCGCCGACCGGCGGGCCGGGTCGAGCTGGTGGAGCTGCTCGTCGGCGGTGTCGAGCACCCGCCCGAGGTCCGGGGCGGCCCGGTGGGCCTCCCGGCTGGCGGTGCGGTACCGGTCGACGGCCGTGTCCACCCGCCGCCGCTGGGCGTCCACCAGCGGCCGGCCCGTCGAGCCGCCCCGCTGCCGCAGGGCGGCCGTCTCGCCGAGCTCCCGCTCCAGCTCGTGCACCAGCCGCACGGTGGCGGTGGCGGTGCCGGCGAGGACCCGGGCCCGGTCGGCGTCGGCGGAGGCGTCCAGCGCGGTGCTGGTCTGGGTGGCGCCCAGCACCACCAGGCCCACGGTGGCCACCAGGATGGGCGCGAGCAGTTGGGTACGGACCGACCAGAGCCGGTCGGGACGGTCCGTCGGCCGGTTGTGCCGGCGCACGCGGGCGGGGCGGGGGAGCGGCACGGGGTCTCCCGGGGTGGTCGGGGACGCCGGGCCCGGGCGGTGGCCCGGACCCGGCGTCGTGGGTCAGCTCGCGCCGAGGTCCTGCAGGGCCTTGGCCGCGCCGCGGTGCAGCGGTACGGGGTCGGTCCTGCGGGCGTTGTCCAGGCTGATGCCCTTCGCGGCCGGGTTGGCCTGGGCCAGGGCGTCCTCCATGACGGCTCCCGCCCCGGCGGAGCCGTCGTGCGGCGCCTGCGGGGTGGGACCGTTGGAGGAGCGTACGGATGACATGAGGGGGCACGATACGCGAATGACGTACGCCATGGAAATATTGCCGAATACGATTGCGGTCGGTAATGGTGGCCGGTTGCCAATTATGCAGAGACAGCTGGATAAAGGACGGATTAAACAACCACATGGGGCGGAACGGTTGACAATCATGGGCTATCGGGTCCGGTCCGAAAACGATCTGTCCAATATGATGGGCATCGCCCTCCGCCTGCCCCGCGGACCGCTCCAACAGGGAGGGCCGCCCAGCCGGGGCGACCAATGACTGTCCGTAGTGTCAACTACTCTGCGTCGCGTGATCCGCGCCCGTTGTGCCGGATATGGAAATCCGTCGAGGCTGTCGGAGGCCGCCGGTAGGGTCGGCCGGTGACCACTGCTCAACCACTCATCCAGGCGCGGGGGTTGGTGAAGCGGTTCGGCGACTTCACCGCGGTCGACGGCATCGACGTCGAGGTGCGCCCCGGCGAGGCGTTCGGTTTCCTCGGGCCCAACGGCGCCGGCAAGTCCTCCACCATGCGCATGATCGGCTGCATCTCCCCGCCGGGCGGGGGCGAGCTGCGCATCCTCGGCATGGACCCGGTGCGCGACGGCCCCGCCATCCGCGCGCGGCTCGGCGTCTGCCCCCAGCTGGACAATCTCGACCCCGAGTTGACCGTCCGGGAAAACCTCACCACCTACGCCCGATACTTCGGCGTCCCCCGCGCGGTGGCCCGGGCGCGCGCCGCCGAGCTGCTCGACTTCGTGCAGCTCACCGAGCGAGCCGACAGCAAGGTCGAGCCGCTCTCCGGCGGCATGAAGCGCCGGCTGACCATCGCCCGCGCCTTGGTCAACGAGCCGGAGATCGTGCTGCTCGACGAGCCGACCACCGGGCTCGACCCGCAGGCCCGGCACCTGGTCTGGGAGCGGCTGTTCCGGCTCAAGCAGCAGGGCGTGACCCTGGTGCTGACCACCCACTACATGGACGAGGCCGAGCAGCTCTGCGACCGCCTGGTGGTGATGGACGGCGGGCGGATCGTCGCCGAGGGCTCGCCCCGGGCGCTGATCGAGCGACACTCCACCCGGGAGGTGGTGGAGCTGCGCTTCGCCGCCGAGTCACAGGAGGCGTTCGCCGGCAAGCTCGACGGCCTGGGGGAGCGGGTCGAGGTGCTGCCCGACCGGATCCTGCTCTACGTGACCGACGGGGACGCCGCCCTCGGCCAGGTGGAGGCGCGCGGGTTGACGCCGGCCAGTGTCCTGGTCCGGCGCAGCAGCCTGGAGGACGTCTTCCTGCACCTCACCGGGCGCACCCTGGTCGACTGATCAGCGGGTTCCTCGCGCGAAGCGATGATCGCGGCAACCCCCATCCTGCCGACGGGGGTTGCCGCGGGGGCTGGCCGGACACCCGGGCCTGACTTGACCTATCGAACTCGGTCAGCGGGCGACGGGAGGGACCTTGACGTCGACGTCGAGCCCGTAGTCCGAGTACAGCCAGGTCACCTCAATCTCCTCGTGGTAGCTCGGCTGGTCACCCCCGTGATAGTTCGGATATTCGATGGTGGTGTTGAAGGAGATCTTGGTGATCTTCTGCGACTTCACGCCGATCTCGATGATCCCCTTGCCGGGAACTCTCTTCGGCCGGTCGGGGTCGCTGGGCGTGCTGACGTAGCTGAACGCGTAGCGTTCGACGGCCGATTCACCGCTACCAGCCGTGCCGAGCGCGGTGACCGTGCCAACGCTTCTCAGGGCCTCGAGTTGGGACGCCGGATTGACCGTGGTGGCCGGGTCGGCGAAGGGGACGTAGATGTCGTCGAGGCTGCGGAAGATGGCTGGCTTACCGTAGTTTCGCCACCTGCCGCCCTTCGGGCGGTAGAGATCGCCGTCAACGATCCGCTCCTCCCCATTGGGCGGGATCCGCCCCTTGAACTCTTTGGTCACCCGCCCGGTGGGCCCGTTCGGATCGAACTCCCCTTCGAAGGACTCCTTGGCGGAACCCGTCTTGCCGACGTCGACCCAGTTGCGGCTGGTGGAGACGCGGAACCGGAAGCTGCTCTTTGCGGTTGCCTGTGCCGCCGCGACCAGCCGAAGTTCCGGGGTTACGGCGGCGGCGGCGGGGCCCGGCTGAGCAGAGGTACTGGCCGGATCGCCGCCCGGGCCGACCAGGCCGACGGTGGCTACGGCCACGATGCCGAGGAGCGCGAGCGCACCGCCGGTGGTAGCCACCGTCCGGCTCCGTCGCGCCCGCCGGCCCCGGGTGATCAGGTCGGCGGTCGGCGCTTCGTTCGGCGGCTGTGCGTCGGCCAGATCTCGAAGTGCCATGGAGAGGTCCCTTTCGTCGATGTTCACTGCACTGCCTCCAAGGTGGACGCGCGGGGATGGGGGATGAGGTCACGCAACTTCGCCATGGCGCGGCTGTGCTGCGTCTTGACTGCGCTGAACGAACAACCCAGCTCGGTAGCCGCTTGCCGCTCGGTCAGGTCGACGTAGTACCGCAGCACGATCACCGCCCGCTGTTGGTGCGACAGCGTCATCAGGGCATCGCGTAGGTCCTGGCGTGCCCCGTCCAACCCCGCGTGCGGGTCGACCCGGTCGGGCAGGTCCGCCGTCAGCGTTTCTCGACGGAAACGCCGCCACCAGCTGACGTTGCCGTTGATCAGCATCCGGCGCAGGTATGCGTGCGGGTCGCCGTGGCCGACCTTTCGCCAGCGGACATACAGCTTGACCAGACATTCCTGCAGCAGATCCTCAGCCCGTTGCCGGTCACCGATGAGCAACGTGGCGAACTGCAGGTGACGGGGCCATGCTTCGGCGACGAAGCTCGCGTAGCTGGCGTTGCTCGACGCCGGATCGGCAACTTCCTTGGTCATGCCTCTCACACGCCTGGGATCCTCGAAATGGTCTACACCGTGGGCCAACCGGCAGCAGCCGGCCAACAGCAAACCAGTCGGGTGCGGAGCTGCCCGCCTGGGACCACGAGGCGTTTGCCCGCTGCTGCTCGGCTACGCGCTCCGGTCGCTGGTCCGGGCGGTCCGCGGCTGAGCCGCCCGCGTCCGGCCATGCGGTGCCACGCGAGCTGAACCGGTCGGCCGTGCTGGTCAACGCGTCCTTGCCCAGGTCAGGAAGCGATCGGCCAGCACCTCCGGCGCGTCCTGCCCGTTCAGCACGGCGAGGTCGGTCATGGCTTCGTGCATCAGCGTGCCGAGGTAGATCAACAGGCCCGTCCGGTTCTCGCGGTACTCGCCGAGCAGCGCCAGCCGGGCCGGGGAGCAGGGCCACGCGGCGCCGCAGACCCGGCAGCGCCACGACGGGCGCGCCGCGACGTGCGGGCGGTAGCGCGGCATCAGCGGGTGCCCTCCCCGGCCCGGCGCGGCGACGGCAGCCAGTGGCCGCCGTTCGCACGCCATTCCTGCGCCCGGGTCAGCCGCCCCGGGCGTCCCGGGCCGTCGGTCGGGAAGACCTCCGTCGGCGCGGTGGCCCACGCCGGGCGTTCGTTGGGCGTACGCCGGGGGAGCGTGGCGGGTGGCGTCGGGCGCCGGCAGCGCCAGAACCTGAGTCGCATGCGGTGAGCCTCCGTAAAGGTGGGAAGGAGGCGTCCCGGACCTCGTTGTCGCAGGACGCCTCCGGCCTGGTTCCGCCCGCCGTCCGATCCCGTGAGCGGTTCCGCTGCGTGACAGTCTGGTGAGGACCCGACTACGGTGGGAGATTCCGCGCGCCGACGACCAGCGCGTATGGAGACACCTTCCAGGCGGTACGAAGATGTACGGAGGCTGCCCGTGGAAAACGCGTCCATGCTGGACCACTTCGCCGAGGAGTTGCGGCTTGCCCGGGCCGTCAGCGGCATGTCCCAGACCGCACTGGCCGAGGCGCTGAGCTATTCGGGTGCCCTGGTCGCCAAGGTGGAGACGTGCGAGCGCCGCCCGAGCCTCGACTTCGCGCGCCGGTGTGACACCGTGCTCGGGACGGACGGGCGGTTCGAGCGCATCCAGCGGCGGATCAGCCGGGAGACCGTGGTGCCGTGGGTCCGCGACTGGACCGGGATCGAGGCGGAGGCGACGGCGCTGCGCTGGTTCGAACCGCTCTACGTGCCGGGCCTGCTGCAGACCGAGGGGTATGCCCGGGCCATCCTGGTCGGCGCCGGGCTGTTCGGCGTGGACGAGATCGAGCAGCAGGTGACCGCGCGGCTCGACCGTCAAGCCGTGCTCACCCGCGACCGGCCGCCGCTGCTCACCGCCGTCATCGACGAGTACGTGCTGCGCTGCCGGATCGGCGGGCCGGAGGTGATGCGCGAGCAGTTGCAGCAGCTGGTGAAGCTCGGCTCGACCCTGCCCCGGGTCCGAATCCAGGTCGTGCCGCTCTCCGCGGGTGCGTACCCTGGCCTCGACGGCCCCTTCGTGATCGCCACCTCGCCCGCCGGGGAGGACGTCGTCTACCTGGAGGGGCAGCGCCACGGGCAGGTGATCGACCGGGCCGAGTACATGCGGCAGATGGTCGAGGTTTGGGAGTCGATCCGGGGTGAGGCACTATCGCAGCAGCAGTCCCTCGACCTGATAGCGGAAGTGGCGGAGACATGGACCTGAGCGGCGCCCGGTGGCGCAAGAGCACCCGCAGCAACGGCAGCGGCGGCGCCTGTGTGGAGGTGGCCGACAACCTCCCCGGCGTGGTCGCCGTGCGTGATTCCAAGGACCCGAGTGGTCCGGTGCTGACCTTCGGCCCCGACGCCTGGCGCGCGTTCGTCGCGCGGGTTGCCGAGCGCCCGTAGCCGTTCCTCCCATACGAAAGCGCACGCTCCCAAGCGTGCTTGGAGCGCGCTTTCGTTGTTCTAGTACGGCAGCCGCCATTGGCTAGTTGACCAGGGTGTATTCGCGCCCGAGTCGGGTGCGTTGGTGGAACCAGCGTGAGCGGGCTTGGTGGCGGCGGCGCCAGTCGGTCCAGTGTTCGGCGTGGTGGGGTGGTTTCGGCCG
>NZ_JBEYTI010000021.1:0-107255 GCF_040642975.1 Micromonospora sp. NPDC047548
CACCAGCGATGGTGGCACCGCGCGGCGAAACGGTAATCCACCCAGACGCCGTGTGTTCCACACGCAGCGTGGAGGGAATCTCCGTCCTTTAGGACAAGGCCGTGAAGTTAAGGCGTTGGACGTGGTGTCAAGGGTTGTCTGAGCATGGTGGTGGGTGCCGGTAACGAGGCAGCGGGACTCCGGTAGAACGGCTTGTCGACCAAGACCAGCCATCTACGGGGGAGTCCCGCTGTCTGAGCATTCTGTCATCACGCGGGTGATCACGGTGGCGAAGGGCGTGTTCGCGCCGGGCCATCTCGGAGAACTCACCCGGATCGTTCCGTTCGAGATGGTCGACGCCGTGCTGGCCGACACCGGCCGCACGCAGCAGCGTCTGCGGCTACTGCCCTCACGGGTGGTGGTGTACCTGCTGCTGGCGGCGGGGTTGTTCGCCGAGGTGGGCTACCTGGGTGTGTGGGACAAACTCGTCGCTGGTCTGCACGGGCTCGGGTGGGTCCGTCCGTCGGCGACCGGGCTGTGGCATGCACGGGTCCGGGTCGGTGTCGCACCGTTGCGGGCGTTGTTCGATCTGCTGCGCGGTCCGGCGGCCGGGATCCGCACGGCCGGGGTGTGGTGGTGCGGCCTGCTGGTGACCGCGATCGATGGGACCGTGTTCGACGTACCCGACTCGCCGGGAAACGTCACGGGGCTGGGGAAGAACCGCAGCCAACACGGTACCGCCGGGTACCCGCAGGTCCGTCTGGTGGCCCTGGTCGCCTGCGGCACGAGGGCGGTCATCGACGCGGTGTTCGGCCCGAAGAGCCAGGGTGAGACCACCTACGCGACGCGGTTGATACGCAGCCTGCACCCGCGGATGATCGTGTTGTTGGACCGCGGCTTCGACGGCAACACGTTCCTGGCCGCGGTGGCGGGTACCGGCGCGGACTTCCTGGTCCGGTTGAACGGCAACCGGAAGCCTCCCGTGCTCGCCAACCACCACGACGGGTCGTACACCTCGATCATCGCTGGGGTCCGAGTCCGGATCGTCGCATGTGAGATCACCATCTCCACGACCGCCGGCACGCATACCGGTGTCTACCGGCTGGCCACCACTCTGCTCGATCACCGGCGGTTCCCGGCGCTCGAGATCGTGAAGCTGTATCACGCGAGATGGGAGGTCGAGTCCGCCTACCTGGAGATCAAATCAACAATGCTGGGTCGAAGGGTGCTGCGCTCACCCATCCCGGCGCTCATCGCCCAGGAGATCTACGCCCTGCTCACGGTCTACCAGGTTGTATGGACCGCGATCGCCGACACCGCGGACGCCGCCGGCGGCGTCGACCCGGACCGGGCCAGCTTCACCACCGCCGTGCAGGCAGCCCGGGACCTGATCGTGCAGGCCGCCAACGTCATCGCCGAGACCACCATCGACCTCATCGGGACCATCGGAGGTCACCTACTCGACAACCTCATGCCCGACCGGCGACTACGGATCAGCCCCCGCGCCGTGAAACGACCCCTGTCCCGCTACGCCTACAAAAGCCTCGGCGTCGACCGCAAGAGTTACCTCGCGACCCTCAGCATCGACATCATCGCAGGCCAACCCGCATTGACAGACCAGGGCGATCCTTAACTTCACGGTCTTGTCCTTTAGGACGGAGAGAATGTCAAGCAACGAGATGACCGGCAGGCCCGTCGGCGACCACTCGTGGCCGACGGCCGCCTAGCGTCCAGCCGATGATCGCTCCGGCTCGCCGATTAGCAAAGATGCGGCCTATGAACCATGAGCATCACGTCTTTCGCAACCCACCGCCGGCAACACCGGGCGAGGTGCGTGCGGCGGTCGATCGCGGCGAGTTCTGCTGCTTCTAGGGCGCTCGTTGACCGGCGGAGACGTCACGCTCCGCACGAGTCACCAGTTCGCCGGACTCGACAAGGGGGCTTGTCGGGACGGTAGGCCGTTGGCCCTTCTGCCGGTCAGCGGTGGCTGACGACGTTGACCACCTTGCCGTCTGGGTCGCGGACGAAGAAGCGCCGGACGCCCCACTGCTCGTCGGTAATCGGGTGCACGATCTCTGCGCCCGTCGCGCGTACCGCCTCGTAGGCGGCGTCGACGTCGTCGACCTCGACGCTGAGGTCCGGGTTTACGGAGGCCGCTGCATCTTTGGTGATGAGGATGACCTGGGCGGTGGGGTTGGACGGTGAGACCAGGTTGATCACCCAGCCCAGGTTCATCTCCTCGCGGAAGCCCAAAAGCTGGTAGAAGCCGCTGCTCACGACCGGGTCGGCGGTTGTGACATCGGGCACGGCACGGCGAATCGTCATGCCCGGATTTTGGCATGCGAAGTACTGGCTCGTACGGGTAGTGGGCCCCGCTCACCAGGCGCCAGGGCGGACGCTGCGGAGCGTCGAACCTTGGCGTGCCGCGGCATCCTGATCTAGCCGCGAAGCGCTCGTCACTGAAGGGTGACGTCGGGTTCATGCTCGGTGATGGACGGCTTATTTCAGCGGGGTTGGGGTGGCCTGAAGGGCGTGGATTACCGTTTCAACGGTTTCCGGACCGCCGAATGCCCTGATGGTCGAGGTCAGTGGCTTCACCGCGGTCAGGACCGCGACGCGGGGGTCAGGGTCGAGCACACCGCGCAGCGCTGTCGTGAACCAGCCGAGCGCGTACGCGGCCGTGCGCTGCTCGTTAGTCATCCGGTGGCGGTTGCTGTCGTTTAGTGACCAGCTGGCGCGGTCCTGTTCCGTCAGCCAGGCCCGGACATGGTGGCCGAGGTCGGAGTCCACCGCGACGATACCGCCGCCGGCCGACAGCAAGTGTTGGGTGAGACCCGGTGTGTCGGCCAGGCCGAGCGCCGCCGCTTGGCGTCGCACCTCGTCCACCGCGACGGCCCGTTGGACCGCCGGGTCGGCAGCGTCTATGACATCGATGAGGCGGTCGAACGTCGGCGAGTACGGGTCTCGCCGAATCAGGTCCCCGGCGACTGCACCGGTGGCGAACCAGGGCTCGATCTGCGCCGACAGCAGTGTTCGGGACAGCAGGTCGGTTGGCACCGTGGTGCCGGTGATCCGTTCGGCGAGGAGGATCGCACGGGCCACCGCGTACCCGTCGTACTCGTCGTCTGCTGGAAGGATGCCCACCGCGAGCATCTCGTCGTGCAGCCGGTCCGGGGCCGCGCCCCATATCCGCCCCTCGACCGGCGCCTCCGGCGGAAACGCCACAACCATAGCCCCGCTGGCTGCGTACCCGAAATGGTGCGACGCGGCGTAGTTGTGTCGCAGGACGTTGACGGCCTCGGTGCCCCGAGACACGGCCTGCAGTAGGTCCCGGTCGGATCCGTGGAAGCCGTGCGGCTCGATCACCATCGACCAGCCGTCGAGGGCTACCGCGGCGGCCATCCGCGGATAACCTAGATCGAATTCGTGCATCATCGCGCCAGCATCGGGCAACATGCGCCACTCGACCGTGTCGGGGTAGGCGCCAATACGCCGCAGCGCTTCGGCCTCGTCAACCCCTTTGACAAACGTCAGACAGAAGATCTCCCCAAAATCGTCGCACACCCGCTGCACCCGCCCAAGATCAGTCACAAGGCCCGATCCTACGGACCCGGGCCACTCGGCGGAGGTGCCCCCGGAACGTCGCAGCGGCGGCGCGACAAGTGGCTGCGAAGCGGATATCGGATGGGTGCGGCTCCTTCGCTGGGAAGATCATCGCCGGTCGAGCTGGTGTGATGTGCTGGGTGACAACGTAAAGAGGCTCCTTCGGTCTACTTTGCTGGGTGTCGAAGCCAGGCAGGTAGAGAAGGAGCCCGATGGCGTGTACGCGCAGTCCGGCACGTCGGCGGGGTTTGGATCGTCCCGGGCGCGGTTTGAGGAGATCGTTGGCTAACTGGGTCGTGCCGACAGCGGCGGGCTGACCCACGCCGAACTGGAGGACCAGCTCACGGTGCAGGGGCGTGAGCTGCTGCGGCAGCTGCAGCAGGACCACTTGGATCTTCGTGCGGTGCGGGAGGAACGGCTGGCGGTTGTCGTCGGTGACGACGCGGTGGCGCGGCGGCACGCCGAGCCCGGTCACGCCCGCAGCCTGGCCATGGTGTTCGGGCAGGTGACGGTGGAACGGATCATGTACCGGGCCAAGGCCGTCGACAGCCGAGTCGTCGCCGACGCGAAGCTCAACCTGCCCGCCGGCACATACTCACCCGGGTTGCGGCGGCTGGCCGCGCAGGCCGCGGCGCGTGGTTCGTTCGAGCAGGCGCAGGCGGCCATCGCGCAGGCCACCGGGGTCACAGTGGGTAAACGGCCTGGGTAGGAGGCGGCACCGGCGACCGTCCGTGCGGTGGCCGGCACCGGTCGCGCCGGCAGGCCTCCTGCCGGCGCGACCGGATGTGCTGGTCAGGACAACTGCAGCCGGGGCTCCAGGGTCACCTCGAAGAGCCGGTCCCACGGCAGCTCCACCCGCACCGACTCGAACCGCGCCAGGGTCGCCGTGAACGTCTTCGCGCCCCGCCGGCCCAGCACGATCCGGTGCCCGGCGAAATGGTCGGCGAAGTACCGCGCGGTCAGCGGCACCAGCCGCTCGCGTACCCAGCCGTCGAAGTAGGTCTTCTGGTCGGGGGTGAGCGCGAGCGGGTTCCAGCCCTGCGCCCGGGCGTGCGCGTACGCCTCGACCTGCACCACGTTCTTCCACGGGTCGTCCTTGACGAACCGGTAGAGCAGGTACTCGGCGTGCGCCACGCCCGGCTCACGCAGGTCGGGCACCCCGTATCCACTGCCCGATGAGCGCAGGTGGGCCCAGCGGGCGGTGCCGTGACCCAGCGCCAGCCCGAGGGCGTTGCCGCCGGTGTTCCACCCCGAGTACGACAGCAGCGCGGCGAGGTCCAGCCGGTTCTCCATCTGGGAGACCAGGTCGTGGTCGGCCTTGTTCACGATCAGCGGGTCCACCACGATCACCGGCGTGCCGGCGGCCAGCAGGTCGCCGATCCGCCCGACGAAGGCGTCCAGGTCGGCGGCCCGCTGCCCGGGCGCCGCCGAGGGGGTGTTCACGGCGAGCACAATGTCCGCGTCGCCGCTCACCACCCGTCCACCGATGGCGGCGACGTGCCGGCGGATGTTCTCCGCGAACGGGATGCCCTCCAGCTGCGCGGTCCAGTTCTCGCCCGAGACGCCGGCGTACTCCATCCGGTAGCTGGGCGTGGTGCCGGCGGCGACCACCCGGGCGACCAGCAGCGCGTCGACCTCGTCGGCGCCGGGGAAGATCTCCACCCGGTCGCCGACGCCGAGCCGCGCCACCAGCGCCTCCAGCTCCACCCGCTCCGCCCGGGCCAGGCCGACCGGCGCGGTGTCGTCCTCGGAGAGCACGAGGTGGCTGATGGTGCCGTCGGCGACCCACTCGACCATCAGCCGGTTGACCTGGTGGTTGCGGGCCCGCGCGGCGAGGTAGTCCTCGACGACCTGGTCTGGGATCTGCGCCCGGACGGCGTCCAGTCGGGCCCGCAGCTCCTCCTGCCCGAGGTTGACCACCTGGTCGTAGAGCTTCGCCCACTCGACCAGCAGGTCGCGGTACCTGTCCAGGTCGGTGCCCGTGCTGGTGATGGCGAGCCGCTGGATGGTGTCGTGCACCTCGATCACCACCCCGGGCCGGGTGGTGCGCAGGTTCCGGATCGCGGCCAGGTTCTCCAGGGTGGTGGCCAGGGTCGGGGAGGCGGTGCGGGAGGCGATCAGGCCGCCGTAGGCGAGCATGCTCACCGAGATCACGTACCCGTCGACGCCGTCGGTGGCGCCGAGCCAGCGGGCGATGGCGGCCCCGTCGCCGGGGGTGAAGAAGCGGCCCAGCAGTTCCCGGGGCGGCAGCAGCACGTGGGCGCCGGCGCTCGCCGCGGTCATCTGCGGGCAGTAGGTGTTGACCGGCCGGTCGTCCAGCGGCACCAGCGCCACGGTCAGCTGCCGGTCGGCGGGCGCGGCGAACGCCGGCCGACCGATGGCCGTGGTGACCAGCCCGGCCACGCCGGTGGCCAGGAGGGTGCGTCTCTTCATCTGTTCTCCCTGTTATCTGGGGTGCCCGCCGCGCGGGGGGCGGCCGGCACGAGCCGGCGGGTGATCCACAGCGGTGAGGTGACGGCGTTGCCCATCACCACCGCGTGCGCGCCGGCCTCGAAGGCCGCGCTGATCTGCTCCGTGGTGCGGTACCGCCCTTCGGCGATCACCGGCACGGGTAGCTGTGCGACGAGTTGCGCCACGAGCCCGAGGTCGGGCCCGTCGGTCTGTGGGCTGGCCGGGGTGTAGCCGGACAGCGTGGTGGCCACGGCGTCCGCGCCCGCTTCGACGGCGGCGACGCCCTCGGCCGCGGTGGACACGTCGGCCAGGACCAGCGCGTCCGTATGCTCGTGGATCGCGCGTACCGTGTCGGCGAAGGTGCGCCCGTCCGGCCGGGGACGGTCGGTGGCGTCGACCGCGACGATGTCCGCCCTGGCCCGCGCCACCTTGAGCGCGTGCGCCGCCGTCGGCGTGATGAAGACGCCCGCCGTGCCATGTTTGTACAACCCGATCACCGGCACACCGACCGCGGCGCGCACCGCCCGGACGTCGTCCGGTCCGTTCACCCGCACCGCCACCGCGCCGCCGCGTACCACCGCGGCGGCCACTCTGGCCTGCACGTACGGGTCCCGCATCGGGTCGTCCGGCTCGTCGGGCAGCGGCTGGCAGGACACCACCAGCCCGCCGGCCAGGTCGTCGAGCACACTCACGCCTTTTGGTCCTTTCGCTGATCCGGGTACGGCTCCCGCCGTCACCGTTCACTCCGATGTGCCCAGGGCCAGCCGGGCCGCGCCGACCACGACGGCGTCGGCGCCCAGCGCGGCCGGCAGCAGCGGCACGTCGGCCCAGCCCGCGGGCAGCTCGGCCGCGTAGGCGGCCGACGCGGCGGGCAGCAGCGCGCCAGCGGCCCCGCCAGCCACCAGAACGGCCGCCGGGTCGAGCAGGGCCACCAGGCCCGCCAGGGCAGCGCCGAGGACGCGGCCGGCCCGGTCCACGACCTGCCGGGCGACCTCGTCTCCGGCCGCCGCGCGGTCCGCCACGGCCCGCCCGGTGACTCGGGTGCCGGTTGCGATGGCGTAGGCGGCGGCCAGCCCGGTGCCCGACGCGATCGCTTCCAGGTGCCCGTACCGGTCGCACCCGCACCGCAGCCGGTCGGCACCGGGCGCCGGCAGATGCCCCACCTCGCCGGCGGCGCCGCGCGCACCGGCCTCGACGCGGCCGTTGCGCACGATCGCCCCGCCGAGGCCGGTGCCGACGGCCGCCAGCAGCACATGAGCCCGGTCCCGGCCGGCGCCGGCCCAGCACTCGCCCAGCGCCGCGGCGTTCACGTCGTTGGTGACCCGTACCTCTCGACCCAGCCGCGCGGCCAGCGCGTCGGCGACCGGAGTGCCGGTCCAGCCGGGCAGGCTGTCGGTGGCGTACCGGATGCTGCCGGTCGCCGGGTCGACCGTGCCGGCGGTGCCCACCCCCACCGGCCCGGCGCCGGCCGCGCCCAACAGGTCGGCGGCCAGCGCGGCGGCGGCGTCCAGCACCGCCTCGGGCCCGGACCGGGCGGGGGTGGACACCTCCCGCCGCTCCAACACCTCCCCGCCCGGGCCGACCAGCGCGGCCGCCGTCTTGGTGCCGCCGATGTCGACCCCGACCACCGCGGCCGTCATCCCTTCAGGCCGGTGTGCGCGAGGCCCTCGACGAACTGCTTCTGCGCGATGACGAACACCACCAGCACCGGCAGCGCGGTCATCGACGCGGCGGCGAGCTGGACGTCCCACATCGGGCCGCCGTAGGCGTCGACGAACTGGGTGAGCGTCTGGGGCAGGGTGAATTTCTCCGGCGAGGAGAGGAACACGATCGGTTCCAGGTAGAGGTTCCAGCTGTGCAGGAAGGTGAAGATCGCCACCGCGCCCAGCGCGGGCCGGGACAGCGGCAGGGCGATCCGCCAGAAGGTGGCGAATCGGCCCAGCCCGTCGACCCGGGCCGCCTCCTCCAGCTCGCCGGGGAGGCTGATGAAGAACTGCCGCATGATGAACGTCGCCAGCACGCTCGGCGCGCCGAAGATCGGTACCAGGATCAGCGGCCAGTGGGTGTTGATCAGGCCGAGCTTGAAGAACATCTGGAACAGCGGCACGATCGTCACTTCGCTGGGGATGAGCAGACCCGCGAGGACCACCAGGAACAGCACGTTCTGGCCACGGAACCTGATCCGCGCGAAGGCGTACCCGGCCAGCGCCGACACGGCCAGCGTGCCGATTGTGACCACCAGCGCGATGTAGAGGCTGTTGAGGTACTGCTGCCCGAACGGCTGCAACTCGAACACCCGCCGGTAGGCGTCGAGCCGCGGGTTGACCGGCAGTAGTTGCGGCGGGAAGGCGAAGATGTCCGCCACCGGCTTCAGCGACGAGGTGACCATCCACCAGGTCGGGAAGACGAACGGGATCGCCAGGACCAGCAGCACCCCGTAGAGCACCAGCTTGGTCCGCCGCGACAGGTCACGACTCATGGAAGACCCATCTCTTGCGCATCTGCCACTGCAGCACGGTCAGCGCGAGCACGATGACGAACAACAGGATCGACAGCGTGGCGCCGTAGCCGAAGTGGTGGAACTGGAATGCCTGCTGGTAGAGGTAGTAGACGAGCACGGTCGTCGAGGTGCCGGGCCCGCCCTGGGTGAGCACCGCGATCTGCGCGAACACCTGCAGCGACCCGACCACGGTGATGATCGACGTGAGCAGGATCGTCGGGCTGATCAGCGGCACGGTGATCAGCCCGAACTGCCGCATCCGGCTCGCTCCGTCCACCTCCGCTGCCTCGTACAGATTCGCCGGCACGCCCTGCAGGGCAGCCAGGAACAGCACCATGTTCAGGCCGACGTTCTTGAACACCTGCACGACGATGACCGACAGCATCGCGGTGCCCTCGCCACGCAGCCAGTTCGGCCCGTCCACACCCATCGTGTCGAGCAGGCTGTTCACCCCGCCGTTGTCCTGCAACAGGAAGCCCCACACGATGGTCCAGGCCACCAGCGAGACCACCACGGGGGAGAAGAACAGGGTGCGGAACAGGATCGTGCCCCGCAGCTTCTGGTTGAGCAGGACGGCCAGCAGCAACGCGAGGCTGAGGTTGAACACCACGAGGCCGATGGAGAACAGCCCGGTGGCCCGCAGCACCGCGCCGAGGTTGGGGTCCTCGGCGAGCGCCTGGTAGTTGTCGGCGCCGGCGAAGTCGAACGTCCCGGCGAGCACGTTCCACTCGTGCAGGCTGTACCAGACCACGAGGATCAGCGGCAGGATCACGAAGATGGCGCTGCCGAGCAGTTGCGGGGTGATGAGCAGGTAACCGGTGAGCTGGTCGCGGCGGCGGCTGGTCCAGAACGGCCGCGCCCGGCCCAGGGTGGGCCGGGCCTCGACCGAGCCCACCCTGGTGTCCGTCCGGGTCATGATCTGCCTACTTCGCCAGCAGCGGCTGGATCTTGGCGCATACCCCGTCGAGGACGGCCTTGACGTCCGCGTCCGGTTGCCACAGCGGGTCGAGCCCGGCGCGTACCTGCTGGCTGAGCTCGGCCTGCCCGGCGTGGTTGGGCTTGACCACGCCGTTGGTGATGCCGTCGATGACGACCTTCTGCAACTGCTCCGGCTTGAGCTTCGGGTTCGCCTTGGCCAGCGTCTCGGCGGTCAGCTGCGACTGGCGCGGCGGCGGGAAGAACTGGGCGAGCTTGGCCGAGTTGGTGGGGTTGGTGAGGAACGCGAGGAAGTCGGCGGCGACGTCGGCGTGTGGGCTCTTCTTCATCACCCCGATGCCGCCCTGACCGAACACCGAGTACGGTCCCTTCGGGCCGGCCGGCAGCGGGACGAGGTCCCAGGCGAAGCCGTCGTCCTTCAGCAGCGACGCGCGGGAGATCTGGGTGATCGTCATGGCGGCGTCACCGGCGAAGAAGTCGGCGGTGGTGCCCGGGCCGGGCAGCGCCTTCGTGGTGAAGATGGCCTTGTGCAGGGTGGTCATCGCGTCGACCATCTCCGGGCTGGCGAAACCGCAGCTCTTGCCGTCCTCGCTCCACGCCCGGGCGCCCCACCCGGTCCAGAAGGTGGACAGGTTGTCCCAGCCCTTGTAGTCGAAGTCCCGGATCACCAGCCCGGCCTTGCCGGCCTTGCCGTTGACCGCCGCAGCCGCGGCCAGCGCGTTGTCCCAGGTCCACTGCCCGGCCGCGATCAGCTCGGCCGGCGTCTTCTGCCCGGCCTTCTTCAGCAGGTCGGTGTTGACGAACACCCCGAACGGCGAGGTAGAGAACGGGTAGCCGTAGAGCTTGCCGTCGTTCTGCCAGAGCTTGAGGGTGGCCGGCGACAGGTCGTCGTACTGGTAACCGTCGGCCTTCTTGAGCGTGTCGTCGAGCGGCAGCAGCGCGCCCGAGGCGACGAAGTCCGGTGCGGAGCTCTCCAGTACCCACGCCAGGTCGGGCGCGTTCCCGCCGGCGATCTGGGTGGTCAGGGTGGTGCTGTAGTTCTCGAACGGGATGGGGTCGAACTTGATCTCGGCGACGTCTGGGTGGGTCTTGCGGTACTCGTCGGCGATCTCGTTGAACAGCTTCAGGTGCGCCTCGTTGGCTGACCAGACGGTCATCCGCAGATTGGCCGGGCCGTTGTCCTTTGCCTCGCCGCCACCACAGGCGGACAGCGCGAGGACACCGGCCAGCGCTGCGGCGACAACAGTCGAACCCTTTCCTGGTTTCATTATCTTCTCCTCACCGGGGGTGTTTAGTAGCCCGCGATCTGCGGCCAGCGGCGTTGCACGCCGGCGGCTGAGACGCGGTCGGTGAATTCGGCCAGCAGGCGGGGGGTGCCGCGGACCGCACGCGGGGACTCGCCCCGCGTCAGACAGAAGTCGGCCAGCAGGCCGGCGACCTCGCCGACGTTCCACTCGACGGGGTGCAGCCGGTAGCTGCCGTTGGTGATGTGCGTGGTGCCGATGTTCTTGCCGGTCGGCAGCAGGTTCTCCATCCGCTGCGGGATCAGCGCACCGAGCGGAATCTCGAACGGGCAGGAGCCGACGTCGATGTAGTTGTCGCCGCCGGTCGACGGATGCAGGTCGATGCGGTACATCCCCACGCCGACCGAGTCGGGGTAGTGCACGGCGCCGTGCTCACCCCGCACCGCCAGGGAGAGGTCCTGCTCCACGACCGTGTACTCGGCCCGGATGCGGCGCGACTCCCGGATGTAGGGCGCCTGCGCCAGGCCGTCCGGGCTGCCGGTGACGTCCCCGCGTAGCCGCAGCCCGGGAAAGCCGGTGCCGCCGTCCGGCCGGGGCGCCTCCGTCTGCAGCCAGTAGAGCACCGAGTACGACAGCTCACGGGCCTTGGCCAGGTGCCACGACGCGTTCGGCACGTCGATGACCGGACCCTCGAAGTAGTCGATCATCGGCCAGTTGACCAGCGTGATGTCGCTGCCGTACGCCCCGTCGGTGAAGTTGCGCCGGGCGGCGATCCGTCGGAACGTCCACAGGTTGCCGTCACCGGGGTTGACCCGCTGATCGGCGTTGACGCTCAACGGGTCGTCGTCCGGGTTGGGGGTGAAGCTGCGCTCGACGATCTCCAACGTGCGCGGGTGCGGCGACCGCCACGACAGCAGCCGGTCACCCCAGAAGTCGGGCTTGTAGTCGCGCCAGAAGTCGTACCCCGCGGGGCGGTCGATGGTGTGATCGCCGTCGACGTGGTCGACGGCGAAGCAGACCGACACGGCCTGCATGTTCAGCGGCTGCGCCTGCGCCGGTGCGCTCGGCTCCCCGGTCTCGGCCTGCGACTCGAACCCGGTGACGTACTCGGTGCCGGTCAGCGGCAGCAGCTCACCGGTCTCGGTGGCGTCCAGGATGTACGGGGCGACCACGTCGATCCGCTCGTCCCGGTCCCGGTGGGCGAGGGTGACGCCGGTGACCCGGTCCCCGTCGGTCTCCGCGGCGACCGGCCGGTACGGCTGGAGCACGTTCAGCCGCCCCGACCCCCGGTACGGCGCGAGCATCTCCTCGAGGACGGCGACGGCCACCCGAGGCTCGTGGCAGAGCCGGCTCACCCAGCCGGCCCCCGGGTTGAGGTCGGTCCAGGCCCGGGAACGCTCGGTCAGCGGGTAGTGGCGACGGTAGAAGTCGCGGATGCCGTTGCGCAGGGCCCGGTAGCTGGCGGTGGCGCCGAACTGCTCGATCCAGGAGTGCTCGTCCGGCGGCACCGCCTGGCTGGTGAGCTGCCCGCCGAGCCAGTCGAACTCCTCGGTCAGGATCACGGACCGGCCGGCCCGGGCCGCGGCGAGCGCCGCAGCGACCCCGCCCAGTCCGCCCCCGACGACGAGGACGTCCGCACGCATCTGTACCACTTGCTTCCTTCCAGTTGCGCGGCCAACCGCTCAGCGTCGGTCGACCGCCGGATCAGGGGTGCCGAGGGTGTCGCCCTCGACGAGTTCGCAGGGGAGGAGTCGCTGCTGGAGGCCGCCTGCGCTGCCGTCGATGACGCCCGTCAGCACCTCGACCGCCTGCCGGCCCATCTCCTCCCGCGGGATGCGGAACCCGGTGAACGCGATGTCGGTGGGGACCGGGACCGTCGGGTCGCCCAAGGTCACGATCGACAGGTCGCCAGGCGCCGTGAGCCCACGCCGACGGGCGGCCGACTCCAGCGCCACCGCCGTGGCGAAGCCCTCCACGAAGGCCACGGTGGTCCCGTCGGCCAGCAGGTCGTCGAGACTCGCGTCGGCCTCCCCGGCCTCCGCAGCCACCTGGCGGGCGCTCTCCGCCGTCGTCGCAGCGGCGAGGTACCCCCGGCGGCGGTCCTCGGAGGACTCGGCGGTCATGCCCATGCCCACGTACGTCAGGCGCCGGTGACCGCACCGCAGCGCCCGCTCGACGAGCCGGGCCACCGCCGTCGCGTAGTCGGCACCGACGTAGGGCACCGGTCCGCCGGCGTCGTCGCGGCGCCCCACGGCGACGTACGGAAATCCGTCGCGGTTGAGCCGGTGCAGTTCCGCGCCGTCGATCTCGCGCCCGAGCAGGATGCACCCGTCGGCCAGGCGCAGCCGGTTGTCCTGGTGGAAGATGCGTCGCCGGCCGTCCACGACCGGTGCGCTGGTGAACAGCAGCAGGTCGCAGCCGACCCGTTCGGCGTACTCCTCGATACCGAGCAGGAACGGGTGGAAGAAGTCCCGGCTGCCACTGGGGAAGGCCGGCTCGTACGTGAAGACGCCGATGATCCGGTTGAACCGCGAGGCGAGGCGGCGGGCCACGGGGTCCGCGGCATACCCGGTCTCGGCGATGACCCGCAACACCCGATCCCGGGTCTCCGGCGCGATGCGGACCTCGGCGTCGGCCCGGTTGTTGAGCACCAGCGACACCGTCGCCTGACTGACACCGGCCAACCGCGCAATGTCACGTTGGGTGACGCGTCTGGGGGGAGTAGTCACGACGGGTCCTTCCGGTGCGGCTAATGCGTATTAGCGCTCGGCGTTGGGAAGGAGCCTGGCGCGCCGGCCGGCCCGTGTCAAGAGGATGAACAGAGATTTCGGCGGGATGAACTCCCTGAAGTAATGCGCATTAGCAAGAACCGGTCCAGGTGGCGCGGCGCCCGGACGCCGGGGATGTGCCCGGCGCTGGGGGAGGCGCGACGACCTCTTGACAGGAGCCCTGCCGAGAGAGCAACATTCGAGAAACATAGATGCTAATACGTATTAGCGCGGCGGTCCAGAAGGGGCCTCCGACGTTCGATGACCCATGTGCTCTTACTGAGAGTTATCGCCCGCCGCTCGGCGCCCTGCCCGGGCCGGCGCGGAGCGCCGCACCCGGGACAGCAGCCTTCCGTGCCGCCGCCAGCGATGGCGTTCGCCCGGCGTGCACCGTCGCGACCAACATCCGGACCGACAGAAGGGGAAGACGCATGACGAGACCACCCGCCCCATCACCCCGACGCGCTGCCATGGCGGCCGCCGGCGCCGGCCTGCTCGTCGCCGCCATGACCGGCGCCACCCCGGCCGCCGCCGACCCTGACCTCGGCTTCCCCCAGTTCACCTACGTCGGCACCGCGTTCGACAAGAGCACCCTCGCCTACAACCCGACGAACGAGTTCATCTTCCCGAGCGTCATCCGGGCCGCCGACTACTTCCCGAACCCGCTCGGCACCTACTACCTGTACTACGCGCCGCACGAGCGTCCCGGCGGGATCGCCCTCGCCTACGCCGACTCGATCGACGGCCCGTGGACCGAATACGACGCCAACCCGCTGATCAGCAACACCTGGCTGCCGTACTACTCCACGGTCAGCCACATCTCCTCACCGCATGCAGTGTGGATCGAGGGCGAGCGCAAGCTGTTCCTCTACTTCCACGGCGAGAACTCCATCACCCGGTACGCGACCTCCGACGACGGCATCCACTTCAGCTACGGCGGCACCGCGATCAGCCGGAACGAAACCACCGGCGGGGAGACCTCCTACGCCCGGGTGTTCGAGCAGTCCGTGCCACGCCTGGGCACGCGGTACCTCATGCTCTTCATGGACAACCCCACCGCGGCGCCGCCCGGACCGACCGGACCGGTGTCCCGCCGGATCCGCTGGGCCGTCTCCAACGACGCACGGACCTGGGCCATGCAACCCGAACCCATCGTCACTCCACAGGGCGTCGAAGGCCCGAACGCCTCAGGGCCGTTCTTCCTCCGCTGGAACGACCGCAACCTGGTCATCTACCACGCCGCCGACGGCAACATGCACGCGGTGGACGTCGGGGAGGACTTCGACCAGGAGATCCACCTCGGCATCGTCCACGACTCGATGTCCGCCGCACCCGACCTCGGCCGCTCGGCTGCGCCGACGTTCTACTTCGACGGGCGTACCGCGCACATGTACTACGAGGCCGGCGGCCGACTCACCGCGACCATCGGGCACGCCACCGCCACCCTGGCGAACCCTCTGCCGGTACGGCAGCTGGACTGCACGGTGGACCGACCGGTCCTGTGGCCGCCGAACCACGAGCTGGTCGACGTCACCGTGACCGTGGACCTGCACGACGGGGTACTCGGCCCGAACGCGTTCGCCCTGACCAGCGTGACCGGCGGTGACGCCACCGACGTCAACGGCTTCGCCACCGGCGCGCCGGACACCAGCGGCAAGCTGCGGGCCGAGCGCGCAGGGAACGGCGGGGATCGGGTGTACCACCTGACGTACACCGGCCACGACGAGGTCGGGCGACCGGTCGGCTGCACGGTCACCGTCACCGTCCCGCATGACGAGGGCGCCGACTAGCGGGCGGCTGCGACCGTTCGGCGCGGTCGGCACTGGTCGGCTTCCAGACATGCGACCCGGCCCCGGGTCGACGCGACAGCGCGGATCCGGGGCCGGGTCGTGGCGGAGCGACTCAGGCTGCGGGAACAGGTGTTGCCCGGCGGGACTGCCCTGGGTTTGGTTGACTCCCGCCGGGTCAAGCCCTTGCGCTTGGCGAGCACCGACCAGATCCGCTGTTGTGAGCAGAGTCGGGCGACCCGGTTCGCGCCGGCGGTGAACCCGTGGGCGGGTAGTTCGTCGGCGATGAACCGATACCCGAACGCAGGACCGTCGCCATGGATGTCGAGGGCGGCGTTGATCAGGTAGGCGTCCTCCAGGTCACGCCGGCTGACCGGGGTCTTCTTCCACGCGTAGTACGCCTGCATGCTGAAGCCCAGCGCCCGGCAGGTCACCGCGACGGGGATCCCGTCCGCGGTCAGGTCCGCGACCAGCGGGCACGTCATTTTGGGGAGATCTCTTTAGCAAAGTAGGCCGCAGCTCGACGCAGGATCTCATTCTCTTGCTCAAGGACCTTGTTCCGCCTGCGCAGCTCTCGCAGCTCGGCCGACTCGCTGCTGGTAGCCGGGCGGACGCCGTCCTCAACGTCGGCGAGCCTCAGCCAGCGGTGCAGGCACGCCTCGGAGATCCCGAAGTCCTTCGCGATCTGCCTCAACGGCGCCTCGCCCTTGCGGGCGACCGCGACCACGTCACGACGGAACTCCAGCGAGGAACACATCCTCACAGGTCAGGAGTCAACCGAGCCGGGGGCAGTCCCCCCGCTCCGACAGGATGACAGGCGTGGAGACCGACGATATTGAGGTTCCGTGAACTCATCCACCGGATGCATCCGTGTTTCCCATAGACGCGCGTGTTACGCGCGTGTCAGGCGCAACTGATCCACGGGCAACGTCCCACTACAAGGCCCTAGGAGGCCCAGATGACAGCTTTGACTCGCACGCGCAAGGCGTGGCGACCGGTCCTGATCGGCGCCCTCGCCCTGGCCGGGATGGCCACCACCGCGACGCCGGCAAGCGCAGCGACCACCAACCGCACCGGACTCTGCAACAAGTCAACCTACTCGTCGACCCTGGAGTTCCCCTCGCGTGGCGGGTTCTCTAGCTGGCTGATCGCGCCGGGCAAGTGTTGGAGCGTCGAACTCACCGCCGGCAGCACTGAGCGTGTCGACGTGTATGGCCACAGCAACGGCGTGACGGTCTTCATCGGCTGGCGGACGATCAAGACGGGCGAGCACAACGTGTTCCGGACCTACGGCTCGATCTCCTCGCCTTCCTTCACCCTCTCACACAACTGACGGCCCACAATCGCCCCGCGCGCCCTTTGGGCCCGCGGGGCGATTGCGTAGTCGGGCGGCGAGGCTCTGAGCAGGAGTGTTCTCCCACATCACCATGAACTGGCAGGGCCGGCCGCTGACCAGCCGCGAGGTCATCGGGCCCGTCCCCGCAACCGGCGGAACCCGTGCCCGGCTCATGCTCGGCGAGCACGTCATCGGATGCGTCAGCAGCAGCGTGAGCTTCTCGCCCAGCTTCGGCAGCGGCATCGACACCAGCGACCTTGCCTGGTACGCGGCGGACTGCCGCACGGACGCCGAGCAGACCCGATGTGCGGACGGGCTGCGCCGCCGTCATGATCCGCTTACAGCTGGTCCCACCTGGGCGGATGAGGTTTTCGGCAAGGGCAGCCTCTGATCTGGGCGGCCGCTGGCGTGCGCTACAACTCCGCCGCACGCCGGTACAGGGACCGCGCCTCGTCGAGCGCCGCGAACTCGCCTGTGCGGTGATGCTTCAGCTCCAGCACCGCGGCGAGGCTCCGCAGCGGACCCGCCTCGGCGGGACCGGCCGCCACCACCCGGCGCAGCAGCGTGACGGCCTCCTCCAGATCGGCCACCTCGCCCGTCAGCTGGTAGCGGTCTGCGAGCCACGCCGCCAGGTTGTTGAGATCCTCCCACTGCGGCGTGGCGGCGACCAGTTGCCGGCCCAGGGCGATTGCCTCGTCGAGATCCTGCCGGCGGTCCGTCGTCCGGAAGCGGTTGCCGAGATCCACCGAGAGTCCGGCGACCTGGGACCGGTACGCCGGATCGTCGGTTCGGAGCGTGCCCACCACCCACCGCCCGAGGTCGATGCACTCGTCGAGATCGCCGGGCCAGCTCCGCGCCTGGTATCGCTGTCGCAGCGCCATCAGCAGGCCCTGCCGTCCGGACATCGGGTCGGCGCCGACGCTCGTACTGAATTCACGGCACAGTTCGATCGTGCGGTCCAGCAGCGTGGGTTCCCGGTCGACAACCTCCAGCAGACCGGCCAGGACGGTGCTGAGCTGGGCGACCCGGTCCTGACCCGCCGCCGGCCCGGACGCGAGACAGGCCAGCGTGAGCTCGGCGACCTCGCCGATTCGCGCCGGGTCCCCGTTGTGCCGCAGCCAGAGCCCGCCGGCCATGCAGACCGCGCCCCGATGTGACGGTTCTTCCGTCATGGCGAACAGCCGGCTGCCGGTGGTGACCGCGTCGTCGAGATCCGTGGGATCGTGCGTGGCCGCGAACCGGTAGGTCAGGGCCGAGACCAGCAGTGCCAGGAAGTGCGCCGGGTCGGGCGGCTCGTCGGCGAGCACCTCGCGCAGCCACGAGATCAGTTCCGTGGCCACCTCTGGATCATTGTCCAGTTGCACCACCTGGTGCAGCGCGAGCGAGAACATCATGGCGTCGTGACGCTGCCGGTCGGGATCCCGGCCGGGCGCTCGGGCCGCCTGGCGCAGCAACGCGACCGCCTCGTCGAGTGCGGCCCGGTCACCCGTCCGCTGGTGTTCTTCGAACCGCCGGTTGCCCTCGTTCGACGCGGCTCCGGCACGGAGCGCGCTCGTCGTGTGCCCGGTCCGGTCGAACATGTCGGCCAGCATCCGTGGCACCAGCTCCGGCCGATCCCGGTGCACGTGGACCATCAACTCGATCGTGCGTTGAAAGTCGGGCGTGTCCTGTCCGTTGCCCTGCTCGCCCCAGCGGCACCAGTACAGTCCACCGACGACGTAGCACACGTCGATGTCGTGCCCTGGATCTGCGACGGACGCCAGCAGCCAATTCGCCTCCCGTACCGCGGCCGGTTCCAGGATCGGGCGAGTGTCCCCGGTGGTCGTGTAGCGGGCAAGCCGCGCGCGGATGGCGTCGAGAAGCTGATCCCTGTTCACGACCGATCGCCTTCCGGTCAGTTGTCCTTGCGGAGCAGCGAGGTCAGCTGTTCACCCACGTCCCGGGTGAGCCGCTGCGGACAGTCGACGCCCATCATGGCAGCGAGATCGCGGCCGTGCACGTCCACCGCCGACTCCAGCAACTCGGCGAGGGCGGAGCCGGTGGCCCGTCCCCGGCGCCAACCGACCACCGCCGTCCCGGCGCCGACCAGCAGCGCGGGCCAGCACGCGACGCCAAGCAGGAGATAGGCGACGCCCCACGCCACCAGTTGGGTCGCCGACGAGAAGTCCGACCTGGCCACCTGCAGCGCGGCCCGCGCCTGCTCGGGCAGCACGAGCCACAACCGGGGCCACGCGGAGACCAGATCCAGGTGATACGCCGACAGCACGCGCAGGTCCGCCGCGTCGATCCGGTCGCCGAGCCAGAACGCGCGGCGCGGCGCGGTGAGCGCGATACGGTCGCGGGCCAGCGCGAGGCGCTCCGCGTCCCGGGCCAGCGCGGTGGCGTCGACCGATCCGGTGACGTGCGCCCGGCCGGCCGCCAGCAGCGCGGATTGGTACCGCTGCTCGGCGGCCTCCCAGCGCCGCAGCCGCCGACGCGTGAGCAGTCGCGTCACGGGGAGGGTGGCCTCCGCGAGCCAGATCCGTTCGATAACCGAGCCAAGGGCTCGTACGGCGAGGCCGACGAGCGCGGCGCCGGCGGCCAACCCGAGCAGGACTACGCCGAACGTGCCCGCGCTCCGCGTGGCCGGGTCCGCGGCCAACTGGTCGACGCCCCTGGTCAGCCCGCCGATGTCGGTGCCGTAGCGCAGGGCGGCGACGGCCACCATGAGATACAACGCGCCGGGCAGCACCAGCAGTTGCCACCACCGGTCGGCGAGTTTGCCGCCGATGGTCTCCAACAGCTTGATCACGGGCGCAGCCGGACAGGCTCGAGCGGCCTACCGAACACCCGGCAGGTGCCGTCCCGACCCGGCCGGGCCACCCGTGCGCAGCGACCGCCCGGGCAGGTCATGACCTCCAGCACCGGGTGGCCGCCGAGGCCGGGCAACTGCGGCGGCGCCGACCGGTGCGAGCCGAGGCCACCGGCGTACCCGGCGCGCAGCAGTTGGTCGTCCAGTTCGTCGAGGCACTCCGCGAGGGCCGCCGGATCCTCGCCCGCGCGAACCCGCTCGGCGATCGACGTCGCGAGAGTACGCATCGGGCCCTCTGCGGCGAGCGGGCCGGCCTCCTCGTCGAGCCGGGCGCAGAGCACGGCGAGCTGTTCCTGCGCGAGCGTCTCCACCCTTGCCCTTCTTCGGCCCGGCCCCGGACTTTCGGGCCATGGTAGCGGGTTCGCGCCTCCCGTCTCGACGGCTTGCGTCGGCGTGGAAAGCTGCTGGGATGGTCGACCGGGTGCGGGCGAGGGTGCGACGGTACCTCGATGACGGCGACAGCCAGGCCGTGCTCGAACCCGCCGCCCTCGACGACGCGACCGCTCTGCTGGTCGCCGGGGGCGGTGATCCGACCGTCGACCACGCCGTCGGGCTGCTGTACCTGTGCCGACACATGGCCTGCGGGGCGTCGGGGACGACGCGGGACGCGCGGCGGGCGGCGCGGCTGCTGGTCCCGTTGGCCGACCAGGTCCCACCCCGGGTGCTGGAGCAGCTGCGCCAGGTCGGCACGACGGCCGACGAGTGGCAGCACCAGGCATTCGACCTGGTCGAAGCGGGGTGCCCGGACGAGGCGGTCGAGCTGCTGGAAGACGCCGTGGCGGCGACCGTACCGGGTTCACCGGAACGGCTCGCGTGCCTGACGAACCTGTACGTGGTGGTTCGCGCCGCGGGTGGGGACGTGGTCGGGCTGACCGACCTGGGCAACGAGGTCGTTGCGGCCGCCGGCGGCAGGCTCGACGACGACCTGCTGTCGTTCGTGGCGGTGTTCGGTGAGGACCTGCGCAACCGCTTCGCCCGTACCCGGGAACCGTCCACGCTCGACCAGGCGATCGCCATGCTCCGGCACGCCGCCGGGTCGCTGAAGCAGGACGACCCGAACAAGGTCGCCGCGACGGCGGGCCTGTGCTCCGCCCTGACGGACCGGTTCGAGGCGGCCGGGGACGTCGTCGCACTGAAAGAGGCCCTGGACGTCGGACGACGCGGATCGCGCGAACTTCCCGAGCGGGACCGCAACTTCCCCGGCTTGCTGGACCGTGCCGCGGAGGCGGCACAAGGGCTGGCCACCCGTACGGGCGATGACTCCCTAGTGGCGGAGGCGCTCGCTCTGCGCCGCCGGTGTCTCGACCTCCTCGCGCCGGACGATCCGAGGCTCGCCGCGATGTCGACCAACCTCGCCGCGACCCTGTTGGACGGGCCCGACGACCCGGCTGCACTGGGCGAGGCCGCCCGGGCGACCGACGAGGCCATCCGTACCTCGTCCAGTCCGGAGGTCCGGGTCGCGGCCCTCGACAACCGGTCGACAGCGTTGCGCCGCCTCTACGAGGTCACCGGTGTGGAGAGCGCCCTGCGCCAGGCGATCGAGTCCGGTGAGGAAGCCCATCGGCTCGGCGGCGGCACCATCGCGCTGTCGCTGGCGCGGCAGCGGGAGTTCGACCGGACCGGCGATCCCGCGCACCTCGATCGGGCCGTCGAACTGCTCCGGGTTGCCGTGGCGACCGGCGGGGACACGGTCACCCGGGCCAGGGCGCTGCATCTGCTGGGAACGGCCCTGCTCAAACGGCACACCAGCACGGGCGACACGGTTGCCCTCGACGAGGCGGCGGCGGCGTGTCGGCGTGCCGTCGCCCTGCTTCCCGAGGGCCATCCGGACCGCACCAACCACCTCAACTCGCTGGGCGGCATCCTGCTGAGCCGGTACGACCGTACGGGCGTCGGACCGGTCCTCGCCGAGGCGACCGACGCGTTCCGCGCGGCCGTCGCGGCCACCCCACCGACGCATCCGCGTCGGGCCGGGATGCTGCGCAATCTCAGCAACGCGCTCAGGGGCGCCACAGAGTACGACGAGGCCGTCAGCCTGCTGCGGGAGGCGATCGCCGCCGCACGCCCGGGTGGTCCAGACGAGTCGTCGTTCTGGAACGACCTCGGCATCGCGCTGCGGCAACGGTTCGACCGCACCGGAGACGCGGCGTCACTCGACGAGGCGATCGGTCTGCTGCGGAAGGCGGCGGACGCCGCTCCGGCAACGAGCGCGGCCAGGCCGAGGCGGTTGAGCAACCTGGGTTTCGCGCTCGCGCGGCGGCCGGGTCGGGACGCCGACGTCGCCGCGATGTTCCAGGAGGCGGCGCTGTCACCGCTGTCGCCGACGCCGGACCGGGTCGAGGACGCGCGGGAGTGGGGGCGGACGTGGGCTCGCGGCAGTGACTGGCACCGTGCGCTGGCCGGGTTCGAACTCGCGGTCGAGCTGCTGCCGCGGATCGCCTCGCACGGGGTGGGTCGTCGGGATCGGGAACACGGTCTCGGGCGCTTCGACGGGCTCGCCACCGACGCGGCGGCCTGCGCGCTGCATGCCGGGGACACCGCGAAGGCCGTTCGCCTGCTCGAACAGGGGCGTGGGATCCTCATCGCCCAACAGCTCGACCCGCGGGCGGACCTGACCGCGCTGCGTGCGCGGCACCCCGAACTCGCCGACGCGGTGGACCGGCTCCGGTCGGACCTGGAATCCGGGCCCGGCTCCGCCGCCCCCGCCGGCGGTGACTGGCTCGACAACGCCGGCCGGGAAGCCGACCGTCGGCACGCTCTGAGCCGGGAATGGGAGGGGCTGATCGCGCGCATCCGGGCGCTGCCCGGGTCTGCCGACTTCCTCGCCGCGCCCCCGCTCGACGCGCTGCGGGCGGAGGCTGCCCCCGGGCCGATCGTGCTGATCAACGTCAGCCGCTACCGGAGCGATGCGCTCATCCTCACCGCCGGCGGGACCGACGTCGTGCCGCTACCGGAGATCACGCCGGCGAGGGTCGCCGAACAGGCCGGGGAGTTCCACCGCGCCCTCCACGTCGCGCAAATCCCCGGACCGGACGAGAGGCGGGCTCAGCAGACGCTGACGCGGATCCTCGGGTGGCTGTGGGACGCGCTCGCCGACCCGGTCCTGGACCGGCTGACCGCTGCGGAGCGCGTCTGGTGGTCGCCGACGGGGCAACTGGCGTTCCTGCCGCTGCACGCCGCCGGGCATCACGAACGGCCAGGTCGTTCGGTGCTGGACCGGGTGGTCTCGTCCTACACCCCGACGGTGCGCGCGTTGCGGCACGCGCGGGCCCGAGCGGCGGGGGCGACGGAGCGGGGACTCCTCGCGGTAGCGATGCCCGACACCCCCGGCGCCGCACGGCTACCCCACGCACAGCGGGAAGTCATGCGCCTCGACACCGCCCTCCGACTCACCGGCCCCGAGGCGACGGCGGAGCGGGTGCGGGCCGAGATGACGCGGCACGCACAGGTCCATTTCGCCTGCCACGGCATCAGCGACCAGAGCGAGCCGTCGGCGGGACGACTGCTGTTGCACGACCATGAGAAGGATCCGTTGACCGTGCAGGACGTCGCGCGGCTGGACCTCACCGGCGCGCGGCTGGCGTACCTGTCGGCGTGCCAGACCGCACACGGTGCCACGCATCTGTCCGACGAGGCCGTACACATCACGTCGGCGTTTCTGCTGGCCGGTTATCCGCAGGTCATCGGGACCCTCTGGCGGGTGAACGACCGCGTCACCGGCCTGATCGCCAGGAGCGTCTACCGCGGACTTGCCCACCATGGCTCGGCCGCGGCGTTGCACGCGGCCGTACGCGAATGCCGTGCGACGTACCCAGACACGCCGAGTCTCTGGGGCGCACACATCCACACCGGCGCGTGACCTCGCCCGGCGTGCGCCGCTTGACCTCCTCGATGACGACGGCCGGAAGGTGTCGGTCGCGTCATTGAACATGCGGCGCCACCCGGTGCGGACCCGTCGACCCAGAGCCACACGTCGTACCCGAGGTTTGCCGGTGGCCGGTGCGAGAATGCCGCGCATCCGATCATGGGAGGCTCAGTGGGAATCTGGGACAGCGGGCCGTTCGACAACGACACCGCTGCCGTCTGGTGTGGCGACCTCGACGACGCCACCATGGCCGAGCGCCCAGCGCTGGTCCGCGAAGCGCTGACACGGGCCGCCAGCGAGGGCGGATACCTCGATGCCGACGTCGCCTGCGAGACGATCGCGGCCGCGATCGTCGCCGCGCATCTGCCTGGATCGGCGCACGTTCTACTACCGCCGGGTTATCACCGACGCGGTGCGGGCGGTGCAGGCGGCGCGGGAACACCCCCTGGTCGACGCGGGGCGGGTGGCGGTGACTGGCATCAGCCAGGGTGGCGGCCTCGCGCTCGCGGCGCTCGTCTCCGATCTTCGTGCCGTGGCGCCGGACGTTCCACTTCTCTGCGACTTCGGCCGTGGCACGGAACGCGCCACCGCTGGGCCGTACCTGGAGATCGCCAGTTACCTCAGGGTCCATCGGTCGCGGGTGGACACGGTTCTTGACACGTTGAGCTACGTCGACGGGGTCAACTTCGCCGCTAGAGCAACCTGCCCGGCGCTGTTCAGCGTCGCGTTGATGGATCTCAGTTGCCCGCCCTCCACGGTCTTCGGCGCCTACCACCACTACCGCCGGCCCCGTCGAATGGAGGTGTATCCCTTCAACGGGCACGAGGGAGGCGAGTCGTTCCAGGATCGGGTTCGGCTGTGGTTCCTGGCCGAGATGCTGGCATCGGCCTCTGGGCTGGACTGAGGGTCGCGCAGGGCGCGGCGGGCGCCGGTGAGCGTGCGGTGGTCGCGTTCGGCAAGCACGACCCGCCGTCGGTGTCCGGCCATGTCCAATCGCGCGCCTTCCGCCGAGGTTCAGACCGGCCGGCCGGCGCGATCGCCGTTCGGTGATGTCGAATCCACGTGTGCCGGCCGAGGAGGGGTCTGTTCGGCGGCCCATCGAGACCTGTCTCACGTCGGTGAACCTCGGCGCGCGGCAGGCCGTAGCTTCCTCACGTGCGCGGTCGATGGTTGTCGCGCTCTGGTGCTCGCACCATCGGCGTCTCCTCCCGCTCGCGTGCATTGCGCTACGAACGCCGGCGCTCCCGGGATCGATATGAACTGACCCACGGGCCGGGCCTGCCCGTATTGGGGAGTGTGACGACACTTCAAATCACGAAGCCCCACCAGTCGTGGTGGGAGCAAGCCGAATGCAGGGGGCTGGACCCATCGTGGTGGTTCGAGTCACGCCTGATGTGGCAGCAAGCCGCGCACTGCTGCATTGTCTGCCCCGTACGCGATCAATGCATCGAGGACGCCATCCACTCTGGTGACCTCGGCGTGGTCCGAGGCGCGTCCTGGTTCACCGACAGCAGGCATGGCCGGCAGATCCTGCCGCTGATCTGCGAGGCGTGCGGCAGCCGCCCGGTGGCCTTCACCCAGTCGACGGTCAGCCGCCACTGCCCGACCTGTCGGAGGTACCGGTGCCAGATGCAATGAGCGCCTGCCTGGTCGTGTGGACGCCCGAGCAGCTCGCCATCCGGGTGGACGAGGCAATCGATGTCCTTGCCGAGGCGATGGGCTGTGGCCCGGCGATGCGGGAAGGCAGCCGTCGGCAGCTGATCGAGCACCTGACGATGCCCGGGTTCCGGGCGGTGGCCATTCTGGGGCCGCTGGCCGACATCGTCGGGTTCGGCTACGGCCATCTGTGTCGGCCCGGCCAGCGGTGGCGGGACTGGGTGGCCGGTGCGTTGCCGGTCGTCGCCGATCGCCGGCGGTGGCTCGACGACGCCTGCACCGTATCGGAGCTACAGGTCCGCCCGGCCTGCCAGGGCAGAGGGCTGGGTGAGGCAATGCTGCGAGGCATGTTGTCAGCGGCCGGGACACGGACGGCGGTGCTTTCCATGGCGGAGACGGCCGACGCGCGCTCGCGGGCGTGGCAGCTGTATCGGCGGATGGGATTCCGTGACCTGCGCCGCGAGCTGCGCTATCCCGGCGACCCGCGTGCATTCGCCATCCTCGGCCGCGATCTGCCGTGGCGGGACGGTTCGGTGGGGCGCACGGGGGACCGCGGTGCGTGGCCGGCAATGAGGAGGTGACGCAATGCTGAGGTACCGGGCCCTGATGCTTGCCGAAGCTCTGTTCGCGTCGGCGCTACAGCCGTCGCAGCATCCAGATCGCCAGCAGGTGCGCCGGGCAATCGCCGGCGAACTCGTGCGCCGCCGGGTCTGCGGCCACGTAGCCGAGGTCGCGTACGAGTTTGGTGAGCATCCGGAAGAAGCTGCAGAGCGCATGCGGTGGGCGCTGCGGACGGTTGCCGACTGCGGTGACTGGGGCTGCGCGCGGCTGGCGGTGCTCCGCGGCCGTGGACCGCGCGGTCGATCATCGACAGAAACCTTTGCAAGTCAACTTCGCCAGGGATTGATCCCCGCAGGCTCTCCAGTACGTGGAGACAGGGACGCGAAGAGTGCGGCACCGCCGCCGAGGCGCCGGACCCCGAAACCATCCCTTCCATCAGTGGAGTGACTGACGTGAACAAACCCTTCCGAAGGTTGCTCGCCCTGGCGGGCGTCATGCTGCTCGGCATGCTCGCGGCGCTGGTGGCGGCGAGCCCCGCCGCAGCGCATCACACCCGGGTCAGCGGCGCCGCGGAGTGTCAGCCGGACGGCACCTATGAGATCACCTGGCAGGTAAACAACGGCAGTTGGGAGAACAGATACGCTCAGATCACCAAGCTCGTCGCGCGGCCGCAGAGGCCGATCGATGGGATCAAGGTAGGCAGCGCGATCAGCGCCGACACCGACGGCGACGGTCCGAAGGGCGTGGTGACCGGTGTGCAGCGGGTGCCGGGCACGACGACGAGTGCCACCCTGTCGGTGTCGGCGATCTGGTTCGAGCGCAACGGCGACCGGACCGGCATCTCCAGCACCGACGTCGGCCACGCCGCTGGCCTCAAGGGGACGTGCAAGGAGACACCGCAATGCGTCGGCATGGCACAGGCAACGTACAAGCATACGTTCGACGGTGCGAAGGGCCGGGCGACGGTCGAGCTCGCCGGTGATCTGCCCCTGTGCCAGGACCAGAAGCAGGAGTTCCTCCTTGTCTCGTACTTCGCGCCGGGCATCAAGAAGAGTTGGCCGCAGTACGCGCACGACCACGACGTCGCGGCGATCGACGCCAAGCACCGCAAGGTTGAGCTGAAGGTCGACGTGCCGAAGTGCTACACCCAAGTCGACCTCGTCTGGGGCGGCAAGAGCGACTTGATCACGCCGTTGGTGGAAAAGGGCAAGCGCTACGGCGACAAGAAGCTGGGCAGCAAGGGCAAGCCCGGCAACCGCTCCGCCGGCCCGCTCGGCGCCTACCGCGGCGGTGCCGTGTCCTGCGCACAGCCGAAGGCCACCTTCGTGCCGGCCTGCGACGGGTCGGTCGCCGTCCATCTCAGCAGTGGCAACTATCCGGTGACGTTCCGGGTCACCGCGACCGGTGTGGACCGTGCCGTCGAGGTGCCTGCGGGAAAGTCGGTGGAGTTGCCGATGCCGGCGGGCGCGGGCCTGATCGTCGTGGCGGAGCGGGGCAAGGAAGTCGCTCGTTATCTCTGGTCGCGGCCGTCGACCTGCGGGCTGCCCACGATGTCCACCGAGTCGACCTGCGCCGAGCTGAAGGTGACCATCACCCATCCGGGTCAGGGAATGCCGCCGATGGAGGCGGTCGCCACCTATGGAACGCAGGAAAACAAGGTCACGGCCTCCGGCGGGGAATCGGAGACGGTCGTCTTCACCGCCGGACGAGGGCGCGTCGTCAATGTGGTGTTTCCCGGCTACGACTACAAGCTGATCGGTGAGTACGAGGACCCGGGCACCTGCGAGAAGCTGCCGACGACAGGTGCGATGACCGCTCGGATTGGCCTCATCGGAGTCCTGATGGTCGCCGTCGGGGCGGCCCTGGTCATCTTCGCGCGCCGCAGAAGGGCGTTGACGGACGAGCTCTAGTCAGTGCGTGTCCACCACGTCCGCCGGGTGGCCGGTGGTGGTTGTGGATCCTCGCCTTGGGGGCGAGCGCCCCCACCGATAGCTGGTGAGGTGCGCCTCCGCGGACCAACTGATCCTTGAGTCGCCCGTGGTGGGCGGCGGCGGTCACGTCGGGACTGGCCGGCACCGGGGTAGGTGTCGGCCGGTCGCGCGACGGCGAGCGGCACGCCAGGCACGTCGGCTGTGGACGTCGGCGCCCGGCCAGGGTCGGCGAGCCGGAACGGGCCGAGCGTTCGTAGTCGATGGGTGACATGCCGTCGCAGGCGCTGTGGTGTCTGCGGGTGTTGTAGAAGTCGACGATTCAGGTGGCAATCTTGATGCGGGCTTCGGCGCGGGTGCGGAACGGCTGCCGGTGGATGTACTCGACCTTGATGGTGGAGTTGAATGCTTCAGCGGCGGCGTTGTCCAGGGCGCAGCCGACCCGGCCCATGGATTGCAGGATTCCCAGACGTCGGCAGGCCTTGGCGTAGTCGGCGGCGGTGTACTCCCCCTCGCTGCCGCGGTCGCTGTGGAAGATCACTCCGTCGACGGTGCCGCCGCGGGTCACATACCTGCGAGGCCAGGTCCGCCTTCTGTCCCGGCGAGGAGACCCGGCAGTACACCACGACCTTCCGCTGGGCGGCGTCAAAGCCGGGCTGCAGCACCTTGCGCACATCGGAGTCGTCGAAATACCTCTGACCCGACGGCAGGCGGCGGGCCGTGATCCGCGCCCTCCGCCTCCCACCGGCGCACGGTGCTCACCGAGCGGCCGACTCGCTTGGCGAACTCGCCGATCCGATAAGCACTACTCGCAACAGTCGATCATAGACAGCTCTAACCAGGATAGCGATTACTAGCCGCTTTTCCCCGACCATCCAACGGCATACCAGCCCAATAGAGTACTACTAGACCGCGCGGGCCACGCAGATCCTGGCGTCAAGGCGGGGCCCGGCCTCGTAGAGCATGTATTGCACGCCGCCGTCGGTGCCGAACGCCGGGGCCGCGACCCGGCCGTTGTCCGACGCGATCGGTCGGTGGAACACTCCGAGGTGGACCTCGCGGTCGAAGTTGTTGCCGATTTCGGTCAGATACATGTTGCCGCTGTTGCCGTGATACGCGAGATACGCGGTGCCGTTGCGCTTCAACAGGTGCGGCGCGGAAATGTCGGTGAGCCCGTCGCCGGACGGTGACACCAGCGGGTCCGGCGCGAACTGCCAGCCGCTCCAGCCGTTCGGCGACCAGCCCCAGAAGATCTTCCGAGCGCCCGGCCCGATCGTGTGCAGGCCCATGAACACCATCACGTAGCGGTTTCCCTTGCCGGCCACCGAGTTCTCAAAGACCCGCGCGTAGGAGGTTTCGGTCGTGTTGGGCACCAGCCTCGTCGACAGGATCGGCGTCTCGTCGGTGAAGTGGATGCCGTCGGTCGAGCGGGCGACCCGGGTTGTGTAGTTCTCGCCGTGGAAATACAGGTAGAACTGCTGGGTCGGCGCGTCCCAGACGACGTGCGGCGACGACACGTGGCTCACCGTCGCGGTCGGCAGCACCCGGTCAATGATGGGGTTGTTGGCGTACTCGGTGTAGGGGCCCTCGAGACGGTCGGCGTAGGCGAGGCAGATCCCGCCGGGCGCGTCGTGCGGCGCGTAGTAGAGGTAGTAGCGGCCGAGATAGCCGCTGATCTTGTCGTAGACACCGCGCACGCACGGGAAGATGAACTCGCCGGTCGGGTTGTAGCGCAACGGGCTGGCGAACGCGTCGCGCACGTATTGATAGTTGGGGAAGCCGGCCGGTACGGCGAGCGCCGGCGTGGGCATCGCGGCAAGGCCGGCGCCGGTGGCCGCGACGCCGGCGGCCGCCGCGCCACGCAGCAGCGTGCGTCGGGAGATAGAGCCTTCAGGGGCGCGCGTCATCGCATTCCCTCCGTTCGTAAGGCGGGCCGACCGGGGCAGTGGGAGCGGGGCCGGCCGTGACGAGTCAGCAAGTGTCACTCAACCTCGCCGAGCGGCCCGTATGGTGTGGACGCTCGTCGCGGACGGGTTCTTTGGTCGATGAGTCTGCGCGCGCCGTTACGGCGGCGTCAAGATGCTAATACGAACTAGCAAGGCGGGTTCGGCGGGCCTCGGCCAGCGATGCCGCCAGCACCACCGGCCTGTTGGCTGAGCCCGGTTTGCTCGCCGTGAACCGCGACCCGCTTCCATACGTGCAGGGAGCGTAGCTCGATGACGACACGGGCATGTGCTCACAAGGCGGGAGCCGAATGTGATGTTCGCACGTCCTGGCCGGATCATCCGGCCTCCATCCCGATGGCAGATCTCGCGGCGCGGCGTCGCGAGGGTGGCGGCAGTCGCGGTGGTCGCCGCGGCCGGTGTCTTTGCGTTCTCGGCCAGCAACGCCGCCGAAATCCCGACGGCGGTCCCGTTCGACGCGCCCCTCGTCCCGGTGCTGACGAACGCGCCCTCGCCGTCCACGGCGACCCCCGAGCAGACCAAGGCTGCGCCGACGCCACCACTGGCAGTCAAACAGACACAGCCACCGGCGTTCCAGACGCCGATGAGCAAGGTCGCGCCCGTTTTCTCGTTCCAGGGCTTCCCCGACACCGCCAACCTGCGGCTCAACGGATCGGCGACCGTCGCGGACGGCCGGCTGGTGCTGGCCTCCGGGCGAGACAAGGCGGGCAGCGCGTGGGCGACCGCCAAGATCGACCCGTCCCGCTCCTTCAGCACGGGATTCTCTTTCGAGATTACCAAGATCAGCGACGGCATCGCGTTCGTGATCCAGGGCCAGTCCCGCACCGCGCGCGGGACCAGTGGCGAAGGGCTCGGGTACGGCGCCCGGCCGAATACCGGCCTGCCGCGGATCCAGCCGAGCCTGGCGGTCGAGTTCGACGCGTGGGCCAACAAGTTCGACCCCGTCAACCGCCAGCACGTCGCGGTGACGACGAACGGTGACATCACCCAGCATCTTGTGTGGAAGGACCCGGGCTTCAACCTGTATGGCAAGGGCGTCGTCAACGTGTGGATCGACTATGACGCCAGGGCACACAGACTGAGGGTTTTCGTGAGCAAGAAGTCCGGCTTCCGCCCGGCCAAGCCGCTGTTGACGAAATCGGTCGACCTGCGCCTGATCGTCGGCACCGGGCAGGCCCACGTCGGGCTCACCGGCGGCACCGGCATCACGATGGTGGCCGATCCGGTGGAGGCGGTGGTGGCCTGGAATGTCAACTACCGCCCATGAATGGGTGGGTTTGCAGATCAACCCCGCTGCTGGGTGCAACGAGGTGCCGCGTGTGGGCGATTGACTGCGCCCCAGCTGTCCACACCGCGTTGGGCGATGTTGACGGCCGCGTTCCGGTCGGCGTGGGCAACGACCCCGCACGACCGGCAGATGAAGGTGGCCTGGTCGGGCCGGTTCCGCTTGTCCCGGTGGCCACACTGCGCCCACGCCTGCGAGGTGTACGCCGGGTCGACCTGGACAACAGCGACTCCGGCCCGGTGTGCCTTGTAGGTCAGGAAAGAGCCGAGCTGGGCGAACGCCCACGAATGCACCGCGGCCCGTTGGGGCTTGCGCAGCCGTACCCTCTGCCGGATCCCCGTCAACTGCTCGACGGCGATCCCGCACGAGGTGCGTGCGGCCTCGGCCACGATGCTTTTCGAGATCACATGGTTGGTGTCGGTGGCATGCCGCGCTTCCTTGCGATTGCGCCGGGCCAGCAGCCGCCGCGCGGACTTGGTGCCCCTGGCTTGTAGACGGGCGCGCAGTCGCAGCTGCCGCCGCCGGTAGCGGTTCAGCTTCTCCCCGGCGTGCACCCGCCCGTCGGAGTCGGTGGCGATGTTCACCACGCCGAGATCCACGCCAAGGAACCCCTGCGGGTCGACCGGATCAGCCTCGGCACCCTCGACGGTGGCGTACAGAAACCACATGCCGTCGCGGTGCACGAGGTCGGATTCCCCGACCGGCAACTCGGCCACGGCCTTGAGCTGGTCAGGCAAACCGGTGTAGGCGACGCCCTTCAACCGTCCGTCGATCGTCCAGATCGACACGGTGCGCGCGTCGGACTGCCACGACAGCATCCTGGCGTCGTACGGCTGCGCGGCGTCCCAGCGGAACCGGACCGGCGTCGCCTCGACCCGCCGCCGGCGCGGCGACCCTGGCTTGCCGTAGTTGCCGGCCTTGATGTTGGCGTGCCGGGTGGTGTAGGAGTCGGCGACCTTCTTGATGGCGTGCTGCGCGGCCTGCGCCCCGAGCCGGTAGTCGGTCTTGATGCCGTGGTAGGCGTGCCGGCGCAGGTCGTAGTTGCGGTAGCAGCCGATGTCGCGGGCACTCTGCGCCACATCGGACGCCGCCTCGTTGCAGGCGCGCAGGGTCGCCGTCAGCGCGGACGCCTGCCCGGGCGTCGGCAGCAGCTTCACCTGCACGACCAGCCTCACCAGCGCACCGTATCATTTGGTCCATGTCACCTCGATGGACTCCAGACCCCGACGTTCGTAGAGGGCGCAGCGTCGTCTACAACCTTCACGTGCACTTAATCTTCACCACCAAGTACCGACACGGCGCCCTCACCGATCCGATCCTCACCCGCTGCCAGCAGGTCATGTCCAAGGTGTGCGAAGACTTCGGCGCACAGCTACGCGAGTTCAACGGCGAAGACGACCACGTCCACCTACTCGTGCACTACCCACCAGCCGTGGCCCTGTCGAAGTTGGTCAACTCGCTCAAAGGTGTCTCGGCCCGATACCTACGGCAGGAGTTCTCGTCCCACCTCAATCGGTACCTGTCGGGCGGTCACCTGTGGTCGCCGTCGTACTACGCCGGCTCGTGCGGGGGTCCCCCACTGGACGTGGTCAAGGAATACATCGAAAACCAGAAGCGCCCGGGTCCGTAACGGCGTTCCTCCCGACCGTAAACGGCCGGGGTTCCCGCCTTATTCACTGCTGAACCTGGACCCGCCCGCGCCCGTGCGGCCGGTGGATGTGTGCGAAATACTTACCGTTTATGGTGGTGATCCGGGATACCGACGTTCGAGGCGGCACCCCAGTTGGCACCGTCGGCCGACTTGCGTAGGTACGCCGCGTACCGGTACGAGTCGTTGGTCGAGCAGATCTCGTACACCATCAGATCGCTGCCGTCGGGGGACGTACAGTCACGTTGTCACGGATCATCCATAAGCGGTTACGAGCGTGACGTAGCTGGTTGAAAACGTGCTTGTTGCCGCGTTCGGTCCGAGCGTGACGCGCCCTGCCGGCACCTCCTTGGCGAACACGACGAGGCCGCCCTGGGCACTGTCGGTGGTCTTGATGGTCATGTCAGTGGGTTTGAAGCCCTGCAGGTTCAACCACGCCGGCCACCAGTTGTCCACATCCGGTGCTCCGCGTCCGTCGAAGGCGACGTACACGGTGGCGTCGCGCGCGACATCGAAGACCAGGTAGTCCGCCGGGGAGGTCAGTCGCTTGTCGTCGCTGGCGCCGGGGACCAGCACTCCTCCGGTGAGCGGGTCGGGAAGGCTGGCGATGGTGACCGTCCGGTCGACGAAGTGCTTAGCACCTTTTTTCGCGGGGCGAACCGTAGTCAGCTTCGACGGTTTGCGCACCTGGACGTCCTCCAGTTTGATCACCATCCGGTCGCGCCGGTCGCTCGGGGCGTTGGTTCCGGACGTTGCGCCGGGCACCTGCGGCCGGTCGCTCGGGGCGTTGGTCCCGAACACGATCACTGCGCCCAGCAGGCCGAAGACCACGACCAGCGCGACGACGAAGCGCGCGATCGCGAGCCGTGACCACCGCCGCCGCGCCGGGGGCGGCACGGCCGCCGGGCGGGTGTGCCCGGCAGGGCCGCTGGCCGGGCGTACCGACGTGGCCAGCGGCTGCGCCCGGTGCTTCGCGCCGCGCCTCGCCTTGGGCGCCGGCGCGCCCACGGCTGCGGCTGCGGACGCAGACGCGGGCGCGCCGCTGTCACCTCCGGCCGCCGTGGGTGGAGCGCCGGTCCGGGCCGCCGTGGTGGCCGGCGCGCCGGGCTCGGGCCGCCGGGGCGCCGGGATGCCGCGCTCCGTGCGGACGTCGGCGCTGAGCATCGCGGCGCCCAGCGCGACCGCGTGCTTCGGGTGGGTATTGATCATGATTGGTCGCCGCAGTGTGTCCCGCAGCAACTGGGTAACCAGGGGGATCTGGGACGATCCGCCGACCAGAAGCACGGCGGTGAGGTCCTGCAGGGTGATGCCGGCGGCGGTCAGGGTCCGCCGGAACGTCTCCATGGTGGTCTCCACGGACGGGGTGATCATCTGCTCGAACGCTTTCCGAGTCACGGTCACGTGCCGGACCGAGCCGGGTAGCGGCACTGTGATGTCCGCCTGCTCGCGGGTGGACAGCGCCTCCTTTGCGAGCATGCAGTCGCGCTGCAGGGTGGCCAGGATCGAAGCGGTACCGGGATCGGTCGGGTCCAGCGCGGTGATCGCACCGTCCAGCTGGCGGTCGACGTGGTCCACGATCGCCTGGTCGAAGTCGGCGCCGCCGAGCCATTCGATGCCCTCGGGGGTACCGACGATCTCCAGCCCGTCTCGGCCGTTGCGTACCACCGCGCTGTCGAATGTGCCCCCGCCCAGGTCGTATACCGCCAGCAGACCGTCCGGGGGCAGTGGCTGGGTGGAGCAGTAGTACGTGGCCGCGGCCACCGGCTCCGTGATGGTGATGACGGTCGGGCCGTCCGAGCCGGCCACGGACCCCGGCTCGGCCTGCGGGCGGGGCAGGCCGGCCAGGTGCGGGATGGCCGCGAACTGCTCGCGCCGGTACGGGCCCCACACCGCCGGGTGGGTCAGCACGATCCGGTCGGGCGGGCCGCCCTGGGCCTGGCTGACGGTGTCCACCACGGAACGGAGCAGGGCGGCCATCAAGGCGGTGGGGGAGTATGGCGCCCCGTCCAGGATCACCGGGGTGGGATCACCGAGGCGGCGCTTGAACTCCCGCGCCGCCCGACCGGGGTCCTGCAGACCGAGGCGGTCGGCCGCCTCACCGGTCAGCAGCGTGCCCTTCTCGTCAAGGTAGGCGACCGACGGGGTGACGACCGCCTGCCCAGCCAGCGGCGCCATGTCCAGCGCCCAGGCAGAGGCGGTCGCTGCGGCGGTGAAGCTGGTACCCAGGTCGATACCCACCCCGTACATACCAGAGTCCCCTCGCCGAGCCCACGGCCGCTATTGTGTATAAACGTCATAGTCGGTTAACAGCACCATCACGATACGCTGCCGAATTCGCGGGCCACAAGATCGTCTGTGTTGACATCGGAGGGCGAGCTTTGGACGTTGCGGTGGCCGACGACGGCGCGCTGTTCCGGGAGGGGCTGCAACTGCTGCTGTCCGCCGCGGGGCACGAGGTGGTCGGCTGCGTGGAGGACGGCGATCGACTGCTGGAGTTACTGGCCCGTACCCCCGTCGATGTGGCCATCATGGACATTCGGATGCCGCCAGGCGCGGACGGCGGACTGCAGACCGCCCAGCGCGTACGGGCGAGATACCCCGACGTCGGGCTGCTGCTACTGTCTCAGCACGCCGAGGCGCATTACCTGTTCCGGCTGCTGGAGATCGGCACCGAGCGGATCGGGTACCGACTCAAGGACCAAGTGGCCGGGGTGGGCGTGCTCGCCGACACGCTGGTGCGTATCGCCGCCGGTGAGATCGTGATCGAGCCGGCGCTGGCCGCGAACCTGGTGGACCGGCCGAGCCCCCCGGTACATGGATTGCTGGCCGATCTCACGGAGCGGGAACGCGCCGTGCTGCGACTCATGGCGGAAGGACGGTCGAATTCCGGGATCGCGACGGGAGTGTTCCTGTCGGTCAAGTCGGTCGAAAAGTGTATCGCAAGCATATTTACCAAGCTGAGCCTGCCGGCTGAGCCGGCCGCGCACCACCGGCGGGTCTTGGCGGTGCTCGCGTACCTGCGCTCGAACCGGATGGCGGGCTAGGGCCGTGTTCCGGGCCACAGGCGGCGAGGTGGCGCACCCACCCCGCCCAGCCGGGCCGTTCACCGCCCTGATCCCGCTGGCGTCCTCGGGCGCGCTGCCCCCGCCGGCCGGGCCGCAGGATCCGCTGGGTGGGTACCGGCCGATCCTGCGCACGCTGCTGCGCGAGGTCGCCCGGGCCCACGCGGTGCGCTACGCAGCGCTGTGGCTGCCGGCAGAAACGGCACACGGTACCAGTACTCCACCGTGGACACCCGCGGTCAGGTGGCAGTCCCGGCGCTGGGTGCCGGGAGCGCTGCCGAACCCGGTAGCCGACCCGGACCTGCTGCTGGGCGCGGCCGGTGTGGTCGCGACCGCGGACGTGACCGACGGCGGGGCCCGGTACGGGGTGCTGGTGCTGGCACACCCGGAGGATCCCCGGTACCCGCTGGCCGTGGCGGCGCCGCTGGGCGAGACAGCGGTCTGCGTTGGCCTGCTGCTGCGCCAGGCGGGCCACCGCGCGGCGTGCACCGCCGTGCGGGCCCGGGTCGACCGGGCGGTACAGCGGGTCAGCGCGACCCAGCTGGAGCTGCTCACGGTGCAGGCGGTGGAGCGCGACCGGCTCGCCACCGCGGTCACCGCGACGCCCGGCCGGCAGCTGCGGGCGATCCTGGACCGCACCGCGGACCTGGAGCGGGCGCTGCGCGCCGGCTCACCGCAGGCCACGGCGATCGCTGGCGGCATCCGGGCCGGGCTGGGCGAGATGATCGAGCAGTTCCGGTCCGTTGTCCGCGGGGTGTACCCGCAGGTGCTGCGCAGTACCGGCGTGCGCGCGGCGCTGGAGGAGGTCACCGCGGCGCTGCCGGTACCGGTGGTCTTCCGCGGCGAACTGGGCCGGCGCCAGGGCTGGGAGGTCGAGTCCGGGCTGTACCAGGCCGGTGCGTCCGCAGCGGCTGCGCTGGGCGCCAGCGGCGGCGAGCAGCCGGTGTACCTGGAACTAGGCCGGTCCAGCGGCGTGCTGACGATCCGCGCGCAGCGGACCGGCGCCGATCCGACCCGGGTCGCCGCGGCGCTGCGGGACGACTCCCGGCGGCTGGCCGGGCTGGGCGGCCGGCTGCGGGTGGAGCGGGCCGGTCGGGGCGCGGCGACCGTGGTGGACATCCTGCTGCCGGAGCGGCTCGGCGGCGACTGGCCGGAGCCCGCGCGTACCTCCGTGCCGGAGCCGGCCGGGCCGCAGCCGGGCGAGGCCAACGCCGCCGCACCTGAGCTGTTGGTCGGTGTTTCCGCGCGCCGCCTGCTGACCCTGCTTGTGACCGGCTGGGAGGCGCCCGCGGACAGCCCGCCGTTACGGGTCGCGGTCGACCGCCAGGACGGTCAGGCCCGGGTGGTGGTGGTCGGGGCCTCGGCACCTGAGCTGGTATCGGTGCTGTACGGGCCGGCCGGTACCACCCGATGGGAGCCGCCGGTCGAGGTGGTCCCGCCGACCGGTTACCAGTACCAGCCGTACCCGCGGATCACGCTGGACCCGGCTCGCGGGGCACCGCCGTGGCGGCCGGTCCGGCTGCCCGACTGGTCCGGCGCCGCGTGGCCGGGCGCAGCGGCCGGGGTGGACCGGATCCTGGTCGAAGGACCCGTGGACGCGCTGCGCGGGCTGCGGCTGCTGCACCACCGCGACCGGGTCGACGCCGACCTCGCGGCCCGGCTGCGCCGCTGGTCGGGTACTGCCGACGGGCCCCCCGACGCGGTCGTGCTGGTGCTGTCCGGGCCGGCCAGCGCGGCGGAGTCGGAGTTCCTGACCGTCCTGCGGTCGCCGGGCGACGGGTTCTCCCCGGTGGTGATCTGCGCGCTGCGCGAGGGCACCGCCGCGACGCCCGGATCACAGCATCGACTGGGGTCGATGTGCGACGCGATCGTGGACTGGCGTGCGGTCCCGGGTGGCGGTACCGCGGTCGAGGCGGCGCTGCGCACCTGGGTACGGGCCTGGGCGGGGGTAGTGGCCGCCCGGTGGGCGCTGCGCGCACTGGTGGCCTGCCTGGCCGCGGGGCAGCTGGACGACCAGTTCGCCCGGGCGGTGGAGGAGGCCGTCGCGGGCGCGTACGAGGTGGCCGAGCTGGACCTGTTGCAGGCGTTGCAGGGCCGGCGGATCCGGCTGCCGCGCGGGCACGACGAGGCGCTGCGCCTGCTCGGCGCCCACGGTCCGGACTCGCGGTCCCGGCTCGGCCTGGCCGGCGACGCCGGCTCGGGGCAGGTGACCCAGGCCGCGAGCCGGGCGCTGGTGTTCTGGCGGACCCAGTCCATGGCGCCGGACTCGGGACCGGCCGGGCGCAGTGCGTGCGCGCTGCTGGTACGGGCGTGCGAGCGGCTGCTCACCGACGGCGCCGAGTGACCGGCGCGAGGCACGGGCGGGCGGCCCGGCGGCGCCGGCGGGACGGCTCAGATCGCCACGAACCCGCTGACCCGGGTACCGGTGGTCGGGCTCGACCGTACCGTCAGCGTGCCGTCGACCGAGGCCAAACGGGCGGCGAGCTGGCGCAGCGGCATCCGCCCGTCGGTGTCGAAGCCCGGCCCGGTGTCGGCCACCTCGAAGCTCAGGCCCCGGGGGGAGCTACGTAGCGTCAGCGTGACCGCGGCGCCCGGGGCGTGCTTGTGTGCGTTGCTGACCGCCTCCAGGCAGGCCAGGTAGACGGTGGCCTCCACCTCGGGTGGGTACCGATGGCCGGCCAGTTGCGGGTCGATGTCCAGGGTGACCGTGTCGAGCGTGTCCAGCCGGGCCGCCAACGCGGTCACCAGACCGTGGTCGGCCAACGGTGCCAGCAGGCCGGTCGCGGTGGTGTGCAGCACTTCCTCGGTGCTGGCCAGCAGCTCCCGCAGCCGGTCGAGGTGCCGGCCCGCCTCGGCGGCATTGCCGGCGCCCAGCTGGTGCTCGACCATGGCCAGCGACATCTGCAACGCGACCATGTGGTGCTGGGCGCCGTCGTGCAGGTCGCGCTCCAGTTGGTGCCGCTGGTGCTCCATCTCGCCCGCGGCCCGCAGCCGGGCGTCGGCCAGCAGCAGGTCGCTCTGGCCGATCAGCCTCTCGGCGCTGCCGGTGATCAGCTGGGCCTGGATGTCGCTGACCAGCAGGCGGGTCACCGCGTGAAGCTCGGGCCACCGGCGCAGCCGCTCGGCCGCCGCCGGCGGCTCGATCATGAGGTCGGCCAGGACCTGCTCGCCGTCGCACAGCCGAATCGGCGCCGTCCCGGTCACGGGTACCGCCGCGTCGGCGCCGGAAGCGTTCCACCGGTACTCCTGCACGGTGTGTTCGGCCGCCGTGTCCGCGTCGTGGCCCGCCGGCAGGGGCAGCCACAGCGCGATAGTGACCGTTGCGGCCTCCAGGCATCCACCCAGCGCCCGGGCCAGGGCTTCGGCCTGCGCTCCCGGCAGCGGCCGACCCGGCAGGCCGTGCACCGCGTCGACCACCCCGGCCACATTGTCCGGCGGCCCTGGCACCAGGGATGGCGCGTCGGCTTGCTGCGTCGAGCGGCGCATGCCCGTCACTGTAGGCGGCTCCGGTCGGGCCGGCTGACCCGGCTCGTGGGCCGCGATGGCCCGCCGCCACGGTAGCCTTTAGGGGCTCACGCGGCGCAGAGCAGGTGGTTGGCCGTTGCCTTGCGGGCCGCCCGCAGCGCGTAGTGCACCCGGCTCTTGACCGTGCCGACCGGTACCCCGAGCGTTGCGCTGATCTCGGCCGCGGTCCGGCCGTTCAGGTACGTCTCCACCAGCGCGGCCCGGTGCTCCGGCCACAGCCCGCGCAGCACCTGCTCGACCAGCAGGGAGTCCACCACGACGGCCATCGGGTCCGCCGTGGCCACCTCGGTGGCGTTCTCGATGTCCACCTCGGTAGGCCGGGCCTTCTTCATGCGGTACCCATCCATCACCAGGTTGTGCACCACCCGGCGCAGCCAGCCCGTTACCGACCCGCGGTCGGCGGTGAGCTGGTCCAGGTGCCTCCACGCCCGCAGGAACGCCTCCTGCACCACGTCCTCGGCGCGCCCAGTGTCGCCGCCGGTCAGCCGCTGCGCGTACCTCAGCAGCGGCTGCTGGTAAATGTCCACCAGTTCGCGCAGGTGGGATTCGCTTTCCAGCGCGCTGCTGTGTCGCTTGCTCTGTACTCGTTCGGCCATGCAAGGACAGTGCCGCCGCGGGCCGGTCGCTCGACATGGTGCGGCCCCTGCTCCCGCGGGTGCCACCCCTCGGGTTGGAGAGGGTTATCCCTACCCCCTGCGCCGGTACCGGCGGCCCGCGCCGCGCCGCCGCTGGTTCGCCTGTCGGCCGGTGAACCCGACGGCGCCGCGATGCCGTGCCCCATGTGGACGACCTCGCACAGGCCGGCGGCACGGCAAGCGGCGACGGTCGTCCGGCACCGCCGCGACGGCCGGTACTGCGGCCGGGCGGCGGTGGCCCGAGTGACGGCGCCGTGGCGCCCCGACCGAAGAGGTGGGCATGCAGGAGACGGACTTTCCGGCGGTGGGCATCGGGATCACGACGCACAACCGGGGCGCCGTGCTTCGTACCGCGTTGGAGGCGATCCGCAAGTATGCGCCCAGCGGCGCCGCGATAGTCGTGGTCGACGACGCCAGCGATGAGCCGGTGGAGGAGGCGACATTCCGCTTCGACAGCAACGCCGGTATCGCCCGGGCCAAGAACAAGTGCCTGGAACTGCTGGTCGAGCGGGGGTGTACGCACCTGTTCCTGTTCGACGACGACTGCTGGCCGGTCGTGGACGGCTGGGAGCGGCCATATATCGACAGTCCCGAGCCGCACCTGATGTACATCTTCACCGACACCCCGCGTGGACGGCTGACCGACTCGCTGGAGATCTATCGGGACGCGCAGCTTCGGGCGTACACCCATCCCCGCGGCTGCATGCTCTACTTCGAGCGGCGGGTGCTGGACCGGGTGGGCGGGTACGACACCCGGTACGGCCGGTGGGGGTACGAGCACCTGGACCTCTCCAACCGGATCTACAACGCCGGCCTGACCTCGTTCCGGTTTGCCGACGTGGTCGGCAGCGAAGACCTCATCTTCAGTTGCGACGAACGCACCAAGGTCGGCTCCAGCGTGTCCGACATCGAGCGCTTCCACCTGGTGCGCACGCTCAAGACCCGGTCGGAGGCTAGCTACACCTCGGCGGAGTACCGCGAGTTCCGCACCCGCCCGGTCGGTGCGGCGGCGGCGCAGAACGTGGTGCTGACCACGTACCTCACCGCGCAGCCCGACCCGCAGCGCGGCATCGCCTGGACGCCGAACTACGCCGACCTGGCCGAGTTGCGCCGCTCTGTCGAACGGCACGGGCGGCGGTTGGTGGTGCTGCACGACTGCCTCGACGAGCCGGACACCGACCTGGTCACGCACGTGCGGGTAGCGCCGGGCGGGCCGGGCGGCACGCCGTACTTCCACCGCTGGCTGTGCTGGTGGCGGTACCTGCGCGAGCACCCCGAGATCGACCAGGTGTGGTGCGTTGACGGTACCGACGTGGAGATGCTGCGCGATCCGTTCCCGGAGATGGACGACCGGCTGTACCTGGGGGACGAGCCGGCCCCGCTGTGCATCCCGTGGATGGTGTACCACCATGGCGGCAGCGCCAAGCTGTTGCAGTTCCTGTCCGACAACCGAGGCGCCCCGCTGCTCAACGCCGGGCTCACCGGCGGCCGGCGGGAGACGGTGCTGGACTTCTGCCGGGACGTGTTCGACTTCTGCATCACGAACGCTCGGGAGGTCGGTGCGGTCGACATGGGGCCGTTCAACTACGTGGCCCGCACCTGGTACGCGGGAATGATTGTGCACGGCCGCCAGGTCAACACGGAGTTCCGTAAGTGCGACCGGGCCAGCACCGAGTCGTGGTGGCGGCACAAGTAGGCGCGTCCGGGCCCGTGGCGGTGAGTGAACCCGGCCGGCGGGCCGGGCGTGCCACAGATGAACCCAGGCGCGGTGAAGGAGGGTGGTGACCGTGGACGTGGACACGGACCTGGACGTGGCACCGGAGACGACACGGGACGACCGTGATGCGACTATGCACGCGTTGCTGCTGCGGTTGGCCGGATCGCTGCCGGACCGGGTACTGGCCGGCGCGCGGGACGCGCTGGCCGCCGGCCGGCGGCTGGACGCCGTACAGGCGGTCGCCTTCGAGGCTGTCTCCCAGCCGCTGCAGCTCGACGCCGACGAGATCGCGGCGCTGCGCGAGGAACTGGCACTCAGCGGCGGGGACATTGACCTCGGCCTGGCGCTGGAGGAGCTGCGCGGACAACGCCCGCCGGCACCGTGGCAGTTCCTGTCCGACCTGCCGACCACACAGGACGACCTGGCGTCGATGGTACTCCCACAGGACCGTACCGCCGACCCGGCCGACGTCCTCGACCCGGTGGACCGGGCGCTGGTGGCCGCGGCGTCGGCAGTCCCGGGGGTACGCGCGGTGTGGCGGGCGTGGCGGATGCCGCCCAGCGCCCGGCCCTGGCACGACCCGGTTCGGGTGGCCGTCGTCAGCGTCAATGACACTGTGGACATCCTGCCCGCACTCGCTGTCCGGTTGCGACAGAGCATGGTCGCGGCCGGGGACGCCGAGGCCCAGGCCGAGGTCTGCTGGGCCGGGCTGGACGCGCCGTACTACCAGACCCTGGCCCGCTCGTGCGGCGCCCTGCTGTGGGCGGCGCGGCCGGCCGTGCCGATGACCACCGCCCGGGTTTTCGACGGCGTCGATCCGGTACGCGGCCCGTGGTTCGCCACCAACCGGTCGGTGACCTCCGATGCCACGGAACGTGACGACCTGCTCGCCGCCCTGGGAGCGGGGGTGGTCATCGCGTGGAGCAGCGCCGCGATGGGCGACATCCTGGCCCCGGAGCGGGGCGACGTGGTGCCGCTGCACCTGCGTACCGACGGGACCTGGGTGTGGAGCGAGGCGGTCGCGTACTACCTGGAGAACTACGGCCTGATGCCGGATCCGGAGCTGGCCGCGCACCTGGCCGGGCTGCAGGCCGGGGCCGAGCCCTCCGAGCCCCTGGACGAGATCTCCGTGCACCGTGCCCTGGTGCACCTGTACCGGCGTCACACCGAGGCGGTCGTGTGGCAGGCACCCGGCGCTGACGACAACCTGGTACCACCGACCGACGCCCCCTTGTCCGACATCCCCTCGCCCGACGGCGTAGCGACGGCGAGCCCTTGGCTGTCGGACGCGGCGCCCGAGGCCAAACCGGAGATGCCATGACTGAGCTGCTCGCCCCGATGCCGCGGGTACCCCTACCGTCGTCCTGGGGACTTTCGCAGCCAGCCCAGGGCGTACCGGTCGGGCAGCACGTGGCGCGGTGCCTGCGCCAGGCGTCGCAGGTGGTGGGTGCCGCCGTGGCGCGCCTCCTGCCAGACGCCGGTTCGCGGGTACCGGTGCTCGATCCGGGGCCGTGGGAGGCCCCGGGAGCGGTCACCCCCGGCCCAGCGGGTTGGTTCGCGCTCGCGGTCGAGGCCGACCGGTCCGGCTTCCGGCTGGGCGGCCGGCCGTTGGCCGCCGCCGACCTTGCCCAGGCGATCTGGCACTGCCCCCGGTGGCGGGGTCGGCCGGTGCTGCTGGTCACCCAGCGGACCGCGCCGGCCGACGGGGCCGGGCCGGTACTGCACCAGCTCGCGGTCGACCTGGGGGCACCGGTCTACGCCTCGGACGCCGGGATCCGCTTCACCTTCGGGCGTGCCTCCGCGGGCGGGCTGTTCTGGTGCTGGCGCCCCGACGGCGGGGACGAACCGGAGCCGGTGGGTCGCCTGCTGCCCCCACTGGGGCCGGTACGCGCCCGCCACACCCCGACCGGCCGGGCGCCCGGCCGCAACCGGGACCGCCAGTCGCCGTCCCCGGTGCCGTCGCCCGGTCCGGTACCGCCGCCAGTGACCACCGATCCGGGGGCCGCCTCGTCGCCCGCCGATCCGGCGGCGGCGTCACCCGCTGCGGCACCGGAATCGGGGCCGGGAATGCCTTCGGGGGTGGAAGCGGCGCTCGGGGTGCGCGGCCTGGCGGTTCCGGTGATCGAGGTGCCCCGGCCCGACCTCAGCGTCCGGCGCATGGTGTTGCCCGAGTTCCAACCGCCCCGGCTGGAGCTGGACACCTGCCGGCCGCTGGCCGCCGCCCCGACTGTCGCCGCGGCCACCGTCGCCGCTGCCGCCCCGGCGACCGGCCTGGACACCACCGATGCCCCGGCGAACGGCGCGGGCGCCGGCCCGCCGCCGGCACCACGTGCCGACCGGACGGCGGCGGCGTGGTTCGAGGTAAGGGCGCGCACCGATGAGGCGGACCGGGAGCGGCTGCGTACCGTGCTGGACTGGAAGTTCCAGGCACACTCCCGGACGGTGGCCCGGGCGCTGTCGCTGCACCCGGGGCTGCGCAGCGCGGTCGGCGCGCACGACGCGATGGCCGGGCTCGTCGCGGTGCTGGCCCTGCTCGACGGAGAGGGCGAGCGGGTCAACGACGCGCTTCGCGGTGTGGATACGCCCGACGAGGACGTCCAGGTGCTGGCCCGGTGCGCCTGCGCGGGGCTGATGCAACTGCCGGCCATCGGGGGACCCGTCTTCGCCGCGGTACCCGGGCTGGAGGTGACCGGCCGGTACCGTCCCGGGGAACTGGTGGTGGAGCCGGCGTTCACCGCGGTGTCGCTGAACGGCGGCACCGGGGGCGGCGCGGGCCGGTACGCGATCTGGTCGGCCACCGCGCGGCGGCTGGACCAACTGGGTACCCCGGGCGGGCCGGGTGCCCGGGCCGGGCGGGCCATGTTCGCCGCCGGTACCCGCTTCGCGGTGCTCGGCGCCGACGACGGGCCGGACGGCGCGCCGTGCGTACTGCTGCGGGAGATCGTCTTTGAGCACCGCGACGGCGGGCTCGACGAGCAGGTGGCCGGCAAGCTGCGCGACGCGCTCGCCGCACAGCCCCAACGCGCGGCGGCCGCGCCGCTGCCGTGGCCGCTGGGCTTCGCGACCGGCGACCGCCCGTTCGCGTTCCAGCCCGGACCGGCCGGCGACAGTCATGAAGGAGTGAATCCGTGACCACCAGCGTGCTGTCGGTGTCGGCCAGGGACACCGGATGCCTCGCCGACATCTCCCGGGCCCTGGACTCGGCGGCGCCCGGCGACACCGTCGCGGTACGCCCTGGCGTGTACCGCGAGGCGCCGCTGTTCCGCCGGGATGTCGTCCTGGTCGCCGAGGACGGCCCGGGCACCGTCACCATCGAGGTGCCCCCGGGCGGGGCCATCCTGGCTGCCGGGGGCGAGATCCTGATCCAGGACATCGCCATCCGCGGCGGCGACGAGCGGATGCCGTTGTTTCAGGTGGCCGCCGGCCGGGTTCGCCTGCAGGCGTGCACCATCGACGCCACGGCGCCGGCCGCGATCCACGTGTGCGGCGGCGCCGTGGAGATGCGTGGCGGCGCGATCAGTAACTCCAGCGGGGCCGGCACCGTCCACGAGGCCGGCGCGGGCGAGTACACCGGCGTGCGCGTATACGACATCGCCAAGTCCGCGATCCTGACGTCCGGGCCGAGTGCCCCGGTGTTCCGGGACTGCACGCTCACCGGGATCGCGGAGGTGGCGCTACTGGCCGTTGGCGCCAGCGCCCCGCGCCTGGAGAGCTGCAGCATCGACGAGGTCGGCCAGTACGCCGTCGTGGCGCAGCAGGCCGCCCGGCCGTACCTGGTCGGGACCACGGTGCTCGGCGGCGAAGTCGGGCTGCTCGCCAGCGACGAGGCGGCCCCGGTGCTGGACCACTGCGAGATCCTGGACACCCGGGTGCACGCCGTGGTGACCATGGCGCGGGCGGCACCCGCGCTGTCCGGCACGCTCATCACCCGGGCCGGCGGCCACGGCCTCGACTGCAGGGGTACCTCCGCGCCGAAGTTGACCGGCTGCGAGGTGCGCGACTGCGGCGCGGCCGGGGTAGTGGTCACCGAGGAGGCGGCGCCGCACCTCACCGGGGGTACCGTGGCGGGCTGCGCCGACGCGGGCGTGTTCCTGACCGGCCGGTCGAAGGCGCGGCTGGACGGGGTCGGAATACGCGACGCCCCCATCGGTGTGGCGATCGAGCAGGAGGCCGCCCCGCAACTGCGCGGCCTGTCCATCGAGGGCGTCCGGTACGGCCTGCACGCGACCGGCGGTGCCGGCCGGTTCTCTGACGGCCAGGTCACCGGGGCGCGGGCCGCCGGGGCGAAGCTCACCGACAGCGCGACCGCCGTGCTGTCCAACTCCCGGTTCACCGGCTGCCGCGTCGGCGTGGAGGTGGCCGGAACCGCCCGCCCCGAGCTGTCCTCGGTGGCCGTGGAGGACTCGGCCGGGGCGGGCGTGGTGACCGGCGGACCCAGCGTGGTCACCGTGTCCCGCAGCCGGATCAGCGGCAGCCGCGGCCCGGGGATCCGGGCCGGCGCCGGCAGCTCCGTCACCGCGGCGGACTGCGAGATCGTGGGCAACCAGGGCCCGGGTGTCCTGGTGGAGACCGATGCGCCGGTGCGGCTTCGCGGCGGGGTGGTGCGCGGCAACGGCGGCGTCGCCGTGGACGCGCCGAGCCCGACCGCCGCAGTCGAGCTATTCGATGTAGACACCAGCCACAACGGACGCCCGATTTCTCTTCCGGCGCCGGGGACCCGGCGGCCGGATGCACCGGCGGCCGACGGCGCCCCGGGATCCGTACCCGCCCCGACCGGAGGTACCGGGCCGGGCGTCGCCCCGCCCGGGAACCCGTCCGGTTCCCGCCTGCCGCGCCCCGCGCCGTCCAACGTCGGGCTGCCCGGTCCCGTGGTACCCGCCGACCGCGGTCCCGGTGCCGGCGCACCCAGTGACGGGCTGCCGAGTGCCGGGGCGCCGGGCAGCGGGGCGGGCGGCGACGGGGAAGCGGACGGGCCGGTGGCCGCGCTGCTGCGCGAACTGGACGGGCTGGTCGGCCTGGCCGGGGTCAAGCACGAGGTGGCCACCCTGGTCGGGCTCAACCAGATCGCCAAGCGTCGCCGGGAGGCCGGGCTGCACGTACCGCCCATGTCCCGGCACCTGGTCTTCGCCGGGCCGCCTGGCACCGGCAAGACCACTGTGGCCCGCATCTTCGCCCGGATCCTGGCCACCCTCGGGGTGCTCTCCAGCGGGCAACTGGTCGAGGTGTCCCGCAGCGACCTGGTCGCCGAGCATGTCGGCGGCACCGCGGTGAAGACCACGGCCCGGTTCGAGGAAGCCCTGGGCGGGGTGTTGTTCATCGACGAGGCGTACACGCTCTCGACCGGCAGCGGCGGCCACGACTTCGGCCGGGAGGCCATCGACACCCTGGTCAAGCTGATGGAGGACCACCGTGACGAGGTGGTCGTGGTGGTTGCCGGGTACACCCCGAACATGCGTACCTTCCTGGCCGCCAACCCGGGCCTGGAGTCCCGCTTCGCCCGTACCATCCAGTTCGACAGCTACTCCGACGACGAACTGGCCGAGATCGTCGAGCGGCTCTGCCGCGCCCACCACTATGTGCTGGAGTACGAGACGCGGCAGGCCCTGGTCCGCCACTTCAGCGAGCTGGCCCGCAACGAGACCTTCGGCAACGCCCGGGTGGCGCGGCAGGTCTTCGAGGACATGCTGGGGCGCCAGGCGTACCGGCTGTCGAACACCCCGCAGGCCCCGGACCTCGAACTGGCCCGGCTGCTGCCGGAGGACCTGGGCGAACAGGCAGCCGGACCGTCGGCGCCGGCCGGCGTGGCGCAGGCCGTCCAGGACCTGCTCGGGCGGCTGAACTCGATGGTCGGCCTGGACGCGGTCAAGCGCGAGGTGACCGACGTCATCGACCTGATCGCCTCCACCGAGGCCCGGACCCGGGCCGGCCTGCCCACTCCGACGATCTCCCGGCACCTGGTGTTCGCCGGGCCGCCCGGCACCGGCAAGACCAGCGTGGCCCGGCTGTACGGCCAACTACTCAACGCGATGGGCGTGCTGCGCACCGGCCAGCTCGTCGAGGTCTCCCGGGCCGACCTGGTCGGCGAGTACGTCGGGCACACTGCCGTCAAGACCACCGACGTGTTCAACCGGGCGCGTGGCGGCGTGCTGTTCATCGACGAGGCGTACGCGCTGACCGGCCAGGGCAACGACTTCGGTCGGGAAGCCATCGACACGCTGGTGAAGCTGATGGAGGACCATCGGGACGACGTGGTGGTGATCGCGGCCGGGTACACCGGGGACATGCGCCGGTTCCTGGCCAACAACGCGGGGCTGGCCTCCCGGTTCAGCCGGCAGATCCCGTTCGAGTCGTACACCGCCTCGGAACTGGTATCCATCTTGCAGGCGCTGGCCCGCGACGGCGGCTTCGATTTCAGCAACGACAGCATTCCCCTGCTGTACCAGCACTTCGAGAGCCTGACTCGGGACGAGACCTTCGGCAACGGCCGGTACGCCCGCCAGTTGCTCGAACGCGCCATCACCAAGCAGGCCAACCGGTTGCGCGGCGCTGCCGCACCGACCGTCGAGGAAATGCGCCAGTTGTACGCGGCCGACGTGCGGGCGGCCCTGGCGGCCTGACCGAGCTGAACCATTGGTGGTTTCTAGGCGTGCACGAAGAGTCAGCGGTGACGGGTCGAGTTGGACGAGGAAGCCGCCGTGGTCATGAGAGAAGGTGCCGGGAAATGCCTGTAGTGAGTATGAGCGGTGCGTGGCGGATCATGGTGGTGAGCAAGGAGTCCCTCTTCGCGCAGCGGATAGTGTTCTCCGGTGACGTGCAGAAGATGCTCAGTGGAGAGTTGGGGACTTCGACGTCAGCGAGTGGGAGGCGTTGGAAACTGCGGTTCGAACACAACCGCGGTGACGGCGTTTGGCGGCCGAACGCCTCGGTGGAAGCGGGTGAGATCGTCAGGCACGGCGACGAGTTCCAGCGGTGCATAGCGACGAAAGATGTGCTCTGGACTGGTGACCGTGACCACGATGATTTGAAGCTGCTGCTCACCCGCCCGGCGTCTGCGGGTGCGCCTGCAGAAGGAGTGGTCGGGTCGCCCTACGCTGTTGATGTCAACCTGCACGAGCTGCCGGCATCACTGGTGCTCCCATCGTTGGACAGGCCCGATGTGACGCATGAGAGGCAGCGTTCGTACAGCTATCCGACGTCGGCGGGAACTCCCCTAAGGAGAAGAGGTTTGTGATCGCCGCTGACCCTGGATCGGCGGTTGATGGAACGCCCGGTGGAGTCGGGCGCTGGCGTCAGTTTGAGCGCTTGACCTGAGGCCGAGCTCTGGTCACTGCCGGGTGGGACGACCGTGGCATACGGTGGCCCACCCGGCAATCGGCGTCTCTTGAATCTTGCATCGCAGCAGGGGGCGCCCATCGGTCGGCCGATGCTGATCGTATCGATCCCGGGTACCGGTCAACTCTTTCCGGCTCGCAGCCGTGTGATGGATGTGAGCACCAGACCTTACCGGCGGCCGGCCCGCCGCAACGGACCCGAGCTGCCGCACGGCGAGATCACCCTGCAGGAGCCGCCGGTCGTCCCGGAGATCCAGCCCGCTGGACTCCGCTCGCTCGGGATGATCCTGCCGACCCTGCTGATGACCGGCGGGTTCATGTTCATGCTGCTGGGTAACTCGCTCAACGGCCCGATGGGCATCGTCATGCTCGTCATGATGGGCGGCGGCATGCTGAGCATGGCGCTGTTCCAGATGACGATGAACTCCGGCAACCGCAAGGACAAGATCAACGGCGACCGGCGCGACTACTTCCGCTATCTGTCCCAGACCCGCGGGCAGGTCCGGGAGTACGCGGCGAAACAGCAGGACGCGCTGGCCTGGCGGCACCCCGACCCGCAGTCGCTGTGGTCGCTGGCGATGACCAGCCGGCTGTGGGAGCGCCGGCCGACGCATCCAGACTTCGGCGAGATCCGGGTCGGTACCGGCGCCCAGCGGCTCGCGGTGCGCATCACCCCGATGGAGACCAAGCCGGTGGAGGACCTGGAACCGGTGTGCGCCAAGGCGTTGCGCCGGTTCATCAAGGCGTACACGACGGTGCCCGACCAGCCCGTCGCGCTGTGCCTGCCCGGGTTCGCGCACGTGCGGATCAGTGGCGACCGGGACGTGGCGCTGAGCATGGTGCGCGCCATGCTCGCCCAGTTGGCCACCTTCCACGCCCCGGACGAGCTGCGGCTGGCCGTGTGCGTCGGCGCCGAGCAGGCCGCGCAGTGGGAGTGGGCCAAGTGGCTGCCGCACGCCAAGCACGCCACCGACGTCGACGCAGCCGGGCCGGTACGGCTGTTCGGCGCCACGCTGGAAGAGGTGGAGCGGCTGCTGGGTACGGAGTTCGCGGCCCGATCCCGGTACGAGGGCGACGCCCAGCCCTCCCGCGAGGAACCGTTCGTCGTGGTGGTCTGCGACGGCGGCGTCATCCCGCCGGGCGCCCGGCTGACCGTCTCCGGGTACCGCAACGCCGTCCTCGTCGACTTCGACGGCCGCGGCCTCGCCAACGGGGACAACGTGCTCAACCTGGAGGTGTCCGCCACCGACGTAGACATGATCGAGAAGGACCACGTGGGCCGGGAGGTGCGCACCCGGCTCGCCGCACCGGACCACCTGGACGTGCCCCGGCTGCGGACGCTGGCCCGGATCATGGCCCGGCACGCCACCAAGGTCACCGGCGAGCAGCCGGCCAGCGGCCTCAGCGCCGTCCTCGACCTGCCCGACCTGCTGGACATCACCGATCTGGACACCTTCGACCCGCGTGCGCGGTGGCACGCCCGCACGCCCGCCGGCCGGCTGCGGGTACCCATTGGGGTGGCCGCCGACGGCTCCCCCATCGAGCTGGACATCAAGGAGTCCGCCGAGGGCGGGATGGGGCCGCACGGCATGCTCATCGGCGCCACCGGGTCGGGCAAGAGCGAACTGCTGCGCACCCTGGTACTGGCCCTGGCGGCCACCCACTCCTCGGAGACCCTCAACTTCGTGCTGGTGGACTTCAAGGGCGGCGCCACCTTCGTCGGGCTGGACCGGCTGCCGCACGTCTCCGCGCTCATCACCAACCTGGCCGACGAGGCCGCGCTGGTCGACCGGATGCAGGCCGCCGTGCACGGGGAACTGGTACGCCGGCAGGAACTGCTGCGCCGGGCCGGCAACTTCACCTCGGTGCGCGACTACGAGAAGGCCCGGGCCCAGGGCGCCGACCTCGACCCGCTGCCCACCCTGTTCGTGGTGGTCGACGAGTTCAGCGAGCTGATCGCGGCCAACCCCGACTTCATCCAACTGTTCGTGATGATCGGCCGGCTCGGCCGCTCGCTCGCGGTGCATCTGCTGCTGGCCTCGCAGCGGCTGGAGGACGGGCGCATCCACCAGCTTGAGGGCCATCTGTCGTACCGCATCGGGCTGCGTACCTTCTCCGCGATGGAGTCGCGGGCGGTCATCGGCGTACCCGACGCGTACGAGCTGCCGGCCGAGCCGGGCAATGGGTACCTGCGCTCCAGCGTCACCAGCATCACCCGGTTCAAGGCCGCGTACGTGTCCGGCCCGCACCGGGTACGCGGCACCGGGCTGCACCGCGAGGTGATCGCCAGCCAGGTGGTTCCGTTCACCGCCCGGCCCGCCGCGCCCGCCACCCCGCCGCCGAGCCAGCCAAGGGACCAGGCACCGGACCAGGCACCGGGCCAGGCACCGGGCCAGGCACCGGGCCAGGCACCGGGCCAGGCACCGGGCCAGGCACCGGGCCAGGCACCGGGCCAGGCGCCGGACGAGCCGGCCGACAGCAGCACCACCGTGCTGCGCGCACTGGTGGACCGGCTGGTCGACCAGGGTCCGCCGGCACACCAGGTGTGGATGCCGCCGCTGGAGGACGCGCCGACCCTGGACGACGTGCTGCCGCCGCTGTTGCCCGACCCCGAGCACGGGCTGCGTCCGGTCGACGTCGGCCAGCAGGCGTACCTGCACGTACCGGTCGGTCTCATCGACAAGCCGTTCGAGCAGATGCGCGACCTGCTCGTGGTGGACCTGGCCGGGGTCGGCGGGCACGTGGGCGTGGCCGGCGGGCCGCAGAGCGGCAAGAGCACCCTGCTGCGGTCGCTGGTGTGCGGGCTGGCCCTGACCCACTCGCCGCGGCAGGTGCAGTTCTACTGCCTTGACTTCGGCGGCGGTTCGCTGGCCGGGTTGACCGGCCTGCCGCACATGGGCGGCGTGGCCGGCCGGCACGAACCGGAGCGGGTGGGTCGCACAGTCGCCGAGGTCCGCTCGATCCTGGTCGACCGGGAACGCCGCTGCGCGGAGTTGGGCATCCATGGCCGGGACGCCTACCGGCAGTTGCAGGCCGACGGTCGCATCCCGCAGGACCGGTTCGGCGACGTGTTCCTGGTCGTGGACGGGTGGTTCACGCTGCGCCAGGAGTTCGAGGCGGCCGAGGAGATGGCCCGGGACATCGCGGCGCGCGGCCTGAACTACGGGGTACACGTGATGATCTCCATGGGCCGCTGGTCGGAGCTGCACATGTCGATGCGGGACAAGGTCGGGACCCGCCTCGAACTGCGCCTGGGCGACCCGGTGGAGTCCGGGATCGACCTGCGCGCGGCGGCCCAGGTACCCCGCCGGCCGGGGCACGGGCTGACCGATGCGAAGCTGCACTTCCTCGGCGCGCTGCCGCGCATCGACGGCGTCCAGTCGGCCGAGGGACTCGCCGCGGCCACCGAGCAACTGGTGTCCGCGGTGGCGGACAACTGGGCCGGGGAACGGGCCGCCGCGGTACGCACCCTGCCAGCCTCGCTGCCGGTGGCCGAACTGCCGGCGCCGCAGGACACCCGCATCGCGCTCGGCGTGGACGAGGACCAGCTCGCACCGGTGTGGCACGACTTCCGGGCGATGCCGCACCTGACCGTGCTGGGGGACACCGAGAGTGGCAAGACCAACCTGCTGCGCCTCATCGCCCGGGCGATCGTCGCCAGCCACACGCCGGCCCAGGCGCGCATCATGGCCGTCGACTACCGGCGGCAGCTCTTCGACGACGTACCGGACGCCTACCGGCTGGGCTACTCGGTCTCGCCGGACAGCACCCGGGACACCGCGGCCGAGGCGCTGGCTGGCGTCAAGCCGCGGGTACCCGGCTCCGACATCACCCCGGAGCAACTGCGTGCCCGCGACTGGTGGGCCGGCCCCGAGTTGTACGTCCTGGTCGACGACTACGAACTGCTCGCCGGGCATGACAACCCGCTGGCCGGCCTGACCCCGTTGCTGCCCCAGGGCGGCGACATCGGCCTGCACGTGGTCGTCGCGCGGGCTGCGGCCGGGGCAATGCGGCTGTCGATGGACCCGCTGCTGCGGCGCATCCAGGAACTGAACACTCCGGACGTGGCGCTGTCCTGCCCGCCGACGGAGGGTCCGCTGCTGGGTAACACCAAGCCGCGGCCGCTGCCCCCGGGCCGGGCGCTGCTGTGCACCCGGCGCGGCAGCCGGCTGATCCAGACGGCTCTGGTACCCGCGCCCGCGGTAACCACCGGGGCCAGCCGATGACCCGCACCGCCACCCGCCCGCGCCGTACGCCCACCCCACCGGCCCGCACCGCCGAGCCGGCCGAGCCGGCCGAGCCGGCCGAGCGGGCCGTGGCGGTCGAGCCGGCCGCGGCGGCTGAGGAACTGGCGCGGCGGCTGCGGGCCGCGGCCTGCCTGCCCGGGCCGTCCGCGGCGCCGACCGCCTGGCCGTGCGACGTGGGGCTGCTGGACTGGCTGCGCCGGATGACCTACCCCGGCCTGTACACCTGGGCGGCCGAGGAGAACCTGGCGCGCCGCTGGATCGGCGGCGACATCTTCGGCTCCCGCCGGCTGCTGCGGGCACCGGAGTTCCTTGCCGGCACCGATGTACGCCGTCTCGCCCCGCACCTGGTCGCGCCGCTGTTGCGGCGGTTGAGCATGACGCGTCCGACCCCGAGCGCCGCCGAACTGGCGCCTGCGGCCCTGGCCGCCGACGCCGGCCGGGTCAGCACGTTCCGGCGCGACGGCGCCGCCCGGCTCTGGGGCCAACCGGAGCACGCGCCGCCGCTTCCCGACACCACCGCCATCCCGCACACCGTGCACGGCATCTGGCTCGGCCGGCCGTTGCCCGAGTCGAACGGCTTCTGGGCCAACTATGGCGCAGCGGCCGACAGCTACGCCGGCCAGGTCGACTTCGTACTGTGGACGGACATCCCGCGCGCTCGCTTCGACGCGGCCCGCGTCACCCCGCCCGGGCCGGCCGGCCAGCCCGATCCGCTGGCCCCGGCACGCGCCCTGCTGGCCTGGGCCGATACCCACGGCATCCACCTGGTGAGCGTGGCCGAACTGTTCCACGCGAACGCGCCGATGACCCTGCACACCCCGTACGCCCTGGAGCTGAACCGGGGGCTGCCGCAGGGCTTCGCCGCGGCCAGCGACCACCTGCGGGTCGAGGTGATACACCGGTTCGGCGGCCTGTACGCCGACGGTGACCTGCACTTCCTCCCGGACACCGCGCTCCCGCCGGACGATCGGGCCGGCAGCCCGGCGGACAAGCGGGCCGAGGGCCCGGCGGGCGGTGGATACCGGCTGTTCCGCGGCCGGTGGCACGGGCAGCCGGAGGCCGACGGGCCGGCCCGGTTGCCGGAACTGTTCGACCGGGTCGCAGCGTCGGCGCACGGGTTCACGCTGCACGCGCTCACCGACGAGATCGTCCTCAACGACGTGATCCTGGCCCCCGCGGGGCATCCCGCGCTGGCCCTGTGGCTGGAGGGCGCGCGGTACAGCTACCTGCGCGACCCGCGCGACCTGTACGCCGCCGGCACGCCCCAGCCGGCCGCGCCGGATCCGCCGCTCACGCCGGATCCGCCGCTCACGCCGGAACCGCAAGCCGGGTCCGGCCCGCCGGTCGCGGGGGCGTCGGGGTGGCGGGGGGAGCCGGCCTCCTGGACCTGGGCGGTCACCGCGATGCGTACCGGGCGGGTGCACCACTGGCTGCTGGCCCGGCTGGGCATCGGCGCGGCCGAGCTGGTCAAGCCGGCGCCGGCGGTACGCGGGCACAGCGAGCTGAGCTGGCTGCCGCCGGTCGACGGCCAGCCGCCGGTCGCCTGCCCCGACCCGGACCCGCTGCCGACCCTGGTCGCCTGCGTGGACCTGCTGCGCTGGCAGCACCTGTCGCGCTCCGGGGACCTGTGCCTCACTGCGATCGCTCCGCTGGTACGCGGGCTGCCCGAGCCGGACACAGCGTGGACCGCGCTGCTGCTCGCGTTCGGGTACCTGTCCGTCGACCTCGGCCCGGTCACGTCGGTCACCGACCAGCGGCGCAACCAGGACCTGACCCTCGACCTGGTGGTCCTGCCGCCCGAGGCGGAGGCGCTGCTGGACCGTACCGCGACACCGGCCACCTGGTTCGGTTCCGGCGCCCGCTCCGGCGACGCTTGCGGAGCCGGACCGGAGGCGACAGCCGGCCGGGAGTACTGGTTCCTGGGCGAGCGCACGGTCCCGGCCCGGCTGCTGCCCGCCGCCGGGCCAGGCGGCGGGCAGCCACACGCGGGCGGGAAGCCGTGAACTCCAGTGACAGTGAAGGCGTGCTCGGGATATGAGCGCCGAGCGCGGGGAACTCTGCCGGCTGCTGGTCGTCGGACCGACCAGCCAGGTCGACGTGAGCCTGCCCACCCACATTCCGTTGGCCGACCTGATGCCGGCCGTGCTGAGCGCGCTGGGACCGGACCTCGCCGATCGCGGGCTGGAGCACAGCGGCTGGATCGTCCAGCGGCTGGGTGGGCCGGCCCTCGACGAGTCGAGCACTGTCGATGATCTCGAACTGCTCGACGGCGAGGTCGTGCATGTACGCCCACGGACCGACCAGATTCCGCCGCTGGCCTACGACGACCTTATCGACGGCGTCTCGGCCGGCATCCGCAAGCGGTCCGGACTGTGGCGCCCGCAGACCACCCGGGTCACCGCCCTGCTGCTGTTCGCCGCCTGGCTCGCAGCCGGGCTGGCCATCGCGCGGATGTGGCCGGACGCGCCCCGGCGCCCGGTGCTGCTCGCGGCGATGGCGGCGATGTGCTTCGTCGCGGGCTTCGCGGTGGTACGCAAGCTGGCCGACCGGGTGACGGCCGGCGTCCTGGGCGCTGCCTGTGTGGCCGGGGCGGTGCTCGCCGCGCTGGACGCGGTGGCGCCGCACTCCCCGCTGGCCGGCGCGGCCGGTACCCACCCCGTACCCCGGCTGATCCTCGCGGGCGCCACCGCCGGTACCGTCGCCGCGCTGCTGGTGGCCGCGTTCGTCTTCCCGCGCACCGGCTGGCGGCAGGTCGCCGTCGGCCTGCTGGCGGCGTGGCTGCTGGTCGCCGTCGCGCCCGGGCTGCGCACCCAAGCCACGCTGGACTGGGCCGCGATCGCCGCGATCGTGGTCACCGTCACCACGGCGCTGCGCCCGGTGGTACCGGCGGCCGCCTTCAAGCTCGCCGGGTTCGCCCTGCCGGACATGCCCGCCGAACCGGCGGACCTGCAGAAGAACATCGACCCGGAACCGGCCGCCGGGGTGCTCACCCGGGCCGCCGCCGCGGACCAGTTCATGACCGCCCTGTACGCGGCACTCGGGCTGGTCTCCGGGGCCGCGATGGTGTGGCTGGCGGCGGCGCCCGGCTGGGCCGCGCCGCTGGCCGCCTGGCTGGCCGCCGCCGCCCAGATCCTGGTCACCCGCGCGATGACGAGCACCTGGCACCGGTTGGCACTGGCCGGCCCGGCGCTGGCCGCCATGGCGACCTGGTGCCTGACCGCGACCACGGTCCGGGGTCCGCTCGCCGCCCAACTGGCCATCGGCTGCTGCCTGATCCTGGTGGTGGTGTGCGGGCTGGCCGCGCGGATCCCGGCCGGCCGGCGGTTCAACGCGATCTGGGGCCGGCTGGGCGACTTGGCGCATACCGCGGCGGTGGCCGCGTTGGCGCCGACCGTCGTGGTCATCACCGGCCTGATCGACGTGATCCGGGCGCGGGTGGGTTGACATGTCGTCGCGTCGTGACCAGGTGGACGCCCAGCGGTACATGATGGCCCGGGTGACCGGTGCGCTGGTGCGGGCCGAGCCGGAGACCGCCGAGTTACCGACCCGCCGGGACCGCACCGGTACCATCGCCGGCCTCATCCTCGGGATCGTGCTGCTGGGCGTGGTCGCGATTTGGGCGCTGATGCCGGGATCGGGCTCGACCCGTTGGCAGCAGCCGCGGATGCTGGTGGTGGACTCCTCGACCGGGGCGCGGTACGTGCTGGTCGACGGCCAACTGCGCCCGGTCAACGACGTGGCAACGGCCACCCTGCTGGCCGGTGGCCGGCTCACCCCGATCACCGTGTCCTCGTCCAAGCTCGCCAAGGTGCCGCGGGGCGCGGCGGTGGGTACCCCGGCCGGGCCGCAGGTGCTGCCCGCGGCCCACCGGATCAACCAGGGCGTGTGGCGTGCCTGCGGCCTGGGTAGCGGCCGGATCGTCCTGGACGTCGATGTGCCGGCGGCCCCCGAGCCGCTCGGCGACGGGCAGGCGCTGCCGGTCACCGCGGGCGGCAAGACCTACCTGCTGTGGGGCGGGCGGCGGCTGTTGCTCACCCAGTCCTGGGTGGCCGACGTGCTGGGACTGGGGCTGCTCGTTCCGGTGCCGGTGGCGACCGCCTGGCTGGAGTCGATCCCGCTGGGCGGTACGGCCGGCCCGCCGAGGGTGGCCGGGGCCGGCGGCGCCGGGCCGAGGGTGGCCGGCCGGCCGACGTCGATCGGCCAGATGTTCGCCGTGGACATGGGCAACGGCACGTTCGGCCACTATCTGATGACCACCGACGGGCTGGCCCCGCTGACCGAGACCGAGTACCTGCTGCAGCGGGCCAGGCCGGGCTCGGCCAGGGAGACTGCCATCACCGCGGCCGAGCTGGTCGCCGCCGGCCAGCGCAGTCCGGTGCGCCCGCTGACCACGCTGCCGGCCACCCCGCCCAAACCGCCATCCACATCGGAGGGTGCAGTGGTCTGCGTGGAGTACGCGGGGCAGGCCGGCGAGAAACCCGCGGTCGTCCTGGCCACCGCGACCGGCATGCCGACCGGCGACAGCGGCGGGAAGACCGCCGTGACGGTGCGGGTGACGCCGGGCGGGGGAGCGCTGCTGATGCCCCGGACGAGCGCGGACACCGATCTGTGGCGGCAGCAGGGCCTGCTGGTCAACGAGCGGGGGATCGCCTACCCGATCAGCGGCAGCGACGTCACCACCCTGGGGTACTCCCTCGATCAGGCGGTGGTTATGCCCACCGCGCTGGTCGCCATGCTGCCCGCCGGGCCGGCGCTGGTCCGGCCGGAAGGGGGGTGAGGCCGCCGGGGTGCCCGACCGATCCGCCGCCGCGGCCCGACCCACCGGACGGACGCGGCAGGCGCGACCACATCGCACACCTTGCCGGCGACAGCGCGCCGGATGACAGACAAGGAGAGTCATGGCAATCAACATGAACGGGATCGTCGCCGACGAGGCGACCATCACCGCCATGGTCATCGCGTTCACCCAGTGCCAGAGCGAGGCCAAGGCCAGCGAGCAGGCCGTCGTAGGCGCACGCGGCAGCCTGGCCACCCAGTGGCAGAGCGACGCGGCCGCGCCGCGGTTCCTCCAGGCCGTCGACCAGTGGCTGGCCGGCTTCCAACGGGTCCAGCAGGGCCTGGACATGCTCAACGGCAACATGCAGACCTACGCGCGACTGACCACCACGACCGAAGACGACAGTGCCCTTCGGGCCGGCGGCTGGGCCACATCCTGACCGTCGCGCGTCCCACCTACAAAACCCGGGCCGATGAAACCCGGATCGACGAACGTGAAGGAGGCCGAGGATGGCCAACTACAGCATCAATCCCGCCGCGGCACAGGAGGTCGCCGGGGAACTGGCCAGGGTGACCCGCCAGCTCGACCAATCGCTGGCAACCCTTCAGGCCTCGGTGCAGCGGTTCACCGTGGCCAACAACGGACAGGCGCCGGAGGCCTACGCCGTCGCCCAGCAGCTGTGGAATCAGGGCCAGCAGGAGATGCACCAGGCCCTGACCCTGGGGCAGCAGCGCCTTCAAGAGATCACTCAGAACTACATCCACGGCGACAACCAGGGCGCGGCCGTCTTCAGTTAGGAGATCGCTGGGCGCCGGTGTCCTGGACCAGTGCATCTGATGCCTGAATCCTGCCGAGCCGCTTCCGGGTCAGATGCACTGGTCCGTCGCACCGCCGGGTGGACCAGTGCATCTGACCCACCGCTGGTCACGGACTCGCCCAGACCTCGGAATGGCTGGGTCAGGACAGTCGGCGGCCCCGCTGCGCCGTCTCCGTCGAAGGGAAGACACGATGCAGAACATCGTCATCAACGAGAGCTACCTGCGGAAGTTGCAGGCCACCTACGCCGACCAGGTCGATGAAATCGACCTGATGTACGGCAAGGTCTACCCGTACGGCGCCCTGCCGGAATCGAAGGTCGACTTCACGAAGCCGTTCAAGCTGCACCTCGGCGCAAAGGGCTTCACCGAGGCGGAGGACCTGGCGTCGGCGATCGATGCGACTCGATCTGGCCTGGCCACGCGCTTCAAGAGCGCGCGGGGCGAAATCAGCATGTTGGAGTACGGCATCAAATTCCTGCTGGCCGACTCCGAGGCCACCGAACAGTTGAACACGTTGAGCGCCGAGCAGTTCGAGTACTTCATGCCCCAGTCCGGTGGTTCGTGATGACGAGCACCGCGACGATCGAGGACGCCCTGGCGAGCATTCTGGGACTGGTACTCGGCGGCGGAGAGTCTGGGGACAAGAGTTCCATCAACGACAGCTTCCGACCGCAGACCATCAAGGGCCCCGGTTTCTGGCTGATAACCCAGAAAAGCACGCTCAAACACACCGGCGGTTGGGCGCCCGAGTACAACAAGGACGCGGTCACCTTCTACAGGTGGACCCAGGACGGGTCGACCAAGGACATCACCCGGCTGACGGTGTGGGTGGGTGTGACCAACAAGGACAACCAACAGGGGCAGGAGCGCAACACCACCGACCCGACGAAGACGATCAACGGCGAGAGCAACCCGGTCGTCTCGCTCGGCGCGGCGTGGGAACGGATCCGCGACGACATACCCAAGGTGGCCGGGGTGGGTACCTCGTTCGACCCGAACTCGATCGCGGCGGTTCGCGAGATCCTGGGCAACCTGACCTCCCACGCGATGAAGATCTCGGGTGAGCTGACCGATGAGATGAAGTCGGTGAACGTCAAGAACCCCGAGTTCAAAGGCTCCGCCGAATCGGCCTGGTACCACCGGGTACAGAGCGCGAACCGGTACCTCAGCGACATTTTGCCCCAGTTCACCCGCTGGAACACTGCGTTGTCCCAGGCCGAGACGGCCATGAAGGACTTTGTCAAGGCGCTGCTGGACGCCATCGACAAGTGGTCCCAGATCACCCCGGCCGGCACCTGGCAGCACCCGTACCGGGTCATTGCCGCCATGTTCAACCAGAGCACTCTCGCCTACGCCGACCTGCACAATGGCCAGTCGAACGCCTGGGACCTGGGCACCCAGTACGCCAACACCGGGGACGAAGAAGCACAGGAACGCCGTGACGGAACCACGGTCGGAGGAAAAGACGTAGGTACCGTCCTGTGGACGCCGCCGTCCTGGCTGAACTACCACTCGTTCGATGCCTTCAACATCGGCGAGTGGAACAAGCTGGACCATCATCTGCGCCAGCTGTGGGCCGACAACGTCATCAACACCTTCGCACCGGCGCTGATCGCGGCGAAGAACCTGGTGACGGTGTTCGCGGACGCGCGCAACCCGATGCACATCACCGACCCGGATCCGGTACCACCCCTGCCGATGCCCAACAACCTTGGGATGCCCAACTGGGACAATGCGTTCCCTAACTGGGACAATGCGTTCCCTAACTGGGACAATGCGTTCCCTAACTGGGACAATGCGTTCCCTAACTGGGACAATGCGTTCCCTAACTGGGACAACGCGTTCCCCGACTGGGGCAATGCGTTCCCCAACTGGGACAGCGCATTCCCCAACTGGGGCAGCGCATTCCCCAACTGGGGCAGCGCATTCCCCAACGGCGGCGCCATGTTCGCATCCGGCGGCGTGGGCGATCCGTTCCCAAACGGCGTGGATAATCCCTTTGCCAATGGCGGTGTGGACACGCTCTTTGCCGGCGGCGGTATGGACACTCCGTTCACCAACGGCCAGGACAGCCTCATTCCAACTAGCTCGTTCAGCAAGTTGGACAATCCATTTGCCAACGGCGCCATGGACAGTTCCTTTGCCGGTGGCGGCATGGACACTCCGCTTGCCGACGGCCAGGACAACGGCTCCATGTTCAGCAAGTCGGTCAATCCGTTCGCCGACAGCGGCTTTCCGGTCAGCAGCTCGCAGCTATTCAACAAGCTGGCCGAGCCGCAGACGTTGGGTGACCTGACGCCGGCCCAGTTGCGGCAACTGGATTCGGCCGGACTGCTGGACGACGTGCCGCTTTCTGCTGAGCAGGCTGCCTACCTGCGGGAGAACGGCCTGGCGGTGCCGAACGGTACGACGACGCTCGGTCAGCTCACCCCGAATCAGCTCGCCGCGCTGCAGAAGGGCGGGCTGCTGGACCAGACCCCGCTCACCGACGCCCAGCGGGCGAACCTCGGGCTGACCGACCCGCAGACGTTGGGTGACCTGACGCCGGCCCAGTTGCGGCAACTGGACTCGGCCGGACTGCTGGACGACGTGCCGCTCTCTGCTGAGCAGGCCGCCTACCTGCGGGAGAGCGGCCTGGCGGTGCCGAACGGTACGACGGCGCTCGGTCAGCTCACCCCGGATCAGCTCGTCGCGCTGCAGAAGGGCGGGCTGCTGGACCAGATCCCGCTCACCCCGGCCGAGCGGGCAAACCTCGGGCTGACCACCCCTTCGGGCCAGTCCGGCGGGGCAGTATCCGTACCAGGACTGGACCTGAGCAAGCTGCCGTGGCACGACATTGGGCCGACGTCGCCGGTGGACAGAAATCCGTTCCCGACCACGGTCGATGGCAAAGAAGTGTCGTTCAAACCGGACATAAGCGGGATCGTCACCCCCCCGCCGCTCGGCGACGTCACCAAACCCGGTGCGGCCGTCTTCCCGGCCATTCCCGGCGTGCAGGTCGGTACCGGTGGCCTGTCGTCGGTGCCCGGCGTGTCCGGCTCGGCCGGGGCGCTGAGCCAGGACGGGTTCGGCCGGCCCGTCGGCGGTCCGGGTGGGGCCGGCTCGGGTGCCGGCGTGACCACGGGCGCGGGTACCGGCGCTGGTATCACGCAGACGAGCCCGGGCGGCATGCCGTTCGGTGGGATGCCGTATATGCCGGGCATGCCGGGCATGTTCGGTGGCACTGGCCAGCCCAACCGGGACCGTGACCGCCAGCGCAGCACCTGGCTGAAGGAGGACGAGAAGGTCTGGGGTACCGACCCTGACTGTGCGCCCGCGGTGATCGGCCGGCGTGGCCGTAACAGGCGGGTAGAGGACGACGAGTACGACACGCCTGCCGACGAGCGTCCCGGCTCCCAGGACGAACGCCGCCCGTACCGGGGACGGTGAACCACCGTCGCGCCGGGGGTGAACCCGCCGCCACGGTCCAGCCGTGGGTTTGTTGAGGAGGTGCCGTAATGAGTTTGGGCGATGAGGAACTGCTGGCCGAGATGCGCTCGGCCTTGAAGGATGTGGAGGCCACGGCCGACCGGGTGCGCCAGCGTGTACGCGAGGCGAAGACCACCGTGGAGGACAAGAAGAAGCTGCTGTCGGTGACCGTGGGCGGCCACGGCGAGCTGACCCGGATCACCTTCAACGGGGACGCCTACCAGCAGCTCGCGCCGGCCGAACTGGCCGACCTGATCGTGACCACGGCGCGTACCGCCCGCGAAGGCGCCCAGCGCAAGGCGATGGCCGGTACCGCCGAGCTGACGGGTGACCTTTCCCGGCTCGGCGACACCGCGCGGACGGCGGCGACGATGGAGGAACTTATCGAGGGCATCGTGGGCGCGGTCTCTGGCGGGGACGACCGGCGGCGTGGACGGGCGGCGTCGTGAGTGCGTCACGGATCGAGTTCTCCGGGGACGACCTGGCGCAGCGGGTGCCGTTGCTGGCCCAGTTCCAGGAGGACCTGATCAAGACGGTGAACCCCCTGGTTGATATCGCCGCGTGCCGGTGGGCGGACGATGTTCCCGAGGATGACGAGGTGACCCTGCAGGCCCGCGCGGCCGTGCAGGGCATGCTCATGAAGTACGTGTTCCCGGCGTTCGTCGAGCTCGGTGATGTGACCGGAATCCAGCACGACAAGTGGGACTTCGTCCGCCGTATCGCGGACAACACCGAGGCCATCAGCGACGAGATGGTCGGGGACCTGGGCGGCGGCCGGTACTGAGTTTCTGTCGGTGTAGCTGAGTTGCCCGGGTCCGGTTGAGGTTCGCCGGGCCCGGGTTCCCGGTCACAGGTAGAAAGGGAGCGTCGCGCGATGGCTGTCACCGCCATTCCGAGCCTTCAGATCAGCGAGAGCGGGATGGAGGCCGTGGAGGCGTTTACCGCCATGCGGCTGCCGCGGGCGAATCTGCCGCTGTTGGTGCACGACGCGAACATGCTGGACATGCTGGCCGACCGGGTGCGTAATGTGCTGGCGCCGGAGCTGGTCCAGACGATCAAGGCGGTCAGTAATTCGGTGGACGGTGAGGTCGTGGCCCGGTTCGTGGCCCAGACGGCTCCGTTCGTGAAGTTGCTGGCTCAGGAGGCAGCCCTGCAGAGCGCGGTGGCCAAGGCGATGCGCGGCTACCACGTCGAGATGGAGTACCTCAAGCGCCAGGCGTTCATCATGTTCATCTTCATGATGGTCGAGCTGGCCATCGCCGCCGCAGAGGCGTTCTTCGCCCCCGTGGACGCGGCGCGGCGCGTCGCCACCACACGGACCATCATCCAGACGGTTCTGCGTTCCTCGATCGTCAAGGCGGCGGCGCGCAGCACGGCGATCCAGATGCTGTTCATGCCGGGCTCCTCGCTGCTGGCCCAGATCTCCCTGATGGCCGACGGCCTCCAGTCCGGGATCAACTGGGGCGTGGTCGGCAAGCAGGCGCTGTACGGGCTGGCGGTGGCGGCTGTCACCACGGCGGCCGGGCCGGCGCTGGGCCGGGCCAGCGGCGGCTTCAGCGCCGGCCTCGGCAAGATCGGCGTCAAGGAATCCACGCGTGACCTGCTGGCCGGCGCGGTGATGCGGCCCGCAACGGAAATCGTGATGGAGGTGGCCGGCGGCATCGGCGCCAGCTACATCGTCGATCAGGCGTACGACACCGGCAATACCGGGGCGGACGCCATCTCCGGGGCGCTGGCGGGGGGTACCGGCGTGGCCGCCACCGGGGCCGGGCTCGGTGGGCGCCGCGGTGCCCTCCGTCTCGGGTTCACGCCGACCCTGCCCCGGCTGCGGCTGCCCGGTGGCACCGACTTCTCAGCGACCGGAACGCCGGTAGTGCCGGTGGTGGATCCGGAGTCGACACCGGTCGACCCGGACACCTCCACGACGTACCGGCCTGATCCGGCGATCGGGAGCACCGGCACGCAGGTCCCGCCGCCCACGGTCGCGGTGCCCGGGCCGGACGGCCCGGCGCTGCCCACGCCGTCGTTGTCGGTGCCGGCCCTGTCCGTGCCGTCGTGGTCGGTGCCGTCGTTGTCGGTACCGCTTGTGCCGGTGCCGGACTGGGTCGCGGCCACCGGCGCGCTGACCGAGCAGTGGCAACGGTTCCAGCGGGATCTCGTGGACCGCTACGGCGGGCTGCTGGCCGGGGTGGTGCAGGCGCGGCAGAGCCTGGTCACGCTCCCCGTGCCGGTCGAGCGCATCTTCGCCGGGTGGGTCGACGTCCGGCGGGGCGACCCGGCCGTCACCACCTTCCTGTCCGAGGTCGGCCTGCCCAGCACCGCGCTCACCGAGCAGTACCTGGTCGGTGTCCGGGACCAGGCGGTGGCCCGGATGACCGAGTCGCTGGCGCGGTCGGGCGCCACCCCAGAGCAGATCGCGGCCGCTCTGCGGCCGGAGCAGGTCATTGCCGCACTTCCGGTCGAGTTCGACCGGCAGGCGTTGCGCTCGGCCGCGCAACTGGCCGCCCGATACCACATCGACCAGTACCTCGCCACTGGTGCACCGACGGCCGTCGGCACGCTGGGGAGCCCCGGCGCGCCGGGGACCGCCGCGGCGGCGGTACCGTCCGCCGCCGCGCGCGCGGCGGTCGAGCGCGAGGTGCGGATCCAGGTGGACCGGGGCGTCGACGCGATCCTCGGTACCACCGTGCTACCCGCCGTGCTACCCACCGCACTGCCCGCCACGGCGGCCAGCCCCGGCGCCGCTCAGGTCAGCGCCGTGGCGAACGTGGTCCGGCAGGCGGCCACCGACCTGCCCGCCCGCTTCTCGGCCGCGGCCACCCCCGGCATCACCGGACCGGGCGCCAACTCGTCCACTATGAACAGTGGCGGGAGTGGGCGCACCGGCGCGCCGACCGTACCGGTGACGTTCGAGCAGCACACCGCGGCGGCGGCCGGCCTGGCGGAAGCCCAGTTCGACGCGCTGGCCCACCGGTACGGTGTCGATCCGGCCGGCTATGAGGCGCTGGCCACCTCGTTCCAACGGGAGTGGGTGGACGGATACCACATGGCGCTCGCCCCGGCCGGCGGCAGCGCGACGCCCGGCACGCCGGATGCGGCTGGCGCCCGCGGTACGGTGCCGGGTGGCGCTGGCTCCGGCGCCGGTGGCATGTCGATCAGTGACGACAGCCGCACCAGTGATACGGCGTCGGTCAGCAGCATATCCATCTCAAGCGATGGAATATTCAGCCCCGACTTCGGCTTCAGGGACACGGATTCGATCAGTGACGTGTCGTCGCTGGACGAACCGATCAGTGGCGACCCTGGCAAGCTCGGCGAGCCAGCCGTCGCGACAACTGGGCCGGCCGTTGCGAGGACCGGGTTCGGGGAGCAGGTCGCCAGCTGGGTGGCCCAGGCGCAGGTGCGCCGCGGGGGCGGCTACGACCCGTTGTTGTGCGTGCCGCGCACTCTCGATGCGTTCACCGCGGTGTACGGGCGGTTGGGCAACAGGGCGGCGTTCGACGACCGGATCGTCGGACCGGACGGCCGATTCGCGCCCAGTGTGGGCTGGCCGCAGATGTTGGAGATTCTCGACGCGGTACCGGAGCGTGTCGCCCACCCGGATGGGGTCGCACCGGCGGACGTGCTGGCTGCGTTGAGGGCGGTGCCGGGGTCGATGGTCGTGGTGCGGGCCGCGCCGCCGAACGAATCGCAGCACGTGTTCGCCCTCTACAGCCAGCCGCGGGTCTCCGGGCCGCCGGTGGTCAAGGTGCTGGACACTCTGGTGCACGGTGCCTTTGACCGACCCGAGCCGAACGATCCGATCAGTGATCCGTGGCTGCGGCACCTGTTCGTGTCGGACACCCGGGTGGCGGCGTTCGACGGGGCTGGGCGGCCCGCCGCCGTCGCTGATCTGCTGCCCGGCCACACCGCCGGCCACCTGCGGCCGATCGCCGCGACCGGCACCGACGCGACCGCGGCCATGCTCTCGTCAACCGGCACGCCGCACGGTCCGTCCCAGGCGATGCAGACAGGCACCACCTCCGCCGACCCGGCCGGCTCCGCCTCGGGCACCGGACTACCGTCCGGTCCAGCGGAAGATGACGACCCGTCTTATCTTGACCCGGCATTTCTTGACTTTCTTGACCCGGCATTTCCGTATCCATGGATGCAAGACGATCTGGAAGGGATGGATCTGTCGACACCAACGCCTGGCGTGGGGTGGGCGCCGCCGGAGGGCACCGAACCGGTCGAGTCTCCACATCCGAGCGGGGCGATGATGGCTGGTGGGTCCGGTGGTGTCGCGCCGGCCTGGTGGGTGACAGGGACAGCGGCGTCCGAACAGTTGTCGGCCGTTGGAATCCGTGACGAGGAGGCGTTTGGCCAGTGGGCGCGCGAGGTGTTCGACATCGATCTTCCGCGGTCCCGCTCGCTGCACAACGCCTTCTACGAGTCGGTGTTGAACACCTACCGGGAGCGGTTGGCGGAGTTGGACGTCACCGTCACCTTGACTGGACTGCGCGCGTGGGTGACCAGCCAACTGGCCAGCGACCTCGACCGGGGTGCATCGTCGAGGTTCACCGAGTTTCTCCCGTATCCGGAGAACGTGTCCCCGCAGCGACGACAGGCCCTGCACCAGCAGTGGATCGGCAAGATCAGAAGCGTCAAATCCGGGGATTACGACGTCGCGCATCTGGTTCCCCATGTCATGGCCTGGGCGCTGGACCAGCCGATGCGGATCCATCACCCGTTCGGTGACTCGTACCTCATCGGCCCGCCGTCTGGTGCCGGTGCCAGCCCGCAACCAGTCGTCTGGTGGAACGGCACCTACATCGTCGTCACACCTCGTGGCCCACAACACGAGGCAGGCATCGACGCGGGCTTCCCGCGGCCACCGGTGACCCCCGACGGGCAGCGCCAACGGGCTGCCGCGTTTGACGAGGCGCTCGGTCTGCTGCGAGCGGAAATCGACACGGCGGAACAGAATCCCGCCAACATTCACTGGCCTATCCTGCGAGACACGTTCCACCGGAACCTCGCGGTCATCCGTCAACACCCCACGTCACCCAGGAACCAGGCCCACGAACTCGCAGAACACGCCCGATACCTCAACAGCCTTAAGCAAGACAGCGGCTGGGAAGACCAGAACCGATGGCACGTCGAAGACCCATTCACCATCGGCGTCACCGTCACCCCCACCGGGCGGCACTCGGAGTTGCGCATCATGCTGGGCGGCAAGCTTAGATCACTCGGTCGTATCGGCCGAGTGGCCATCCCGGGCGATGTGGTCCCTATCGACTTCGGGAAGGTCGACGGGGGAGGCGTCGGTATTGCCGAAATCCCGTACACCGCGACCGACGGGACCGAAATACGCATCTACCGAAAGATCGACCGCGGGTTCACCGACGACGAGCTGGCTGAACTGAAGAACAAGGCCGAACTGAAGAACAAGGCGGAAGGGGAACTCGACGACCGATGGCTGTCAGGGCTGTCAGGGGTGGGCGGGGCGGAACCGGGGCCGAGCGGGGCGATGGTGGCCGGTGGGTCCGGCGGTGTCGCAACGGCCTGGTGGGGGAGCGTGAAAGCGGCGTTCGAACAGTTGAAGGCCGCTGGAGCCCGTGACGAGGAGGCGTTTGGCCAGTGGGCGCGCGAGGTGTTCGACATCGATCTTCCGCGGTCCCGCTCGCTGCACAACGCCTTCTACGAGTCGGTGTTGAACACCTACCGGGAGCGGTTGGCGGAGTTGGACGTCACCGTCACCTTGACTGGACTGCGCGCGTGGGTGACCAGCCAACTGGCCAGCGACCTCGACCGGGGTGCATCGTCGAGGTTCACCGAGTTTCTCCCGTATCCGGAGAACGTGTCCCCGCAGCGACGACAGGCCCTGCACCAGCAGTGGATCGGCAAGATCAGAAGCGTCAAATCCGGGGATTACGACGTCGCGCATCTGGTTCCCCATGTCATGGCCTGGGCGCTGGACCAGCCGATGCGGATCCATCACCCGTTCGGTGACTCGTACCTCATCGGCCCGCCGTCTGGTGCCGGTGCCAGCCCGCAACCAGTCGTCTGGTGGAACGGCACCTACATCGTCGTCACACCTCGTGGCCCACAACACGAGGCAGGCATCGACGCGGGCTTCCCGCGGCCACCGGTGACCCCCGACGGGCAGCGCCAACGGGCTGCCGCGTTTGACGAGGCGCTCGGTCTGCTGCGAGCGGAAATCGACACGGCGGAACAGAATCCCGCCAACATTCACTGGCCTATCCTGCGAGACACGTTCCACCGCAACCTCGCGCTCATCCGTCAACACCCCGCCTCCCCCAGCAACCAGTCCCACGAACTCGCAGAACACGCCCGATACCGCAACAGCCTTGAGCAAGACAGCGGCTGGGAAGACCAAAATCGATGGAACCTCGAAGACCCATTCACCATCGGCGTCCCCGTCACCCCCAACGGGCGGCACTCGGAGTTGCGCATCATGCTGGGCGGCAAGCTTAGATATCTCGGTCGTATCGGCCGAGTGGCCATCCCGGGCGATGTGGTCCCTATCGACTTCGGGAAGGTCGACGGGGGAGGCGTCGGTATTGCCGAAATCCGGTACACCGCGACCGACGGGACCGAAATACGCATCTATCGAAAGATCGACCGCGGGTTCACCGACGACGAACTGGCCGAACTGAAGAACAAGGCAGGCGGCCAGGTGTGGGAATTCGACAACCGATGGAACTGGACCGACTTTTACCACATCACGTCGTCAGTGCGCAGCAATGGGGTATTGGCCACCTATTTCGGCATGGCCGACTCAGAAGGCAGAACCCGCGCCTATGTCCCACGCGTCAAGGTGGTCGACGGAAGTTCGTTTGCCTTCCCCGGGGACATGAAGGAGGTTCGTCTCCGACTCGGGTATGCCGTGAACGGTCGACCCACCGTGGTCGTGGAAGTACCGGCCGAGAAGAACGTCATCGGACGGGCCCTGTACCTGGAACTGGTCAATCTCGCCCCCACCCGGGACGACATCGAGTGGCAGCGCAAAAAGGCGCTGTGGGAATCAGGAGATCGGTGGGCACTTGCCGACGGACTATCTATCGATGACACAATGGGGGCGGAACAAAAATTGCCCAGACCCCTATCTTTTAAGATCGGCGGCCCGACCAAGACGTTAGATGGCAAGGAGGTGAATCTCTCCCGGGGCACGGCGATCACCCTGCGGGTAGGACGGCGGCGGATGCTGGTCGGATCGGATGTCGTCACAGGTGTTTTCGCCGTGGTCGGGGCACCGTTGGCCGACGGATCCGGAAACGCCTACCGGCTCATCAACACGGGCGTGAAAGACGAGAATTTCGCTGAGCTCAGACAACAGTTCACCAAGCGGAAGGGCATGCTCGCCAAGCGCAAACAGCAAGCCGAGTCGGCTGAGCCGGCCGGGAAACGTCCGCGTATCGGGGGTGGGTCGCTGCCTGGGGGGCCGGCGGCGTTCGTGTGGGAGCCTGCCGGAGGCCCTTCGTTCTCGGGTGGTGCCGGGGATATCTCGTCCTCAACGGCGGTGTGGGTGGCGGGGGAGCCCACCATCGAGTGGGTGGACGGCGGTTGGCGGGTGTCATACCGCAGCGCGGTGGACCTGCCCCGACCGGACGAGATGACGCCGGTGTTCTCCGACCGGTTCACCTGGACCAACGGCGGTGCGCTGCGGTTCGTCCCGACACCGGGCGAGGGACGCCCCTACCGGGTCGAGGTGACGGAGACCCTGACCGAACCCGCCGGTGAACGGACCTTCGTCGACTACCACCTACACCGCTCGGAACACACCTGGACCGCGGTGTTCCGCATCCGGCTGAAACCCGACCCGGATCTGGACCCGGACTCCATCCAGCACACCCTCCAAGCGGTCCAGCAGTGGGTGGACCAGACCAACGACCACGCGCACGTGTTGCCCGAGGTCGGGGCGCGGCTCGTCGTTGGGGTCGAGTTCGACCCGACGGCCACCACGGAGGTCCGACTCAGCCGCCACGGCAGCGACCTACGGGACACCCACAACGTCCATGCCGGCAGCGGCGGGGGCCGGATCCATCAGTTCCACTGGCTCACGGACCTCCCCCCCGACAGGTACGGACACGAACTCGAACACTTCCTTGGCATCCGACACGCCCACACACCCAACGCCCTGCTCAAGAATTCCACCGACACCGCCGACGACCACCCACATGACACCGGGTTCACCCCCCGGAAACTACGCGAGATCCTCGACACCGCCGTCCCGTACGCCGCCCCCACCCTGACACCACGACCAGCTCTCCCACCCGCACCACACCCCGAACCCCCGCACCCAGCTCCCGATCCCCTACCCGGCCAGCCAGCGGCAATGGAATGGTCCGACCCGGCCGGCAGCCAGCAGCAGGTCGTCCAGACGGCCGTTGCGCCCGCGGACGCGCCACTGGTCGCCATGGCTAAGGGGCTGCCGGACAACCTGCGGCTCCAGCGTGCGGTGGGCGGCACCCTGCTGCACGACGGGGGCAGCACGTCCGGCCCGATCAGCTCGCGGGTGTTGGCCCCGACCGGCCCCGGCCCGGCCATCCTGCTGCACTCCTCGGTGCTCGACCCGGCCAGCCTCGGTGCCGCGCTGACCGGGTTGCAGGCGCAGGACGCCACCATGGCCGTCCTGCACTGGCCGCAGGACCAGCCGGTCAGCCTGGCCCGGGCGCTGGAGATCACCGCGCAGGCGCTGGGGCCGCAGCAGTCCTCGGCCATGCTGTCGGTACCCCGGTCGGCGCTGCGGGACCGGCCGGCGCCCAGCCCGCAGATCGTCCCGTTGGACGCCAACGGCGAGGTGACGTTCTTCAGTGGGCGGCCCGAGCGGTACCTGTTCCTGCCCGGGATCGCCGGTGCACCGCCCCGGCCCGCCCCGTACGGGCTGCCCGAGCAGTCACCCGGCGTGTACGGGCTCGGCGACGGTTGGGTGGTCTGGGACGGCGGCAGCCACCTGTGGATCGGGCCGGCGACCGAACTGGACGGGGCGCGGCGGTTGCTGCCGGACACCGGCGGCTGGCTGGCCGAGCCGGTGGTGTTCCTGGGCTGGCGGGCGACCCCGCTGCCCGACGGGGTACGCCACCGGGTGGGCCGGATCTTCGGGGGTATGCCGGCTACGGCACCGGCGCACCTCATCACCTCGGGGATGGGGCTGGACCGGCGTACCCTCGTCCCGTCCGAGGTGTCCGGCCTGCCCACCGGGGTCCAGCTGAGCCACGTCCCGGGTGGGGTGGTCGCCCACACCGGTCCGCGGCCGCCGGCCGGCGCCACGACACTGCACTGGTCCGACCTGGACACCCCGGACCGGCCCCGGCTGCTGCTGGACGAGTCGGTCAGCGACCCGGTCGCCGTCGTGGAGGCCGTACGCCAGGGACTCCCCTCGGGCGCCGGCCCGCTCCAGGTCTTCGTGGCGGCCCCGGCCACGTCACCCGCCGGCACTGCGCCCGCCGGTGCCCCGGGCACGCCACCCGGTGCCGCCGCTGCCGAGGTGGCGGACCTGTTGCGGCAGCGGTTCGGGGGGCTGCTGGAGCTGGTGTTGCCGGTCTCCGTGGTGGGCCGGCAGCCGGCCGGTTTCGACGAGCTGATCCCGATCGACGCCCGGGGGCAGGAGACCTTCCCGGCCGCCGCGCACGCCTGGCGGGTGCCGCTGCACCCGCCGCCGCCCCAGCGGCCCGGGCCGCTGGGCCTGAGCCGGTCTGCCACCGGCGGGTACCAGGTGCACCGCGGCTGGACGGTCCGGGAGCACAGGGGGGTCGTCCTGTTCGCTCAGCACGGCACCAGCCCGGACACGCTGTCCCCCGACACCCTGGCGGCCCCCGCGACCGGGGTGGCCGTGGTGATCCAGTCCCGGGGCGGTCCCATCCCGCGCGAGGTGGCCGGTGCGGCCACCCGGCTGCTGTCCGGTGTTCCCGAGGCCGACCGGCATGTCCGGGTCTTCGGCAATGCGGCCAGCGCCGGTCCGGCCGCACCCGACGCCGACGGGTCGGGTGGGCAGGCGTGGGCGCCGCCGGCCACCCCGGACCGGCGGGCGCTCGCACTGGGTGATCCCAAGGCGGGGTTGCCGGACCTGGACCGCATCGAGCAGGCGTTGCGCGCCGACGCGGCCCGGCGGGGCGTCACGGTGCGGGACAACGAATGGGAACTGCTGCACGAGCGGCTGCTCAACAACTACCGGCAGTTGGTCGCCCCGGACGGGTACCTGTTCACGTTGGGTGGCATGGAGGTGCTCGCCCGCCTGCGACCGGACGGCCCGCGGCTCGTCCCGAACCCGGCCGGCTCGTTCGACCCCGAGACGCCCGGGCCGTCGCCGGATGACACCGAGGGCCGGACGAGCGTCAACGACGACGGTTTCCACGCCAACCAGTTCACCCAGGGTGTTTTCCAGACCGGTGCGCACAGCCAGGCGGACGGCACCACGACCCGGGCGGTGCGGCTGCGCGGCGACTTCAACGCCGACGTGCCGCTCGGCCCGATGACCCACTGGGGACCCCGCTTCAACGCCACCCTCAACAAGGTCGACCAGAAAACCTCCTACCTGATCGACGCCGAGAAGGGCCGGGTGCTGGACACCCGCGCGGATTCGACGTTCTACTCGTACGACGAGCCGGGGTGGTCGATCGAGACGCGCGGCGACGAGCAGTCGTTCCAGGCGGTGGACGTGCCGGAGCCGCCGGACGGGCAGGAGGCCGCCCCGCTGGTGGTGGCGATCCCCAACCACCTGCTGAAGACCGCTGGCGAGCAGGTGGTCGCCGACCTGCCAAACGACATGCGGGACAACCTGACCCGGTTGCCGGAACTCTTCTCCGCCAGCAACATCACCGGCCTGAACGAGCTGTACGACCACATCATCGCCCAGCTGCGTGCCGACGGCTTCGACATGTCCATCGAAAGTCCGATGCGCAATGAGCTGCAGCGCAAGCTGTGGAACCTGGAAGTCCACCTCGACGAGGCGGTGAACAACTGGCGTACGCCGGCGGTGGACGGTGATGCCGGCGCGCCGACCCGGGGCTTCTTGTTCACGGTGCACGACCGCGGGTTCGCGGCCGCCAGCATCCGGGTGTACGGCCGCCGGGTCGGCGACTCCGTGCAGGTGGGCGTCGGCGAGGGTGACTCCACGCCGGTGGGCGAGGCCGGCGAGCCGGTGGGCGAGGCCAGCGACAAGGCCCACATCGAGAAGGTACGTACCGGGATCGTGGGGCAGGGCGGCGAAGTCACCGTCCAGCAGTCCAGTGGGCTGTCCGTGGGTGGCGCGGCCGATCTGCCGTTGGCCAAGCGCTGGAACGATCCGCAGGTGTACAAGGAGAAGGCCAAGCTCGGTATCTCCGCTCGCGCCGGGATGAGCTGGACCAGCAACGACAGTGGTGGCGTCACGCGGGCGTCGCTGAACGTGGAGGTCGAGCGGTACACCGGCTACACGGTCGGTCGTGAGGTTCGGTTCGAATGGACCGCCGAGGTGGCCACCTCGCGCCGGCCACGGGACTGGCCTCGGCCGACGCCCGCGGTGGACGGGTCGGCGGTGATCCGGATGTCCGAGCCGGACGCCTTCGACCACGGGTTCAGCGTCGACGCGGGCGCCTTCGCCCCCGATCCCATCCCCGGGCTGGCGGATGGTATCCCGACCTCGGACCCCGCCACGGGCGGGCGGCCGCAGAGGGTGCCGCACGACCAGTGGCGGCAGCGGCTGCGCAACGTCGGCGCGCATCCGGAGGACACCGGCGGCAACCTGGTGCCACGGCACATTCTGGAGGGGCATGGCAGCCTGGGCCAGTCCCTGCCGCAGGTCGACAAGCCGGCGGTAGAGCAGATCCGGGCCGGTCTCATGCAGGTGCTGGCCGACGAGGGGTTCCTTCCCGTGGACGGGGACCGGCCGTGGGCGCATGCGGAGCAGAGCCGACCGGCGACCCCGGATCCGGGTACGCCCACCGAGGAGCAGCCGCTGCTGGGCAGGGTGATCGAGGGGGCGCGTGACGCCTATGACGAGGTCGTCCACCGCGACACCGACGCCGCGATCGACAATCTGGACCTGTTCAACAAGATGGTGAGCAGCGACGGTCTGGAGTCGCACTTCAACTCGCTCAGCCAGGACGGCGTCTCTGCTGTCCCCGATGCCCAGGAGGGCGAGCCGGCCCCGGCGGCTGTCCCGGAGGGCGAGCCGGCCCCGGAGCCGGCAGCGGGGATGACCTTCACCCTGCACAGTTGGCGCAACGGGGTGATGCGTACCGCCGAGGTGACCATCCACGCCATCTCCCGGATCACTGCGGACGTCACCCCGGACGGCAACTCGGTGCACTTCGACCGGCTCAGCGACGAGTTGAGCGTGGTCACCCTCGCCATGGCGCTCGGCATCGCCGGCCAGGGCGCGAGCGGCAACCAGGGCTGGTCGGCGGAGTTCGGGCTGGGGGCCGCGATGCCGCCGAGCGTCGAGTGGCTTCAGTCCGTCGGACTCATCGGCGCGTCGTGGAGCCGCAACGTCGGCGCCGCCGAGCGGTTGACCCGCATCATCAACCGCCCGGAGTTGAAGGAGTACGGCGGCCGGGTGATGTTGTTCAACTTCCCGTACGACTTCGTCTGGACGGTCAGTATCAGCGACCGGGACGCCCCGATCACCTCGCCCGAGTCGGTCCGCGCCACCGTGCGCGCCGCGCTGCTGCGCTTCAACTCCGAGCCGGCCACCTTCAGCGAGGTGGCCTCCGTCGACACCGAACCGTCGGTGCTCAACCAGGGCGTCGTCTACTTCCTCGACACGCACGGGCTGCGCGCCGCGGTGCGGGACCAGTTGCCGCCAGACCTGACCCGGGCCGGCCGACCGATGGCCGGGCCGGTGGACGTCATGTCCAACCAGATCGCCGTCGAGGCAAACTTCAAGGAGATCCTGGGCGGCCATTACGGCACCACCACCCTGGTCGAGCCCGGTTTCGTGGCGAACACCAGCGCCGCGATCTCGATCAACGTGCCCCGCATCCGGGGGGCGCGGTTCGTCGGCGCCACCCCGGACCAGTACGTCACCGGCCTGATCGAGCTGTACCTGGCCGAGGCCGGCAACGCCGCCAGCCGGTCGTTCGCAAAGGCGTTGAACCTGCCCAACGTCGGCCTCGGCCGCAAGTTCGGTCCGCTGAACGTCAGCTACGGCGAGTCGGCGGGCGTGCGGGTGAGCGAGAGCGAGACGGCGGAGACCAAGCGCGTCGGCGGCCTGGAGATGCTCAAGCTGGCCTTCGGACGGGGGTACGCCTTCGAGGCGGAATACGACATCAATGTCCGCGCCGGCATCCACAAGCAGGTCGGGTTCGTCGTCAGCCGGGTCAGCGTGCCACCCGGAGCCGACCTGCGGCGCCGTACGATGCTGTTCCTGCTGCCGGAGGCGGAGGCCCTGGCGCAGTACGCGGCCGGAAGGCTGCCGATCAGCGATTCGCAACTGCTCGACGCGATGGGCCGGTGGTCCCGCGGTGAACTGGTGCTCAGCGGCAACACCGTGGCCGGGCTGCTCGGCCGGTGGCGTGGCGAGCTGGGCGGCCGCACCGTCGCCGGTGTGCCCGACCTCGGCGTGTACCTGGTCCAGCACCGGATCCAGACCTGGGCGCACACGCTCGCCGACCGGCACGTGGACCTGGCGCAGCGCGGTGCCGTGCTCGACCCGCGGCGCCGCGCGCAGATCGCCGCCGACTTCGGGATCACCCTGGACCCGAACGTCAACCCGTTCAGCGCGCTGACCCTGCCGCCCTACCTGACCCGCACCGGTGACCGGACACTGGGCCACTCGGGCGTCGACGAGTTGGCGCTGTTCACCGGGCCTGCTCCGGCCGACGGCGGGCCGCGCCCCACCACGACCCTGCTGGACGCCGTCCGGACGCTGATGGACACCGTCAGGCCCGGGCTGCTCGGGGCCAGCCACGCCAACTGGCCGGGGGCGGGGACCAACTGGGGCGTGCTGATGTTCTCCCCCGACGAGTCGGTGGTCGGCGCGCTGCCCGGCGGCCTCGACTCGCTGCAGGCCACCCTGGCCGGCCAGCGCGCCAACATCGTGTTCGCCGACATGCTGAACCGGTACAACGGCGTGACGTTCTACTTCGTCTACCAGCAAGGCCCGATGGCGGCCCAAGTGTTCAAGTTGAAGATCTCGGCCACCCTGGACGGCCGGCCGCAGTACACCAACTGGGTAGCCGATTACGGCATCGAGAACTACGCGCACGCCTACGACGCCACCGCTCGCATCCTCGGGAAGGCGCTGGGCTGGAACCTCACGCCGGGCAGGTTCGGCTTCTCACTCGACGGTCTCCCGGTGGCCGGCGCCGGGTCGCTGTCGTTCGCGCCGGGAGGGGCACGCGGCGTCAAGGGCGGCTCGCAGTCCATCCGGGAACGGACCGCCTACGACTGGTCGGGGCACTACCAAGCCACTGACGGCGCCGGCATCTCCCTGGAGCTCAGCCGGTTGAACATGCACGGCTGGCAGCCGAGCTACCTGATGAACCACCTGATGACGGCCCTGAACACCGCGACGGACTGGGCGTTGCACCACGCGCCCGCCGGTTTCGCCGACTGGGTCTCCCTCGCGCCGGTGGAGCCGGTGCAGACCCGTCATTACGAGGCGCGGATCGACTTCAAGATCCCCCGGGGGCAGGCCGAGGCCACGCCGATGCCCCGGTCCACGCGGCTGGAGCTGCGCGCGCTGCCGCCGCTGCCCGGCGACGCCTACGTCAGCGGCGCCCTGGTCGACGACCTCCACCCGGCCGCCCGGCACCTCATGGGCAACGTGCTCGGCTCGCACGCCAACGATCCGGCCTACCGGGGCAGCCTGGCGCTGGACGGCCTGCTGTCCCGGCTCAGCGTCGACAACCACCTGTCCGACGCGCTGCGCGACTCCGGATACCTGCTCGGCTCGCACCTGTTCATCGCGGGCGCGTCCAACAACCGGGTGGCCATGCGGCTGTACGTCAAGCTGCACTCGCTGGAGATCATCAGCAAGCTCGGCAAGACCACCGGTACCGGCCGATACGACAAGTTCCTGAACATCACGTCGGCCAGCCAGTCGCGTAACCGGTGGCGGGCCAACCTCGACGGGGAGGTGTCGTACGCCAGGCCGCTCGGCGCGACCGACATCGGTGTGCAGGAGGACAAGACCGTCACCGGCAAGTTCACCACCGGCGCGAACCGGAACGCGCCGGCCAGCCACAGCGCCGCCTTCGATGACGCCAAGCGTGTCGAGGACCACCTCAAGACGGTGGAGGGCGATACGTACCTGGTCCGGGTGCGCACCTCAGCCCGTCTCGTCGCGGTCCCGCATTGGCACAGCGCGTTCGCCCGCGACGCCGGTCTGGCGCCGGTCGGGCCGGAGCAGTTCGAGGCCGACGACGCCCCCAGCACCGGTTGGATCACCGGCGACAGTTTCCACGAGATGCACGCCGGCGAGGTACACGACCTCCAGCGCTCACTCAAACCGCACGACTGGAAGGCGAACAACCCGGCCGGCTGGCCCGCGCCGGCGGCGGGCGCGCCCACGATCGGCCTGGAGGGCCTGCTGCAACGCGCCACCCCGGCGGCGATGGCCGCCGCCCCGGTGGCCGGCCGCATCATCGAGGCCGGCGACTTCGACCCCGACCAGGCGCCCCAGCACGCCGCCCTGCTGATCCGCGACCAGCTCGGCAACAACTTCGACCCGGTCCGCCCGCTCCGGCTCACCGCCAGCGCCGCCGAGCAGGCCCGCCGCCGGTACCAGGTGGTACTGGGCTGGGCGGTGGACCACCTCCAGCGGCTCAACGCCGCGCAACAGGCCACCGCCAACCTCGCCGAGCTGACCGCCTGGCAGAACCGGGTCGGCAAACTCGCGGCCGGCGCCGAGCTGCCAGCCACCGACGTGCGACAGTTCAACGAGCGGATCCCCCGGATCATCGAGCGGGTACAGGCGGTGCAGCCCCCCGGCTCCGCGCCGGTCACGCCACCGGAGGAGGTGGAGCTGCTCGCCCAGGACCCGCGCACCGTGGCCCAGGTGGTGGCGTTCGAGCTGAAAACCCACCTCGACCTGACCGTCACCGACGAACAGGGGGCGGCCAGCCGGTACCGGCTCGACCCGCAGGGCTGGATCATCGAGCTGCGGCAGGCCCCGAACGGCAACTTCGCCCCGGTCACGCCCGTCGAGGTGATCCACGAGCTGGACCAGGATCTGAAGCTGCGGGCCTTCGCGGCCGGGATCCGCCTGGGGCGGCAGCGGGAGATCTACCACGAGCTGCTGGAACGTACCGCGGTGCAGATGGAGGCCGCCGCGGCGCTCGGCCCGGAACTGGCGGAGTACATCCGGCAGGCGCGCGACAACGCCGACGACCGCGCCCGCGAGTGGATCAGCCAGGGCCTGCCCGCCGGAGCCGCGACTCCCGTCGCGGCCCACGCCGCCCGGCACGACATCGACACCCCGCAGGCGCGGGCCGGTCAGGCGCGGCGGCTGGTGGCTCCCGACCTGCCCCCGGGATGGACCACCACCGGGCCGCTGCCCCAGGCGCCGGACACGCTGCGGCCCGGTACCCGACTGTGGATCGCCCGCCCCCAGGGTGCCGCCGCGGCGCGTCTCGACGCCGACGGCAGGTACCGGCTCTACAACCCGCTCGCTCTCGGGGCGGCCGAGCGGACCCTCACCGCCCAGCATTTCCAGAGCGAAATTGCCGGGGCGCAGGCCGTCACCCTGGTCGAGCCCGACGCGCTGACGAGCTGGCTGCTGTACGACGGCAACTGGGCGGCGTCACGGCAGTTCGCGCACGACAACCTCGCGACGCTGCGCGCCGACCCGACCGCGGCGCGGCTGGCGCAGTACCAGCAGCAGGCCCGGCAGGCACCACCCCCGACCCAGCCGGCCCAGCCCGACGCGACCCGGCCCGCGACGACCCCGGCACCACCCGGCGATCCGGTACTCGACCGGCACCACGCCCTGCTCGACGCGATCCGCGCCGGACAACTGACGGCCGCCTTCGACTACCTCGACGCCACCGACGCGGCGGCCCGGCACCGAGTACTCGCCGGCGCGGTGGCCGCAGTGACACCGACCGACCCGACCGACCCGGCCGGGCTGCGGGCGCTGGCGGATCTCATCGATGCCGACCCGCGGGCGACCCAGCCCCGGCCGGAGCGGGAGGCCGTCTCCGACGCGGGCATCCTGCGGGCCGTGGCCGACATCCTCGACCCGGCGGTCGGACCACTGGCCACCTTCCGGGCCATCGCCTCCGCCGCGTGGACCATCAACCCCCAACAGAACTGGCCGGAAACCCTGCAAGCCCTGGCCGACCGGCTGCCCCCCACGGCAGCCGGCCGCGACGACGTGGCGACGCTACGCGACGCACTCGACGTCAACGAGCGGATGCTGTACCACAACATCGACCTGCTCGACAACCTGGCACCGGACGCCGCCGCCAGGCTGACCGCGTCCGGGACGACCGTGACCGCCCTGGCCCACGCGTGGCGGAACGTCTCCACTCCCGACGACCTGATCCCGGCGCTGCCCCCAGCGGCCGGCGCCTGGGCCGGGACGGCGGCCACCCCACTGCCGCCGGCCCACGTCGTGCACCACCCGATGCCCGTGGTATCCGCCGCCCTCGACCAGTGGCTCGCCATCGACAACTGGGACCACTCCCGCGACTTCCTCGACAAACACCGGGCGGACCTGCTCTCCGACCGGGCACACCACGAACTTCAGACCCGGCAGGCGGGACTACCCCACGACGTCGAGCTTGCCGCCCGGGACGCACTGCTCACCCTGGCCCGCTACGGCCACGTCGAGGACGGATACCAGTACCTGCGCGGCCCCACCCCACCGGCCCCCACAGCGGCCGGGGCACCCGCCCCGACACCGGGGGCGCTGACCGGGCGGCAGAAAATGCTGAAGGCCCTGCTGGCCCGGCCGGACCTGGCCGACCCGGCCGCCGTGTCGGCCCTCGGTAACCTGGCCGCCACCCTGGACGGCCCCGTCGACGCCGTGGACGCGGCGATCCTGCAGCTGACCGCCGATACGCTCGCCGGCCTGAACGTCTCCGATGCCGCCGTCACCACGCTGGTGCAGAACGCGCGCCACACCCTCTCCGCGCAGCAGCGGCAACAGTGGGCCGAGACGATCCGCAACCTCGGTGCCAACGCCACCGGCGCCCGCGGGCCGGCACTGCCCCACCTCGCCGACCGGCTGTACACCACGACACAGGATCCCGATCCGACCCCGGACGCTCCGGACGCCCCGCGGCAGGCCATGCGAGAGCGCCTCCAGCAGGCCACCCAGGAACTCCAGCGCACCATCGACGACCTCGGCCAGGCGCGCCGGAACGCACAGGTCGCGCAGGACGCCCGGGACACCGCGGAGGCGTCGCTCAACGCCGCCAGGAACGCCGTCACCGCCGCCGAAGGCAAACGTGCCCGGCTCGAGCAGAAGATCGACCACCTCAACCGTGCGATGCCAGGGCTCGAAGCGGAGGTGATTCGGCGACAGGAGTTCGAGTCAGCGGCCCGGCAGGCGGTCGACGACGCAACCAGGCAGGACGAGCCCCGGCTGGCCGCCGCCCAGGCGCAGCGGGAACTGGATGCGGCCCAGGCGGCGGTAGAGAAGGCGAAAGACGACCTCCGGGACGCCGAGCAGGACCTCGACCGGGTCCGCTCGGGGCTGCCGGACCTGCGCCGGCAGGTCGAGGTCGCGGGCGAGGAGTTCCGAGCCCGCGATGTCTCGGCGCAGGCGCACACCAACACGGTCCGGGTGCTCGACGAGGCCAGGACGGCCCGCGAGGCGGCCCGGGACGCGGCGCAACAGCAGGTGGACCGGATGGCGTTGCCGGTCCCGCCGGTCCCGCGCGGGGCCCCGGTCATGGACGTGGACGCGGCGCTGGCCGAAATCGCCAGCTCCGGCTACGGCCGGTCCGTCGTCCAGGAGTTGGACCGCTCGGTGCGCACGCAGCACGGCGGTACGCCCCTGGCGCGAGTGGTGCTGCGCACCGACCCGACCAGGCAGGCCGACATCGCCGCGGCCGCCCCGGCGGACGAGACAGCCGTACACACACTGGACCGGGTACAACTCGCCCGGGACCTCGCCGCGAGCCTGGACACCCCGGTCGAACTGCGGGTCAGCGGCGGTACCACCGCACAACCGCCGTACCTCGCCTACCCGGGTGGGGAGGTGGTGCGGCTGGACGCCACCGGCCGCCCGGAGACCCTCGACGACGCCGTGCGGCGGCTGCCGCAGCGCGTCCAGGACGATCTGGCCCCGCACCGGGGCCGGCCCGATGTGGACTCCCGGCTGGAGATCATGCACGAGGCGGAGATCGAGTCGCGGCACGACTTCGGTGCGGGCGTGGCCGCCCTGGTGGAGAACCTGAACCGGCACCAGGGGTACCTGGCCTACCAGTGGGTCACCCAGGCGACTCCGCCGGTCGACACCGCCGGCCTGCGGGGGTTGGCCAGCGACCTGAACACCGCGGCCTGGCCGGCACCCACCGGCACCCCGCCGGCCGGGTCGGTGGAGACCGGCCGCCCCGACGACGTGGCCGCCACCTGGTTGGCGTACACCCCGCAGCAGCGCGCCGAGATGATGGCCGACCTGCTGGCCGCCGCCCCCGGCCCCGGGTTCACCGTGAGCGGGCCGACCCGCAACCTGCCGGCCGATCCGCCACCGGGCGCCCGGGTGCTGGTCGTGGCCAGGTCCACGGCCGCCGCCGGGGTGGTCCTGCCCACCACGCAACTGCTCTGGTACGAGCCCGGCCGCAACCAGATCAGCACGGGCAGCATGCGGATGCTCGGCACCTGGGCCAAGGACCGGGCCGGCGAGGACGCGGGACCGAACGACATCTGGTACATCGTGCTGACACCCACCGGGGCCGACGGCCCGCGCGACCAGTCGGCCCGTGAGCACCACGTGGACGTGGCAGCGCAGACCGCGTCGACGTCGACCCCGCCGGTCGAGCCGGATCCTTCGGCGGATGTGGCCGGTGGGGTACGCGGTGACGTGTTGTTGCCGAGTGGGTTGTCGCGGGCCGAGGTGTTGGGTCGGTTCCCGTGGCTGGGTGGGGTGAACCCGTTTCGGGGCCGTGGGGGCGATTTCGAGACGAACTGTGTGTTGGCGGCGATCGGTACGGATTTGTCGTTGGCGGATGGGGTTGGGCATCAGGTGCCGCCGGAGACGGCTCTGCCGGTGGTGTGGCTGGAGCGGTACGCGGGTCGGCCGTTGGTGGAGGCGGCGGACTATGGGGCGGTGGTGGAGGTGTTGGACGCCGCGGGTTCGGGTGCGCGTGGTGTGGTGGTGGTGACGGGGGAGGGTGACCGGGTTTCGCATGTGGTGAATGTGGTGCGGACCGGTGACGGGAAGGTGGTGTTCCTGGATGGTCAGCGGGGTGGCCTGGCCCGGGGGCCGGCCCACCCTGGTCGGTTGCGGTTCGTGGCGACGACGGACGGGGTGGGTGTTCCGCGGGCGCCGTCGCCGGTGCGCGGCGGTGTGACCGCGACGGTCCCGGAAGAGCGGGATCTGGCCGGTATGGATGGGGGTAGTGGCCCCGCTTCACCCACGACGGGCAGCAGCATTGACGGCGAGGGCGGCGACGTGGACGCGACGCCGGCCGGAAACCCGCCGGAGGTCGAACGGCTGACCCAGGAGTTGGCCGGCATTCGGGACACGGCCGCTGCCGTCGAGAGTGACCTCGCCGCAGCGCAGAGCGAGCTGTCCACGGCGCGGGAGGCCGTGGCGCGACAGGTCGCCGCCCGCGTGGCCGTGCCGCCAGCGCCCGCAGCGCAGGCGCCGACCAACGGTAACGAGACGCCTGCCAGTGGTAATGACGCGCAAGCAGCGGAGCGTACGGCGTGGGAGCGGCTCACCAGGGCCCAGGACCGGGTTGCTGAGCTGGAACGGCAGCGCGGGACAGCGGAACGGCGCGGGCACCAGTTGCTGGAGCGGGCCGTGCGGGTGGCTGACCGGAGGCGACAGGCGCTGGAGCAGGACGCCGCCATCAGGGAGGCGGACTGGCGGACGGCGGTACAGCAGTGGACGGACGGCCTACAGGCGTTGCAGGTCGGCGGGGCAGCGGCGGCGGACCGCGCGGCGGAGCGGATCCGGCAGCGGGACGCGGCGCAGGAGGCTGCCGAGCAGCTCGCGGCCCAGCGGGCCGGCGAGCGGGAGGTGGCCCGGCAGGAGGCAGCCACCAGGGCGGCGCAGCGTCTGGTGGCGAGTCAGGAGGCACGCGAGCGGGCGGCGGCACGCGAACAGGCCCGGAGAGATGAGCAGGCGCGGTGGGACACGTGGCAGGGCGAACAGCGGGCGCTGGCGGTCCGGAACGCGGTACGCGATGCCGCGCAGGCGGAGGCTGACCGGCAGGAGCAACGGCGCCAGGAGCAGGAGGCGCGGGCCGCGGCGGATGAGGCGCGGCGACAGCTGGCGGATCAGGACCCCGGGCAGGGGCACCTGGCTGCGGAGCGGGAGCAGCAACGGCGCGCGGCCGCTGCGGTAGCGCGGTGGCGCACGCGGGAGCGCGAGCTGGCCGAGGAGGCGGCGAAGATCCGGCAGGACGAGCAGCGCGCCGACGATCAGTTGGCCGAACAGGCGCAGCGGCGGTGGGAGGAGGGCCGGCGGGAAGCCGAACTGGCGGAGCCCGATCGGGTACGGGCGGACGAGGACGCGCGGCGGCAGGAGGACGAGCGGCAGCGGGCCGACCTGCGTGCGGTCGAGGATGAACGTGAGCGCGTCGAGGCGGAGCGGCGGGACGCCCACAACGCGGAGCGGCAGGCGGAGACGTGGCGTCAGGCCGAGCTGAGGGACGCGGTCGACGCGGCGGCGCGTATGGCGGAACGGACGCGGCTGGAGCAGACCGTCGCACGCTACCAGGCGCAGCTCGACCGCGCCCGGAATGCGGCGTCCGATTCGCGTACGGCCTGGGAGCGTGCGGTCGAGGAGCGGGATCAAGCCGACGCCACTCGGGACGCGGCCAAGGGGAAGGCCAGGGAGCCCGAGCCGGCAACGCCGTGGTACTTCGCCGACGGTGCCATCGGTGAGCTGAGCGTCTCGGCGGTGCGGCAACTGACGCCGCAGGAGGTGACGGACATGGTCACGCAGTTGATGGACGACCTGCCGTCAGGGTGGCCGACCGGGGGACCCGGCGACATCGAAATGGGCACGACTGACCGGCTGGACCTGGGCACCGCCAACCAGGAGGCAGCCATCCGCGCACGGGTGTCGGCGGCGCTCCAGACGCTGCTGACGGCGCCGGATCAGGGGGATTCCAGTGCCGGCGAGGAACACCGTGAGCGCTGGGAGCAGGCGCTGTTCTCCGGAGAGACCCTCAGTGCGGGCGGGCGGCTGGTGTGGATCCGTCCCGTGCCGCACGATCCGCGACCGGCGCCCGCCGGGAACGCCGGGGGCCCGCGGGTGTACGGAGTCTCCTTCGGATCGACCAAGGTCGGCAACGACACGTCCGTGTCCAGCGGACGGAAGTTCGACGGTGGGCTGGAGGAAACCTTCGACATCTCGACCGGGCGCGCGTCCAGGTTGATCGCGGGCCTCCCCACTGTGTCGATCAAGGGCGATCGCCAACACGCGATGTCCCGGGAGACCCGGGTCATCTGGGGCCGGAAGATGTTCGTGACCGCGTCGACGTCGTTCACCAGCGGGGTGTCGTTCCAGGTCTTCGTGAACGGCGTCGAGTGGGGACGGCCGTCGGTGCCGGCCGAGACCGGCCTCCTCGACATCTCCCTGCCGACCCTGTACGCCAACGGCAGCGCCGCGCCGAACCCGGCAGCCCCGCTCGCGCCGTCGCTACCCGAGCCGCCGGCGCGGTCGACGTCGCAGGCCCGGGACGTGCTCAACGCGATCGACCTGACCCCACTCGTGACCGGCTGGCACCAGGCATTGGTGGCCGCCCTGCCGGCCGACACCGCGGCTGGCGTCGCCGCGAAGGTCACCCGCCAACTGCTCAACGAGCGGACGACCCGCAACCGTAGTCGGTGGGTGCTGTCGAACGGGGACATGACGGACACGATCGACGAGCGGCTCACGGTCGGCAAGTTCCGCGGCTACGTCGCCACGAGGGCGGTCCTGCGGGAGTTGCAGCCGGTGGGGATCACCGAGGGCGTCACGGTACGGGACGATCTCGGTGTGATCGCGACCTCCGGGGAGGAGGTGTCGGGTACGAGCGGCGCCGGCCTCGCGGCGGACGCGGGCGTCCTCGGACTGACCCACGTGGCGACCGACCCGAGTGGTAAGGAGGAGGCCGCCGACAAGACGACCGGTGCCTTCTCGTTCGGCTTCGGCGGCGAGTCCGAACGTGAGTCCGCGCTGGAGGTGGGCGGCAAGGTTCTGAACCACACGGTGCTGAACCGCAATGAAGACCAGGCTCGTTACCGGGTGGTGTTCGACTTCACGTTGACCACGCATGGCGATTCTTCGGTGGTACCGGTGACCCGGCGGGTGGTCGGGGAGCTGGCAGTGCCGGTGAGCGAGGCGCAGCAGTTCGAGCGCAGCGTCTTCGGGACGGTCTTCACCCCTGAATTCGGTGGGCCGGGTACGGGGCAGCCGCGGGCGGTGATCACGCCGGCCGCCGCGGCTTCCCCGCCGGCTCCGACACCGGCAGGCGAAATCGGCAACTGGTTGTCGCCGCGGCTGCTCTGGGCGCCGCAGGCGCGGCATTCCTACGTGCCCCCCGCCGGCCCGGCCCCGCGAGAGCCGCTGGCGCTGGCGATGCGGCGCGGCCAGGGTCTGGGGATCGCGGCGAACATGCCCGGGGCAGAACAGGTCGCCGACCTGGTGCAGTCGGTGCTGCGACAGAAGTCGGGGCGCGCCGACATCGGCGCCGTGGCGCGCCGCACCGTTCTGGCGAAGGTGGGTCGGGCCGGGATGGAGGCCGATCCGACGCGGACGCAGGCCGGAAAGAAGTTCACCGTGCGGGTCGGCCGCGAGCAGTACCAGGTCATGGTGACCGAGCACCGGAGGGAACTGCTGGACAGTCCGGAGTACCCGATGACGGTCAATGCCCGCGCGTTGACCGGAGCCACCACGTCGGGTTCCCGGTCGACCGAGGGCAGCGTCAGTGGCCGGTTGGGCGGCCGGTCGTCGATTCCGGCGGGCACTACGGAGCAGTCCGACCAGAACGAGCAGACGCCGGAGAGCAGGACGGAACACCAGGGAAGGGTGTTCCTCCCGCGGCTCGGCGTCACGGCGGAGCACGCACGAGCAAACGAGCACGAGCTCAGCCAGGTGGTACAGGAGTACCGCCGGACCGAGACCAACGGAGACGTCATCGACCATCGCTACCGCACGGTGTTCGAGGTCGTGATCCGCGAGCAGACACCGGGCGGCTGGGGACCCCGCGAGACCTGGCTGATCGGTGCCGGGCGCGGCGGCGAGGTGGCGACCCACATCCCGGTACCGGTCGAGCATGTGCCGCGTGATCCGCACACCGGCGAGGAGCGGGCCATTACGCCGGCGCAGCTCAACGGCGCGGGCGTAACCCGCCTGAGCCAGCAACCCGAGGCCGCGTGGGCACCGGCTGGCCAACCGCCGCACCTGCCGTTGGACGTCCAAGGCAGCGCCGGCTTATATCCGGCCTTCCGTCACATACCCGAGCTGCCGGCCACCGCGGCGCGGCTGTACCAGCAGCTGAACGGCCTTTCCGACGAGTGGTTCAACGAGCCGATGAACTGGCCCGACGCGATCTTCGATCTCGGCGCCGGCACGGAACTGGCCGGCGGGTTCCCGGAGGTGGTCGAGGAGCACGGGTGGGAGCTGCACCTGCCCGGCCACGACGGGTACCAGCAGGTCATCCGGGTCCGGGAGCGGTTCTTCGAGGCGGGTCTGGCATACCAGTACAGCAGCGACGACATCGACAGCGCGAACGGTGTCGAACTCGAGCAGTACCGGCAGTCAGCGATCAGTCATGCCGCCGGGACGAGCAACGAGCTCAGCTTCGGCGGCAAGGCCGGATTCGGGGGCCAGTATTTCAACCACGCAACCACCGCGAAGAAGGGCGGCTCGGACAGCGGCGGCTCGGACAAGGCCCACGAGCGCGGCCGTGCCGGCGGCGGCCTGTACGTCGAGGGCGGGGTTTCGTTCGGCGGCTCGGACGGCAAGGACTACGGCGCCATCGACATCACCCGGGCCACCTACAACGACGTCGTCCACGCCTATCACGGCCGGGTGGTCTTCGAGGTCACCGCCCTGCGCACCAAGGACGGCGAGACCACGGCCACCGATTCCGTCTATCTGGACGCCGACGACGCGGTGGATCTCCTGGCGACCGATCGTGCGGCCGAGGACCTGGGGCTGTATCGTCCCCGGACGCAAGCGCCCGACTCGGCGCCATCGCGCGAGATCATCGACCCTGAGCTGTTGCCCGCCGTGGGGCACCCCGAGCGGTTGCGGGCCAACGCCGTGCTGGACACGATCCTGCGACGGCTGCGGCAGCGCGGCCTGTTCGCCTCCGGCGGGGGTATCCCCGACCACCTGCGGCGCGCGCTGGTGAAGCGATTCTCCTCCCGCAACCTGGAGCCGCAGTACCTTCCGCTGTCCGGCCAGGGCGTGTACGGCTGGTTCCCGGTGCCCACGCCTTACCACACCACGCAATACCTGTGGGTGCGGGTCAGCGCCACCCCGTCCGCCGCGCAGTCGAGCGACCGCCCGCGAGAGCAGGTCAGCCTCACCCTGCGTGGCGAGACGCACGACGCCCAGTCCAACACGGACACCTCCGGATGGTCGTGGGGTGGGCGACTCAACCTCTCCGGCCGTGGCGCGTGGAACGATCAGGGCAGCGTCCTCGGCGGGCATGGTGACTACGGGCAAGAGAGCTCGGAGTCCAGTGAACGCGGCATGCAGTCCGAGTCCAAGGACATCTTCCGGACCGGAGCCAAGAAGTCGCACGAGTTCGAGTACCCGCTGGAATTCATCATCGACATGACGCTGACCACGGAGATGCCCCAAGCGGTCACGTTCGTGCTTGACTCAGCGCGCAACGTGCTGTTCGGTGGCGCCTGGCTCGCCGGCCTCTGGCAGCCGAGCCTGGAACGGTCGGTCCGCGACCTCTGGCACAACCTCCCCGGGATCGGCTGGCAGGAGCAGATTCAGGTCGCTGGGGACGTCCGGATCATCGTGCCGCGATACCTGACCCGGCCGACGGCCGAACAGCCGGGGAGTTGGCAGGGTCCGGCGCCGGCCCCGGCCCCGACCGGCGTCGGCCGGCCGGTACCTCGATGGGCGGAGCCCAGCCCCACCCGGCCGCGGTTGAACAACGATCTGGTTGGTGACCGCAACGTCCATCCGTGGCGGCTGAACCGGGTGGCCCGGGAATTCGAACGCTGGGCGGCGCTGACCACCCAACCGTTGCGGCTGCGTCAGGGCCTGGACCTGAGCACCGACGGCGCCTGGAGAGTGCCTGGCGTGCACGGTGGCAGCGATTTCGACCGCTTGATGGCGCACCACGCGTCCGAGATGATGCTGCGATCTCGCCTCGAGCCGCTGCTCGAACACCGCTACCAGGTTCCGGGCACCGGCATCACTCTCGGGCTGGACATCCGGCGGGCGGAGATCTATGTCGACAAGGATGGTCGACCGCTGGCCTTCGAACAGAAGGCCCGGCGATACCAGCAGAACGAGTCGGGCCCGATCAACAAGGGCGACTCCTCCTCGGGCTGGGAGTTCTCGTTCGGCCCGCAGGGTGGCGCTCCCGCCGGCAGCATCAAGAAGCTCGGCTGGAACGGCGACGGCCTCGGTGTCGATCGCGAGGACGGCGAAGCCCACGCGGCCGAGATGAGCGAGGTCAACGAGCGCAACATGGAGGCGAAGCGCACGTTCCATCAGTACCGCTACGACGTCACGGCTGTCATCTACGGTCCACGCGGCACCCTACTGGTCGACGTGAAGAGGGGCCTCTATGTCATGCGCGAGCAGGCGCCGGCGGTTCCGGTGACCACCACCCCGTCGACCCGGCCGGTCGGGCCGGATCCTTCAACGGATGTGGCCGGTGCGGCACGCGGTGAGTGGTTGTTGCCGGGTGACCTGTCGCAGGCGGAGGTGCTGAGTCGGTTCCGGTGGCTGCGTGGGGTGAACCCGCATCGGCATCTTCGGGGCGATGTCGTGACGAACTGCGTGTTGACGGCGATCGGTACGGATATGTCGTTGGCGGATGGAGGTTGGCATCAGGTGCCGCCGGAGAAGGCTCTGCCGGTGGTGTGGTTGGAGCGGTACGCGGGTCGGTCGTTGGTGGAGGCGGCGGACTATGCGGCGGTGAAAAAGGTGATGGCGGCCGCTGATCCGGGTGCGCGGGGTGTGGTGGTGGTGACGGGGCAGGGTGACCGGATTTCGCATGTGGTGAATGTGGTGCGGACCGGTGACGGGAAGGTGGTGTTCCTGGACGGTCAGCAGGGTGGGTTGGCCCGGGGGCCAGCTCGGCCTGGTCGGTTGCGGTTCGTGGCGACGACGGACGGGGTGGGTGTTCCGCGGGCGCCGTTGATGGTGGGGGACGACGCGACCGCGACGGTCCCGGGAAACTGGGATCTGGCCGGTATGGACGGGGGTAGCGGCCCCGCGTCACCCGCGACGGCCAGCAGCATTGACGGCGAGGGCGGCGACGCGGATAGAACGCCGGCCGGGAACACACCACGTGACCAGCAGCGACAGCCGGAAGGCGACACCACGCACATGCTTGACGAGCTTGAGACAGCGGTCGCGGAGCTGGACCAGCACGTCGGACAGGCGCGAACCGGTGCTGCCACACCCCAGGCGGGGGTGTCCGCCATACCGGATGGGCGGGGTTCGCTGATCGGCCACACCGAAGCGGTGCAGGCGTTGGCGTCGTGGCAGGGGGCGTCGGGCCCGGTGGTGGCCTCTGCCAGCTGGGACGGGACGGTGCGGATCTGGGACGTGGCCAGCGGTCGGGAGATCCAGAGGTTGGTCGGGCACACCGATGAGGTGTGGGCGCTGACGTCGTGGCAGGACGAGTCGGGCCGGCGGGTGTTGGTCTCCGCTGGCGGGGACGGGACGGTGCAAATCTGGGACGTGGCCAGCGGTCGGGAGATCGGGAGGTTGACCGGCCACATCGGCGAGGTGTTGGCGTTGGCGTCGTGGCAGGACGAGTCGGGCCGGCGGGTGGTGGTCTCGGCCAGCAGGGACCATACGGTGCGGATCTGGGACGTGGCCAGCGGTAAGGAGATCCAGAGGCTGACCGGCCACACCGGCCCGGTGCGGGCGCTGACGTCGTGGCAGGACGAGTCGGGCCAGTGGGTAGTGGTCTCCGTCAGCGGGGACGGGACGGTGCTGATCTGGAACGTGGCCAGCGGTGCGTTGATCGGGACGTTGGAGGGCCACACCGGCGAGGTGTGGGCGTTGACGTCGTGGCGGGAGGGGTCGGACGGGTGGAGGGTGGCCGGCGCCAGCGGGGACGGGACGGTGTGGATCTGGGACGCGGGCAGCGGTTGGAAGATCCAGAGGTTGATCGGCCACACCGGCGAGGTGCAGGTGCTGACGTCGTGGCAGGAGGAGTGGGGCCGGGCGATGGCAACCGCCGGCTACGACGGGACGGTGCGGATCTGGGACGTGGCCAACGGTCGGGAGATCCAGACGTTCACCGGCTTCGACGACGTGCAGGCGCTGACGTCCTGGCAGGGGGCGTCGGGCCGGGTGTTGGCCGCCGCCGGCTGGGACCGGACGGTGCGAATGTGGCCCCTGTTCCCGTTCCAGACGGTCCGGGGTGATGGGTCGGTGGTGGTGTATCCGGGTGTGGGCGCTGAGATTGATCCGCAGGGTCTTTCTGTTGTGGCGCAGGCGCAGGCGGTGACGGATGCCGAGGCGTGGGCGGCGAGGGCGAGTGAGAGGGCGGGGCGGCTGGTCCACCGCAACGCTGCCGACACCGGCGAGCCTGCGGGTGGTGGGGTATGGCGGGTGGTGCTGGTGCTCGAGGACCATCGGCATGAGGGCGTGCTGGATCTGGTGGAGCGGTTGCTTGATGGTCGGTTGGGGGTGGTGGTGCCTGCGGCGGCGGTGATCGAGTTGTCGCCGTTCGGTGTTTCTGACCCGTCTGTCCTTCCATGGGTGGAGTCTCGGACGTTGGTCGGGGTTGCGGCGCTGCGGGCGTCGCGTGGCCAATCGGGCGCGGTAGCGATCCGTTGGCGGTATGTGACGGACACGGTGGTGGGGGTTGTTCCGCCGGGTCTGGTTGGTGTCGATTTCTCGGGTCGGGACACGTTCGCGGGTGGGGCGTTGTTGTGGGAGTTTCAGGCGCGTCCGATCCTTCCGGGGGCTGACGATTCGGCTCGGTTCCATCGGGAGGCGGCTGGATTGCCCGGTTCGTCTGGTCCGTACGTCCTGCTGGAGGATGAGTCGGGTTGGGAGCGGTTCGGGAAGCCGGCGTTCACGTATTTGCGGGATTGGGTGTTCCCTCCGGTGCCGTCAGGATTCGGCGGTTGGCGGGTGGTGGAGTTGCGGCAGGCGGAGTTGCTCGCCGGGGAGAGTGTGGCCGCGGCGGCGCCGGATGTGGGGCCGGTGGGGTGGGTGCCGAATGACGCGCGGGTGTTCGTGGTGGGTGTGCCGCGGCCGCATCCGGTGCATCCCGGGACGGTCGTTTCGAAGTGGATTTTGTTCGAAACTTTCCTGAACAGTGCGTTGCCGCCGGTGGATTCGGGGTTGCGGGAGCCGGTGTACGTGGTGGTGCATGGGTTCGGTGGGTGGGCGTCGACGGTGGTGTTGGCGCATGTGGCGGAGGACGACATGTGGCCGGTGCAGATGGGTCAGATGGTCCCCGGCCAGCCGGTGGTAGGTGGGGGCACTCCGGTGGGTGGGGGCGCTCGGGAGGTGTCGAATCTGGCCGAGGCGGAGGGTTGGACCCGCGTGCTGGCCGAGTTGCGGCGGATTGCGGAGGCGGTGCAACCGGGCGGGGCGGCTCGGGATTGGGTGGGTCGGGTCGGGGAGTTGACGGCGGCGCTTCCCGATGTGACCGTGCACGATCCGGCGGCAGGGGTGCAGGAGCATCGCCGGGTGGGTGAGCGGGTGGTGCAGCTGGTGGCATTGGGTGAGCGGTTGGTCGGGCATACGCGCGGGTGGGTGGGTGAGCCTGGAACGGATCGGCTCGATCTGCGGCTGGAGAGGTGGGCCGGCCACCGCGACAACCAGCGGCTGGTGACGGCGTTGGCGGCGGTTGAGGGCGTAGCCGGTGAGGTGGAAGTCCTGGTCGCGCAGGAGATTGGGCGGGTGTGGGCCGCGGCGGTGCCACCGGGGATCGGCTTGGCCGGAGGGGGCGGGACGGTGCCGGACGCCGTCCGGGACGTGTTGCGGGCGGTGTATCTGGGCGCCTGGGTCTTCTATACGGCACCGAACTCGCCGGTCGTGGTCCGGGACGACGATGGGCGGCAGATTGTCGACCTGTCCGGCGTGCGGTATCGGGGCGGGGCGGAGTTCACCCGGTTCCTGGTTGATCATGGCGGGGACGTGGCGTTGTTGTGGTCGGCGGACGGTCCGGGAGACCCGGTCTCCCGGCTGCGGGGTGCCCTTGGCGTGACGCTGTCGCCGCGGGACTTGGACGTGGTGGGGTGGGTGCCGGAGGTGTCCGAGCAGTGGCGCGCGGAGTTGTTCTCCGCGGTGAGCGCGTTCGGGCTGGCGCGGCAGTGGTTGGAGGATCAGATCGGGTTGTTGCCGGATCGGGCGGCGGTGTTGCCGGGGCAGGCCGGGGACGGTCAGGTGGTGTACGAGGGTCAGCAGACGGTGCGGGATTCCGCCCTCGAGGCCGCTGAGCGTGACGATCTGATCCGGCGGTGGGACGCCCTTGTCCATGACCACGAGACGCGTATGGACAGGCTGGAACGCGCTGAGCGAGCGTTGCGCGGCCAGGACGACAGCCAGGCGCGGTCCGCCCTGGCTCGGCTGTCCGACCGGTACCTCGACAAGCTGCGGAGTCTCCGCCTCGAGCGGGCGCCGCATAGGGTGAGCGAGTACGTCCGATCGGTGCCCACGAACAAGGTCAGGGATCTCAGCAACCAGCTTGACCAGCTTGGGACAGCGGCCGCGGAGCTGGACCAGCACCTCGAACAGGCCGTGCCGTGATCCTGGCAGCGCACGCGCCCCTGGTGCGGACGCTCGCCCGCGAGTTCAGAGCGGGGTGTCGATGTGGTCGTGCGGGAGTCCCAGGGCTTGGCGACCTTGCTGTCATCACCATGTTCGTCGGCCTCGCTCACCATGCTGGACGCTGTGACGACTCGAACCCCAGGTGCGCCGATCACGGCCTCGGCGTCGGCGAGCCATGCGATAGCCACGGATGTCCTGGCGAGCCGTTTCGGAGAATCTCAGTGATTCTCTTCCTGCTTCGTAGGTCCGTGCCCTGGCAAGCCGGGTCTTGCAAGTCCTCCACAGCCGTTTCGTGTCTCCGGGGAACTGCCCGGCGACATCATCGCTAGGCCACGGCGTGCATAGCGGCCAACAGGTTCCGGGCCGCGTTGTGGTCCCGGTCGTGGATGCTGCCTCGGTGGGCGGTCAGGCCGCCAACCGGTAGCCCCGCTTCATCACGGTCTGGATCAGGTCGACGCCGTCCAGCGGGGTGTCGTCGAAGGCCCGCCGCAGCCGCGACACCGCCATCTCGACGGCGTGATCGTCGACGTCGGCCCAGCTCGGCGCAGCCGCCCGGATCTCGGCCGGGGACAGCACCCGGCCGGGGCGGCGGGCCAGCGCCCGTAACACCGAGATCGGGCCGGGCTGGACCGGAATCACCTGGTGGCCGATCACCATCGCCTGGCTGCGGATCTCCACCCGGTGGCCCTGCACGTCGACCTGGAGCGACCGTCCCGGGAGTTGGTTCGCCAGGACCTTGACCAGGTCCGGCAGGGCGGGAGTGTTCGCCACGTACGCACTGAGGCCGAACGCCCGCAGCGGCTCCGCCGCCAGGTGACCCAGGCAGGCCGGCACGATGTCGGCGGTCAGCGCGTTGAGCACCTCGCCGAGTACGCCGTCGGTCTCGGCCTGGCGCAACAGGTTCTCGGTGGCGGTCGCCCCGGTCAGCGCGACGGCGTCGACCTGCCGCCGGATGATGACTCTGCACAGCCGCCGCAGGGTGTCGATCCGCAGCGGCGGGAGAAACCGGTTGGTGACGACCTCGACCACGGTCGCCCCGTTGCGGCGTAGGGCCTCGCAGTACTCCCGATGTGGCTCCGACTCGATCTGCGCCACCACCCGGCGGCCGGTCATCGGCTGGGCGAGGAGATAGCGGAACAGATCCTCGATCGTCGCGGAGGCGGTTGCCCATATCTGACTCAGGCCGAGATCCCGCAGCGTGTCGGCGGCGTGCCCGTCGCGGGCCAGCAGGCGGGCGTGCGTCAGTCGGTCGATGAGCGTGTCGAGATGGCCGGTCTGCTGGACCACGCGCAGCCAGGCCCGCAGGCCCAGGCCCGAGGACACGATGACCTCGTGCACCGGTCTCGTGACGCAGTCGCGGGTGGCGACGGCAACGGCCTCCGCCACCGGTTGGGCCACCGAGCGGACCGCCTGGACGTTGATCGTCCGTGCCGAGGTGGCCTCCAGCAGGGTGGCGAGGTCGTGTCGACGACGCTCCGACAGGACGGCGACCGTGTACCCCGCCAGGTTTTCCACACTGTCCTCCTGTCACGCCGGTCAACCTCAACAGGTGCACGGATCCGGACGGCGCTGGGCTCACTCCGATGCGATTTATTCGTCGGAAGGAAGTGTCGCGGTAACAGGGCAGACATAGCAGCGGCATCCAATCTCAACACCGCGACGGTTCGTTCACCGACCTGGCGCTACCGGGATTTGGGACGGCACGCCGATCCGGACGGCGTTTTGCCAGTTCAGAGTGGACGGTCGAATGGTTACCGGCGAGTCGGGGCCGGATCCGGACAAGTGGATCTTGTGAGGTGTTCGTCGGTCCCGTCACGTAGCACCCAGTCGACTTCCGGGAAACGCGGTGGTGTTGAAGACTCGGCGCAATCACCGATCGGTTGATCGGATGTGATCGATAAGCGCCGACACAGATGGTGACGGATGAGGGCGGGCCGACCGCCAATCCCGAACCTGGGTCGGCGTCCGTCGCCCGTCGACCGCGGTTGAGCTGCCACTCAACCGCGGTCGACTCCGAACGCGGGGCGGGCGGCGGGTCGTCGCCCGCCCCGGTCCAGTCCCGATCCGCAGACCAGATTCAGGAGGATCCATGGTACGACGATGGGTACCGCTCGCCGTGGCGACGGCGGTCCTCGCCACCGCCGCAGGGTGCGGTGGCGATGCCAGCCCGGCGTCCAGCTCGCCGGACGCGAGGCTTGCCGGCAAGACGGTCGAGGTGGCGGCCACTTGGTCCGGTGCCGAGCAGGCGAACTTCCAGGCGGTGCTGGATGCCTTCGCCGCGAAGACCGGCGCGACGGTGAAGTACACCTCTGGTGGCAACGATCTGCCGGTGCTGCTCAACAGCCGGATCGCTGGGGGTTCGCCGCCGGATGTCGCGTTGATCTCGCAGCCCGGGGTGGTGGCCGAGCTCGTGAAGCGGGGCGCGATCAAGCCGCAGACCGGTGACGCGGCCGCCGCGATCAAGGACAACTACAGCTCTGCCTGGCAGGAACTGGGCACCGTGAACGGGCAGCTCTATGGCGTCTACTTCAAGGTGGCCAACAAGTCGGTGATCTGGTACCGGGTCGACAGCTTCACCGACGCCGGGGTGCAGCCGCCGAAGACCTGGGACGAGCTCAAGACGGTCTCCGCCGCACTCGCCGACTCCGGGGTGACGCCCATGGTCGCCGCCGGTGGCGACGGGTGGGTGCTGACCGACTGGTTCGAGAACATCTACCTCCGGGTCGCCGGCCCGGAAATGTACGACAAGCTGGCCAAGCACGAGATCCCCTGGACCGACCCCAGCGTGGTCAAGACGCTGACCCTGCTGGCCGACTACTGGCGTACGCCGCGGTTCCTGGCCGGCAGCCCGACGCAGACCGCCTTCACGCAGGCGATCGCCGACGTGTTCGGCAAGTCGCCGAAGGGAGCGATGCTGTTCGAGGGTGACTTCGTCGCCTCAGAGATCAACAAGCTGGGTGAGTTGAAGGTCGGCGAGTCAGCGAAGTTCTTCAACTGGCCGTCGGTCGACGGCTCGAAGCCGGCGGTGGTGACGGCGGGCGACCAGGCCGTCGCCTTCAAGGACACGCCGGAGGCGAACGCCCTGATGGCCTTCCTCGCCTCGCCCGAGGCGGCGAAGATCATGGCGGCCAAGGGCGGGTTCATCTCGGCGAACTCAGGACTGGAGATCGCGGCGTACCCGGACGACACCACCCGGGAAATCGCCGAAGCGGTAGTGAAGGCCGAATCGCTGCGCTTCGACCTGTCGGACCTCACGCCGCAGGCGTTCGGCGGTGGGACCAGCGCCCACCTCTGGGTGCTGCTGCAGGACTTCCTCGCCAAGCCGATCGCCCCCGAGGCATTGGCCCAGCAGCTCGAGGCCGCCGCGAAGAAGGACTTCGGAGGCAACTGATGACGACCACGCCCGACCCGGCCCAGGGCATCCGTCCGTCCCCTGCCCAAACAACGATCGGCCGGGCGGGCGTGGCCGATGGCCCCGGCGGCCCACGGCACGTCGCCGGTGGCCCGGGCCGCCGGGGCGCCCCCGGCGGCCCACGGACCACCGCCGGGACCGCGGCCCGCCGACGGTCGGGGGAGACCCGGCTGATGGTCGCATTTTTCCTCGGCCCCGCTCTGGTGCTGCTGTTGCTGCTGGTCTGCTATCCCATCGTCTACACGCTGTGGCTCAGCTTTCGCAGCGGTGACGGATCAAGGTTCGTCGGCTTCGACAACTACATCGCGATGTTCACCTCGTCGAACACCCGGCGAGCCATCCTGAACAACCTCGTCTGGGTGATCGTGGCACCTACCGTGGCCACCACCCTTGGGCTGATCTTCGCGGTGTTGACCGAGCGGCTGCGTCGGGCGGCCGTGCTCAAGGCCGTCCTGTTCATGCCGATGGCCATCTCGTTCCTTGCCGCCGGCGTCACCTTCCGGCTGGTCTACGACGAGAACCCGGACCGCGGCGTGCTCAACGCGGTCGCCGTGTCGGTGCACGACGCCTTCGTGTCCCCGTCGCGCTACCACGGCGTCGATGCTCGGGAGCAGGGCGAGCTGGTGCCGATGAAGGGTGGCTTCGAGTCCAGAGGGCCGGTGAACCCGGGTGAACCCCTCCGCCTCGCCCTCGTGGGTCTGCCGCCGGATCGGATCCCGACCGACGCCAAGCCGGCCACGGCACGCGCCGGCGGCCCCGGACTGCAGGGGGTGGTGTGGCTCGACTTCACCCGCGGCGGCGGCGGCCGGGCGGGGACCATCGACGCCAGCGAGATGGGGTTGCCCCAGATGACCGTCGAGGCGGTGGCCAACGGGGGCACCGTGGTCGCCACCACCCGGACCGACGCCGCCGGACGGTTCGCGTTCCCCGACCTCACCTCCGGCCCATACGTCATCCGGCTGCCCGCCGACAACTTCACCGAGCCGTTCAACGGCGTCACCTGGCTCGGGCCTTCACTCGTCACTCCCGCGGTCATCGGGGCGTACATCTGGATCTGGGCCGGCTTCGCCATGGTGCTGGTGTCGGCCGGTCTGGCCGCCCTGCCCCGGGAAGCACTCGAAGCGGCCCGGATGGACGGCGCAAGCGAGTGGCAGACCTTCCGGCACGTAACCGTGCCGCTGGTCCGGCCCGTGCTCGTCGTAGTGCTCGTCACCCTGACCATCAACGTCCTGAAGATCTTCGACCTCGTCTACGTGCTCGCACCCGAGTCATCCCAGAACGACGCGACCGTGGTCGCCCTGGAAATGTACCGGGTGTCCTTCGGCGGCGGCCTGGACTACGGGCTCGGCAGCGCCCTCGCGGTCCTGCTGTTCGCCCTGGTGCTCCCCGCGATGCTGTTCAACATCCGGCGCCTGAGGAGGGATAGCTGATGAGCCACGACACCATCGACACGGCACCGGAACTGATACCCGCCGGTACCGCGCGGGGCGGCCCGCCGCGACCAGGACCGTGGACCCGGTTCATGATGCGGTTTGGCAAGGCGCTGCTGCGGCTGCTGGTGGTCCTGATCGGCGTCTTCTGGCTGCTGCCGACCTTCGGTCTGGCCGTGGCGAGCCTGCGTAGCAGCGCCGACAACAGCGCCACCGGTTGGTGGACCGTCTTCACCGCACCGGCCCAACTGACCCTCGACAACTACGCCCAAGTGCTGCAGAACGAGCGGATCGTCCACTCGCTGTGGAACACGGTACTGATCACCGTCCCGTCGACCCTGCTCGTGGTGCTGCTCGGCGCACTCGGCGCGTACGCCTTGGCCTGGATGGACTTCCCCGGCCGGGACTGGTTGTTCGTGCTGGTCGTCGCGTTGATCGTCGTGCCGATCCAGGTGGCGATCGTGCCGGACGCACGGATCTTCAGGGCCCTCGGCATCTACGGCGAGATCTCGGCGGTGGTTGCCTTCCACGTGGCCTTCGGATTGCCGTTCGCGATCTTCCTGTTGCGCAACTTCTTCCTGAACATCCCGCGCGACATGCTCGAGGCGGCCCGCATTGACGGCGCCCGCGAAGTGGTCATCTTCGCCCGCGTGGTGCTGCCGATCGGCTGGCCGGCCATCGCCTCGCTGGCCATCTTCCAGTTCCTGTGGGTCTGGAACGACCTGCTGGTCGCGCTCGTCTTCGCCACCTCCGACAATGCCCCGATCACCTACGCCCTGCGGGAGCAGATGCGGTCGTTTTCGTCCAACCTCGACACGATCGGCCCCGGCGCGTTCCTGTCCATGCTCCTGCCGCTCGTGGTCTTTTTCGCCTTCCAGCGCTACTTCGTGGAGGGCGTCCTCGCCGGGTCAGGCAAGTAACGGGAGGTGGATCATGGGGTGCGCGCCGGGCACGACGCAGGGGGCGCACATCCCAACGCCCGGAACCCGGCGCCGGGCCGGGACCGGGACCGGGGTGGGGTCGGGCTCCGCCGACCCCACCCCGGGCGTCGCCGCTCGGCGAATCCGTCGGCTGCCCGTACGCCGGTCGCCCGAGGCGATCGGCCAGCCCCGCATCTCATGCGTGCGGCTTCGGCGGTGGTGCGCCTTGCGCCGGATCTGCCTCGCGGGCGTGGCTGCCACTTACCGGAAAGGAGCCGGTGATGAGCCCGTCGGAACTGCTCAGTACCAGGGCGGAGGCGCTTTTCGCCTCCGCGCTCCAACCGTCGGAGGATCCGACGCCCGAACAGATCCGGCAGGCGGTGCTGGACAGCATCAGCCGGCACCGGGCGGCCGGTTGCGCGGCACTCGTCGCGCAGGAGTACGGCGACCATCCGGTCGAGGCGGTCAGTCGCATGCGCTGGGCCGTGGCCGCCGTCCGAGCGGCGTACCAGCTGGTCGGGCCGTCGGCCTGACCGCCGACGTCCGGTGTCCGCGCATGCCTCCCGGCGTCCACGCCCCGCCCCGACGACCTCCCGCACTTCAGAAAGCAACCTAAACGTTTGCCGATGGCCTGCCCGCGAAAGCGGCGGGGGAGGAAGGTCGTGCCGGCCACCACCGGCACAACCCGCTCTGCCCACCCGCCGCCGCAGCCCTGGTGACAGTACGTCAACGAGGGCTCACGTCGGTAGCTACCGACACGTGTAACCCCTGGTTCACCGCAATTAGCCAGTGATGGCCCGCAGGTCAGCGGGCTAAGGCGACCGCACCGGCTGGCCCCGATGTCCGCCCCGGCACCAGGCACACCGCCGCTATGGCCCGTTTCAGAAGCACGGAGTGAGGTTCACGCTGGCCGGTTGGGGTAGCGGCGGCCAGCTAGCCAGATAGTGAGGTCCTTCATGGTGGTTGATCAGTCCATGGTCGGCCGGTCGGCCTGCCGCCTCCCGGCTGAGGATGTTTCTCCGGCGGCAGGCTCTGCGCTATTGGCGATCTCTCAGTGCCGTCAAGGGCGGCGCCCGCGGACCAGCACCGGTCGGCGCCAGCTGTACATACCCGTGCTGGATGTCCCGCTGTGCTACGCCGGGGTGGAGTTGCAGACGTCCACCGGCTTGGTCCGATTGCACCCTGAGTCGAGCGCGGTCATGCTTAGTGGCCAGCAGGTCGCCGTGCTGGCCGTCCTGATCACGGCGCGGGGGACGCCCCTCAGCCGGGAGGCGATCTGGGCCGCCATGCCGCGCGGGTATCGGTCGCCAACAGCTGCCCAGATCGGCGTGGTGATCGCCAACATCCGTAAGAAGATTGGTGCCGCACGCATTCTCACCGGGGTGGACGGCTGGTGGGTGCGGGACCCGATCGCGCCGGAACCGGTCGACGGCGCCGACGTGCTGTCGTTCGGCAGCCTGCGACTCGATGTCGAGCATCGGTACGTCCTCGACGGGCCGGCTCGGCCCATCCGGCTCGGCCCGCAGGAGTTCGCCATGCTGCGGGTACTCGTCGAGGCGCGGGGAATGCCGCGCAGCAGGAGTTGGATCTGGTCGTCGTTGCCACCGCATGACCGGCCCGCCACGATCGCCGCGGTGGGCGTGGTCATCCATCGCCTCCGGGAACGCCTCGGGCGTAACCGGATTATCACAGGCGGAGGCGGAGGCGGTTGGCGGCTGGCCGGTCCGGCGACGCCCCAGCCGCCCGCGGCGGAGTGAGCCGGCGTGCGATTGGAGCGCACCACAAGCGAAACCTGGCTGGCCGGCCGGAACGCGCCCGTCAAGCTGAGTCCCCAGCAGGCCGAGACGTTGCAGGTGCTGACCGAAGCGCAGGGCGAACCTCGTAGCGGTGCACAGGTCCGGGACGAGATGAGCATCAGGGCGGGCCCGAAGAACGCCATGGCAGTAGGCAGCGTCATCTCACGCCTGCGGAGCAAGATCGGCCGGGACCGGGTGGCCACTGGCAGGGCCGGCTGGTGGTTAACCGATCCGACCGAAGCACCCCACGCCACCCAGCTGCTCGTTGGCGGCGGCGTGTGGCTGGAAACCGCCACCTGGCCCGCGTCATCTCCGACGCAGCCTGGTCCGACCTGCGCCGCATGCTGGATCCTGTTGGCTAATTCGGCGAGGCGGCATGACGTCGTTCTACTCCGGATAGAGGATCTGATGCGCGGCTGTCCTTCCCTATGGCCGCGGTTGAGGTCGTGTGATGTCGATGCAGCCGCTGCCGTGGCCGGCCCCTGACGAGCAGGTGGCGGCGGCGATATGGGCAAGGTATGCCGGGCGTGAGGCGCCGTTGCCGGTGGTGATCAGAGATCAGCTGGGTGAGCTGTTCGCAGATGCTCAGTTCAGCGTCGCGTTCGGGGCCTGGGGCCGGCCGGGTTGGTCTCCGGGCCGGTTGGCGCTGGTCACGGTGCTGCAGATCGTTGAGAGCCTGACCGATCGGCAGGCGGCCGAGGCGATGCGAATCCCGACGCACTCGTTCGCGCCGCGGACGAACTCCAACAGGCTCGCGACGTGGTATGCCGCAGGCACAGGAGTACGCTGAGCGGCGGCGCCGGGAGAAGGCGGCCGGTATGCGCATCCCGCAGTCGATGCCACTGTGGTGCCCGTGGGGCTGGAGTCGGATCGCCTACTGTCCGACCCTGAGCGCCACCCGACGGCACCTCTCGCCACGGTCGTGCAGGGCGTACTCGACCGCTACGCCGCCGGGATCACCATCGACACGCACTGCCTCGCCTGCGGGATTGAGCGTCACCGGCCAGGCCGCGCATGCCCGAGCTGGGGTGTCCACCCGGACGGTCCCGCGTCACGTTGGCGTGCCCCGTCCGCGAGGACCGCTGGGCGCGAATCTGGCACCGCGGTCTCGGGTAATCGCTCGGAGTTCCTCTTCCCATGCCGCTCGACCCACCAACCCGCTGGCCGATGAGCGAGCGGTGGATGGAGCCCTGACGCCACTCCCGCAATCTGAGCAGATAGACGCTGCCTTGCTCCCGGGCTTGACCTTGACGCAGCGTCAACCCTGCATGCTGGCACCATGGCCATAGATTTCCAGATGTCAACCGAGCAGGTCCGCGGGCCTGTGATCCAGGTCCAGGGCCTGGAGAAGTCGTACAAGGATCTGCACGTGCTGCGTGGCGTGGACTTCGACGTGGCGCGAGGCAGCATCTTCGCCCTGCTCGGCTCCAACGGGGCGGGTAAGACCACGGTCGTGAGGATCCTGTCCACGCTGCTCAAGCCGGACGCGGGGACGGCCAGCGTCAACGGCTTCGACGTCGCCACGCAAGCGGCGAACGTGCGGGAGTCCATCAGCCTGACGGGACAGTTCGCGGCCGTCGATGAGATCCTCAGCGGGCGGGAGAACCTGGTGTTGGTCGCCCGGTTGCGGCATCTGAGGGATCCGAGCCGGGTCGCGGATGACCTGCTGGCCCGCTTCTCACTGACTGACGCGGCGACACGGAAGGTGTCGACGTACTCGGGTGGCATGCGCCGCCGCCTCGACATCGCGATGAGCCTCATCGGGAACCCGCCGGTGATCTTCCTCGATGAACCGACGACCGGGCTCGATCCACAGGCGCGTTTCGAGGTGTGGCAGGCCGTCAGGGAGCTCGCCGGGCAGGGCACGACGGTGCTGCTCACCACGCAGTACCTTGACGAGGCCGAACAGCTCGCCGACCGGATCGCGGTCCTCCACCGGGGGCGCATCATCGCCAACGGCACTCTCCCCGAGCTCAAGCAGCTGCTCCCGCCTGCCAAGGTCGAGTACGTCGAGAAGCAGCCGACCCTCGAGGACGTCTTCCTCGCCACCGTCGGTGACGACGGCACTGACAGCAAAGTAGGCGCCGCTAGCCCCGACGGCACGAACAACAAGGACCCTCGATGACCAAGCACTTCTTCGGTGACACCGCCGTCCTGCTGGGCCGGTCCCTGCGCCACATCGGCCGCAGCCCGGACACCATCATCACGACCGTGGTCATGCCGATCGCATTCATGCTGCTGTTCGTCTACGTATTCGGCGGCGCGATCCAGACCGGGTCGGACAAGTACGTGAACTACCTGCTGCCAGGCATCCTGCTCATCACAGTGGCCTCGGGCATCTCCTACACCGCATACCGGCTCTTTTTGGACATGTGTGACTGGGCTCGGTAGTTGGCCGGATGGCGGCTCGTGATCTCACCTTTTCCGGGATGGTTGGGCGCGGTAGTTGGCCGGGCCTGGGCAGTCTTGTTGGCCGATTGGATCTGCCGTGCAGCTCCGATCATGGTGCCGCGAGCCGACGCCGCCAGCCCCACCACCCGGTTTCGCGTCGGATGTCGCTGCACGAGCGGCCGGCCCTTGAGGCAGGGCGTCTTTGTTCGAGATCTGGCGAGGCTCGGATGCGGGTCCGAGCTGCCGAGGCCGGGAGTGGCGCTATCGGGTGATTCGCTCGTTGCTGGGTGTGACGTTCTGGTCGGTGCCGGACATAAGCACAGTAGGAGGTGCGATGGACGTCGCGGAGAAGCAGTTCACCGAGTTGTACGAGCGTCATCACGGTGACGTGTGGCGGTATGTGACTCGGCGGATCGTCGGGCCGGACGTCGGCGATGTTGTTGCCGAGGTCTTCCTGGTTGCGTGGCGACGTGTGGGCGATGTTCCGTCCGGGTCGGCGTTGCCGTGGTTGTACGGGGTGGCTCGTCTGGTGTTGTCCAACGAAGCCAGAGGCCAGCGGCGGTGGCAGGAGCTTGCGCTACGGGTCGCGGCGGAGCCGGACCGGTCGGTGATCGTGGATCACGCGGACGAGGTGGTCAGCCAGCGTGACGTCGCGGTGGCGTTCGGCCGGTTATCCGCCGCCGATCAGGAGGTCTTGCGGCTGGTGGCCTGGGAGCGGCTGAGCACCGCTGAGGCCGCGGTCGTACTCGGCCAATCCCGGGCGACGTACGCGATGCGGCTGATGCGAGCTCGCCGCCGGCTTCGGACGCAGCTGGGCGTGGTCAGTGACGGGGCGGAGCGGACGCCGTGGACGGCGCCGTCGATGTCGAATTGGGGTGCATGAGATGAACGCCGTCGATGAGGTGCGCCAGCTGCTGGGCGGCTTGGATCCGGCACGAGACGTCCAACCTGCCGACGAGAACCGCCGCGTGCAAGACCTTGCGCGCATCCTCGCCTCTGACCGCGCTACGGGCAGCGCGAGGCGAACGGTTCCGCGGCGCCGTTTCGTGTTGGCAGCAGCCGGCGCGGCGGCCCTGGCGGTTGCTACTGGGGCGGTCGCGCTCGAGACGTACCGGCAGCCGCAGCCGGCGTACGCGGCTACCCCCGCGATCCTGAGCTATGGTCCGCCGGCGAGTACGGAACCGGCCAACGCCCGGCTGCGGCGCCTGGCCGCGGTGGCGGCGGCTCAGCCGGCGCCGGAGCGGCCGGCGGGGACCGCGGAGTACCTGGAGTCGGCGAACTGGTTCCTGAACTCCTCGATCACTGGCGGTCGGACGACGTCCGCCGTGGTGCCACAGCAGTGGCGGTCCTGGCGCACCGACGACAACGCCGGCCGCATGGTCAAGAAGGAACTGCCCCCGACGTTCCGCTCCGATGCTGACCGGCGGGAGTGGCAGCGGCGGGGTGGCCGGGTGGACCCGTCGCAGGAGGTGCGTGACTACGCGGCCGGGGAGTTCCACAGCCGCTGGAAGGGCGCGGTGCCTACGGACGTCACCGCGCTGCGTGAGTGGCTGACCGCGGGTGCATCGGAGCATGAGGCGCCGGTGCAATATCTGGAGGATGTCGCTGAGCTTGCTGGCGTGCGGCTGCTGGCCCCGGCGCAGCGTGCGGCGGTGCTCAGGTTCCTGGCTGACCTTCCGGGCATCACGGTGGCCGGCACGGTTACCGACCGGGCCGGGCGCTCCGGTGAAGCGTTCTCGATCACGTCCAGCGCCCACGGTCTGCCTGCCCAGTACGCCGTGATCGTTGATCCTCGATCCGGCTCGTTGCTCGGGTACGAGGCGGTGCTGACGGAGACGGCAGGCAAGTTGAACGTGACAATCCCCGCGGTGATCACCTATCGGTCATACCTGGTCGCCGAGTATGCCGCCATGCCCCGCTGAAAAGCGAGACGGGTGGGTGACACCGCGAAGGCGTCACCCACCCGGTGATCGAGCTGGTGCTGGTCAGGTCAGGGCATCAGCCGTGGATGTCCTCGGCCTTGTCGTTGTAGCTGCCGAGGTTCGCGGACGCCGTGCAGTCGGTCATCGTGCGGTTGTTGCCAGCCCCGTCGCCGAGGGTGCCGCTGTCGCTGCCCGAACACCCGGTCCAGCTTCCGCCCTGGTTGTTGACCCAGGACGAGGTCATGTCCACGAACCCCCACTCGTCCAGGTCGTGCCAGTACTCGTCGCTGAACTGGAGCTTGCGGCCCCCGAAGTCCGCGTGCTCGTAGATGCACAGCCAGTCGTTGTCACACCCGTGCCAGGCGAGGGTCCCAATGGGACCGGCGGCATCGCGCGGCGTGCCGGTCGACGTGATACGAGAGGCCAGGTCAGCGCTCGCCTCCGAGTTCGAGGCGTAGCAGCGCACCTCGCTGAGGGACAGGACGGCGCAGACCTGCGCGCCCTCCCAGCTCTTGGACAGGTCGATGGTGCGTCCCTGGAACGAGGCGAGCGACGGGTCGCGCAGCGCCGGGCTGGCGGTCGCCGGACTCGCTAGTCCGGTCACGCCGAGAACGGCGACTGCCGCGCCGGCGAGTAATCTGGTACGTGTCCTCATGAAACCTCCTCTGGACAGGAAATGAGGGCGGTTGCGGCCGCGGTGTTGGCGCACCACGGCTGCGAACTGTCCGCCTCCCCATCGGCTGGTCCGTTGGGGAGGCGGACAACCTGCTGCCGAAGCTAGACGCCGATCGATCCCGGCGCGACCCCGTAATGCGGGTAGGCGAGGTTTGCTCCGAACGTCGCAACGTCTCACCCGGCCTGCAAACCGCGCTGCAGCCCCGCCTCGGCAAACTGGCAAGCCCGGCGGCCGGGACGCTCGGCAGCCACTTGGGGCCCACCCGCCGCGGGAACTTCGACCACCGCCACATCCCGCAGCGGCTGCCCGACGCCTGGTTCGACGGTCACTTCCGTCACCTGCCGAAAGGCAGCCCCCGGCTTCTACGCCGCGCCGCGGCGATCCGGCTGGTCCGCATGGTCAACGGCGGTTCCTACGCCCAAGCCGGCAGACACCTCGGCCTACCCGAATCCGTCACCAAGACCACCTTGATCCAGCTGAGCCCGTGGCTTCGGAACAAGGCCAACTCCCATGCATTCACCGCGGCCCTCAACAACCTCGCCGACGAACTGGATGCCGCCACCGCCCTGATCGACTACGGAACCCGCCGGCAACGCCTGGCACACTGGTCGATATCCGCCGAGGAATGGGAAGCCGTCACCTTCGGTCGTTGCCACACCCCACCGTCACGACGAGGCATCACCGACTGGGGAGAACGCAAAAGGCGCTTCGTCTCCTGGGTCGCCTGGACGACCATCACCAGCAGCGAACACCTCCTCGCCCCGACGACAATCCTGCCCGCGCACAACCCCGCCGACCGCTACGGCCTGAGAGGCAGCCTCCTCGGCGAGTGGCGAGCCTTCCACAAGGACCCCTGGCGCCACCACGACGCACTAGCCCAAATCATCGAGACCTGCATCAACCAAATTATTCGCACGATAGATGGCCAACCGGAGGAGACCGGCATGTTCACCTCCGCACCGGCACACCGCTGAACCGTTCCCACCTACCACAAATGATCATGCGGCCAACTGCGCCGCTCAGCGGCCAACTAACGCGCCCAGTCTCAACATGAAGGGCGGCATCTTCGAGCGGTTCCAGTCCATGCCGATCGCACGCTCGTCCGTACTGTGGGCGCACGTGCTGACCTCGCTGGTCGCCAACCTGATCTCGCTCGTGGTGGTGGTGCTGGCCGCCCTCGTCATGGGCTTCCGCTCGGGGGCCGGCGCGCTGGACTGGTTCGCGGTCACTGGCATCATGATGCTGTTCACGCTGGCCCTGACTTGGCTCGCAGTCATCCCGGGCCTGACCGCGAAGTCCGTGGACGGCGCGAGCGCCTTCTCCTATCCGCTCATCTTCCTGCCATTCATCAGCTCGGCCTTCGTACCTACGGAGAGCATGCCCGGCCCGGTGCGCGCCTTCGCCGAGAACCAGCCGGTGACGTCCATCGTCAACGCGATCCGCGACTTGTTCGCTCAGCAGCAGGTCGGTGGCGACATCTGGATCGCCATTGCCTGGTGTGCCGGCCTCCTCATCGTCGCGTATGGCGTCGCCATGGCCATCTACCACCGCAAGATCAGTTGACGATGTGTCTCCTTCGTGCAGGCATGAAGCACTGACCTAAACTTTGGCCGTTTCGGTGCTTTTGTATAGGCTGGATGGGGCGATGATTATCTCGTACGTGATGTCGCGGGTACGTTCCGTTTCGCGTTGGCGGGTCGTGCGGGGGCCGGTGCGGGTGCGGGTGTGCC